>CP048470.1:920000-1220000 GCA_025559845.1 Agrobacterium tumefaciens
CGCGCGCCGACATGGGCAACAATGCCACAGAAGCCGCCCGCCGTGGCGTTCGCCTTCTCGCACCCAATATTGCCGCGCGTCCCTCGGATCGCTCCATCATGGAAGTCTCGACCGTCATTCATGACGGCGACAAGGAAGTGGTCCGCAAGGTACCCTTCTCGCATGTCAAAATCCCGCTCGCGTCGAATTACGCGAAACAGGACGACTATCCGGCTTTTGACCCGCTCAATATCTTCGCAAGCAATGATGACAATGGCGCAGCCATTCCGCCTGCCAGCCGTACTGGCACGATCTACGGGTCCGAAGTGGAATCCGAGGTCAGCCTTAAGACGGTCGCCTTCCCGACGCAGCATTCCAAATATGCTTTTGCAGGGTCATTGAGTTTTGATGAGGTTGAAGAAGCGGTCCGTTCGAATGGTTCGATCCTAACGGACGGAAACGAGCAGCTTGCGGCTCTCTATTATATCGACCCGCGTCGTTTCGACGATGACGAAGGTGATGTCGACATTACGGCTGGACTTGCGGCACGCGTCGTAGAGCAGAACATGTCGGTGTCGACACCACAATCACCCTCCGCGCCAATCAAGGAATATGCCGACGACGTCATTCCCGCGCGCCAGGCCGAGTCCATCCAGGATGCTCTGTTCGGGGCCGGTTATTCGAAAGCGCAGGCTTCCGAAATCGCCGGTCTGCTTGCACCCGAAATTAGGTCGCAGAACGTTGAGAGCGGTGATGTGCTGCGTGTGGGCGTTCTGCAAGAGGATGAAAAGAGCGATATAGTCCGTGTCAGCCTTTATCGAAAAGGCCGACACATGGTCACCATGGCCGTCGACGACAAGAAGCGCTTCATCAAGGCAAGCGAACCCCCAAAACTTGATGCCGTTGCGACGGCTTTCGACAGCACCCCTGCCCCGGCTGCCGGGCGCGATCTGCCGAGCGTTTATGATGGCGTATATCGCGCCGCGCTTGCCTATGGCATGAACCAGAGCATGGTCTCGCAGCTCGTCAAGCTTCTTGCCAGCAGCGTCGATTTCCAGGCGCAGCTCAAGCCGACAGATACGCTGGAAGCCTTTTTCTCCGTTGAAGACACGGATGGCAAAGCAACCGACAAATCCGAGCTTCTTTATGTGAATGCCAAGTTCGGTGATAACGAGACACGGTTTTACCGTTTTCAGAACCCTGACGACAACAGCGTCGACTATTTCGATGAAAACGGGAAGAGCATCCGACAGTTTCTGTTGCGCAACCCGGTTCCGAATGGCCGCATGACCTCGGGTTTCGGCATGCGCCGTCACCCCGTTCTGAAGTTCAGCCGTATGCATACCGGCACGGACTGGGCTGCACCGCGCGGCACACCGATCATCGCAACCGGCAACGGTGTGGTGGAAAAAGCAGGTTGGGCTTCCGGTTATGGAAACCAGACCCTTTTGCGTCACGCCAATGGTTACGTGTCCTCCTACAATCATCAGAGCGCGATTGCTCGCGGGGTGACCGAAGGCGCGAAAGTGAGGCAGGGGCAGGTGATCGGTTATGTTGGCTCCACCGGCCTTTCGACCGGCGCGCACCTGCACTATGAGCTTATCGTCAACGGCACCAAGGTCGATGCGATGAAGGTTCGCCTCCCCGGCGGCAAGTCGCTCTCGGGCGACGCACTGGCTAGGTTCTCCGATGAGAGAAAGCGGATCGACAATCTTCTCAACATCGAGGACAAACCCAATCAGGTGGCTAGCCGCTAACGGCTTAATCTGTCGGACGACGTCCTGAATGAAAAAGGGCTCCGTCTCCGGAGCCCTTTTCGTTTTATGCCGCGTCAGCGGTATCGGCTTCAACCTGGTCCTTCAACGGTTTAACCTTGAAGAGCAGGCGATCCGTGCCGGACGTAACCTTGACGCGAGAACCGTCAGGAATTTCTCCGCCGAGGATCATCTCGGCAAGCCTGTCCTGGACAGCCTTCTGGATCACCCGCTTCAGCGGCCGCGCGCCGTAAGCAGGGTCATAACCCTTGTTGGCAAGCCAATTGCGGGCATCCTCGTCCAGTTGCAGATCGATCTTGCGCTCGCCAAGCAGCGACAGAAGACGCTTAAGCTGGATATCCACGATGGCACCCATTTCATCACGCCGCAGGCGATGGAAGAGGATGATATCGTCGATGCGGTTCAGGAACTCAGGCCGGAAATGGGACCGAACGCGTTCCATCACCAACTCGCGGACGGAGTCTACATCGTCATTGTCGCCCATCTGTGTCATGAATTCAGAACCAAGGTTCGAGGTCATGATGATGATGGTGTTCTTGAAATCGACAGTACGGCCCTGACCATCGGTTAGACGGCCATCGTCCAGTACCTGCAACAGAACGTTGAACACGTCCGGATGCGCTTTTTCGATCTCGTCAAACAGAACGACCTGATAGGGTCTGCGACGAATGGCTTCCGTCAGCGCTCCGCCTTCCTCGTAGCCGACATAGCCTGGAGGTGCGCCGATCAGCCGTGCAACGGAGTGCTTCTCCATATATTCCGACATATCCAGGCGAACCATCGCGGTTTCGTCGTCAAACAGGAAGCGAGCCAGAGCCTTAGTCAGCTCGGTCTTTCCCACACCGGTTGGTCCAAGGAAGATGAAGGAGCCGATCGGACGATTAGGATCCTGGAGACCGGCACGCGAACGGCGAACGGCCTTGGAAACGGCCTGAACAGCTTCACCCTGCCCGACAACCGACTGCGCGAGTTCATCTTCCATCCGAAGAAGCTTTTCACGCTGACCTTCCAGCATCTTGTCGACCGGAATGCCGGTCCAGCGAGAAACGACGTGGGCGATATTATCCGCCGTCACCACTTCCTGCACCATCGAACCAGCACCGTTGGCGTCACGGGTTTCCGCTGCCGACAGTTCCTTCTCGAGACCCGGAATGATGCCGTACGTCAACTCGCCAGCGCGCTGGAACTGGCCATTGCGCTGAGCGATCGCCAAGTCGTTACGAGCCTCTTCCAGGCGCTTCTTCAGATCAGCCGCGTGGCCGAGCTTCTGTTTTTCGGCCTGCCAACGGGCAGTCAAGGCGTCAGCTTTTTCTTCCGTGTCGGCGAGTTCATCCTCGAGCTTTCTCAGACGATCCGCAGACGATTGGTCAGTCTCCTGCTTCAGCGCCTCGCGCTCGATCTTCAGCTGGATGATGCGGCGATCAAGCTCATCGAGTTCTTCTGGCTTGGAATCCACCTGCATACGCAGACGCGATGCAGCCTCATCCATAAGGTCGATAGCCTTGTCCGGCAGGAATCGATCGGTGATGTAGCGGTTCGAAAGCGTAGCAGCGGCGACAAGAGCCGAATCCGAGATGCGGACCTTGTGATGCTGCTCGTATTTTTCCTTCAGGCCGCGCAAAATCGAAATCGTATCCTCGACCGTCGGCTCGTCAACCATGACCGGCTGGAAACGACGGGCAAGTGCCGGATCTTTCTCAACATGCTTGCGATACTCATCAAGTGTGGTCGCACCAACGCAATGAAGTTCACCGCGTGCTAGAGCAGGCTTCAGAAGGTTAGACGCATCCATCGCGCCATCTGCCTTGCCTGCACCCACAAGCGTGTGCATCTCGTCGATGAAAAGGATGATCCCACCATTTTCCGCCTGAACTTCGTTCAGGACAGCTTTCAGGCGCTCCTCGAACTCACCGCGATATTTCGCACCAGCAATCAATGCGCCCATGTCGAGCGCCATCAATTTCTTGTCCTTCAGGCTTTCCGGTACGTCGCCGTTGACGATACGCAACGCGAGACCTTCCGCAATCGCCGTTTTACCGACGCCGGGTTCACCGATCAGCACAGGATTGTTCTTTGTGCGGCGCGACAAGACCTGAATGGTGCGGCGAATTTCATCGTCGCGACCGATCACCGGGTCAAGCTTGCCTTCGCGTGCTTCTTCCGTCAGGTCGCGGGCGAACTTCTTCAACGCGTCAAAGCCCTGTTCGGCATTGGCGCTGTCGGCCGTCCGTCCCTTGCGGATTTCATTGATCACCTGGTTGAGAGCCTGCGCGGTAACACCTGCCTTTTTCAAAGAGGCAGAGGTCGATGCGGAACTTTCAATCGCGAGAGCCTGCAACAGTCGCTCGACGGTAACAAAGCTGTCATTGGCTTTCTTCGCCAGGTCTTCAGCAGTGGAGAAAACCTTCGCAAGCGGCGCAGTCAACGAGAGACCACCGTTGCCGCCGGACACTTTCGGCAATTTCGCAAGTGCGGCGTCGTTGGCAAGACGTGCTTCCTTAGCACTGCCGCCAGTCCGCTCGATCAACGAGGCCGCCATTCCCTGCTCGTCATCAAGCAGAACTTTCAAGACGTGCTCAGCGGAAAATTGCTGATGGTTTTCGGCAAGCGCAAATGTCTGCGCAGATTGCAGGAAACCACGAACACGTTCGGAATACTTCTCAATATTCATACTGTAACCTCCATATACCGGCCTGCCCGCATTCGGCACAGTTCCGGGTGCTTGGGTTGAGGCTCCCTTCAAGGCAAGCCCCGCTACGAGCGATGCGTTTCATGTGATTTCGCACCCTCGCCTCGTCTGCGAACCAAGCGCAACGATCATGAGACGCCGGTTCTTTCGAGAGAGATATGGGAGGCAATTTCTCCGGTTTAAAGGGGATAAAACATGCGCTGCGGAATTTTTCGGAAGACCCAAAACCTTCGGCAAAGCCTGCCCCCCAACGAATGGGTGTACGCCGATAGGGATCGCCCATCCAAACAACAAAAACAAAAAACTCCGGCAAGCCGGAGTTTTTCGATCGTATAGCTCTTTGGAAGACGTGCTTACTCCGCAGCGCTTTCCAACGTCGCCGGAGCAGCTTCTTCGCCAGCCGGCGCTTCTGCACCTTCAGCATTTTCATCTGCAGCGGCACGACGCGGACGACGCTGGCGTGGAGCAGCCGAACGACGGCTTTTCGTCGCGCGCTCTGCAGCCGGAGCTGCAGTTGCTTCAGCCTGCTGCTGCTCTTCCTCGACGGCAACCTCTAGAGGCGTACCCTCAATGACCGGCTGCGGTGCGGAGCTGGCGTCATAAACAGGCGCCGCTGCCTCTGCGGAAACCACCTGACGTTCCTGGCGCTCGCGGCGATCTGGCCGTTCGCGACGGTTCGGGCGCTGCTCGTTACGTTCGGTCCGCTCCTGGCGCTCCGGCTGCTCTTGGCGCTGAGCGCGTTCGGGCTGCTCGGATTGCTGTGAAGGCACGATTACAACGACGTCTTCGCCATCGTTCACATCCTCGTCGTCCGTATCGGCAGGGTTGTAGTCGGCTCGATCATCGCGCTGGAAGCGTTCCTGCATCTGCGCCTGTGCGGCGGCAATGATGCGGTTGTAGTGCTCAGCGTGCTGCAAATAGTTTTCAGCGATAACGCGATCACCGGAACTCTGTGCGTCGCGTGCAAGAGCCGCATATTTTTCCGCTATGTGCTGGGCGGTACCACGGATTTTAACATCAGGGCCGGAACTGTCATAAGTCCTGGTGAGCGGGTTCCCGCCTTTGCGGTTGAAGTTGTTGTTACCGCCACCATTGTTATTATTGTTGTTGTTATTTCCACGCCCCCGGCCGCGCTTGTTTTGCTGTCCTGGCCTCATCAATTGCTCACCTGAATTCTGTTTTGCTGACAATCTGGTTGTTTTCATGCAATTCCAAACACCAAATGCTTGCGCACTTTTCTTGAAATTGCTCCATCACGCGCCTTGCCGGACATAGCTCCGGCCGAAAACCTCGCGTATGACGCCCGACCGCGCAAATGCTGCACCGAGCCGCCTGCGAACAAAGTTTACTGATTCACATGCCGGAAACGCCCAGCCTCTCAGGGCTCTTAGAAGAACCCGCTTCGGGACTGACCAATACCCTGACGAATCTTTGTTCGTCCTCAGCCACCCGGCATGTGGCCGCAAACTAGCCCGCTTCATGCGGAAATCCAAGTCTTTTCTTTTGCTCTGCAAAATATCCTTGCAAAAAATCCGCAGACATATCGCGATTGACTATCTCCGGAAGGTCAAAACTCTGTCGTTACCGCCATAATCCTTGACGGCCTCGAGAAGAGTGAAGCCGTGCGATGTGAATATAGCGGAAACATCAAGCCTCTGATCGAACCCGATCTCTACACCGACAACACCGTTTTCCACAAGAAAACGACCCGCATCGGCAGCAATAAGGCGGTACGGGGCAAGGCCGTCCTGACCTCCGTCAAGCGCCGCCAAGGGATCGTGATAACGAACTTCCCGGTCAAGCTTTGTGACGACATCACTACGTATATAGGGTGGATTCGACACAATTATGTCGAAGCCACCAGAAATATTTTCAAACCAGTCGCTTCTTACCGCTTCAAAACGATCGGCAACACCAAGCCGCACCGCATTTTTGCTGGCCGTAGCGAGAGCATCAGCGGATATATCACTGCCAATGCCGCTGGCTGCGGGACATTCCTTCAAAAGCGTGAGGCAAATTGCCCCTGTGCCCGTTCCAAGATCGATGAGACGAGCATTGCCTTTTCGCGACGTCATGCGCCGCAAATGCTCAAGGAGCGTATCGACGAGAATTTCCGTGTCGGGCCTTGGCTCCAAGGTTTCTCTGGAAAGCAGAAAATCAAGTCCGTAAAACTCGCGATGACCAAGAATACGATGCACAGGCTCACCTGATGCACGGCGCTCGATCATTGCTGCAATCCGCTCGGCCTCATCCGCACCGACCAGACGTCCTGCCTTCAGAACGAAATCGGTCAAAGAAAATCCGATCGCTTCGCCGATCAGCATGCGTGCATCGAGCAGTGCATCGTTGACACCCGCATCTTCGAGCCGCCGCTTTGCCGCGGCGACCGCGTTTTCAACCGTGCAAGCGGAAGCGCGGCTCACTGCTGCTCGCCAAGCTGAGCAAGCTGGCCGGCCTGATAGTCAGCAATCAAGGCATCAACCACCTCGTCAATCTCTCCCTCTATCATTCGATCAAGCTTATAGAGTGTGAGATTGATGCGGTGATCCGTAACGCGACCCTGAGGGAAATTGTAGGTGCGGATGCGCTCCGATCGATCTCCGGAACCAACCTGGCTTTTACGATCGGCAGAACGCTCGCTATCGGCTTTTTGACGCTCTATGTCGTAAAGTCGCGAACGCAACACCTGCATCGCCTTGGCACGGTTCTGGTGTTGGGACTTTTCCGAACTGGTTACGATAAGTCCGGTTGGAATATGGGTAATGCGAACTGCGGAGTCAGTCGTATTGACGTGCTGACCGCCCGCACCCGACGCTCGCATGGTGTCGATGCGAATATCTTCAGGGCGGATTTCGATGTCAATATCTTCAGCTTCCGGCAGAACCGCAACAGTTGCTGCAGACGTGTGAATACGCCCGCTTGCTTCGGTCTCAGGCACGCGCTGAACACGGTGCACGCCAGATTCGAACTTCAGCTTTGAAAACACACCGCGCCCACTGATGGTCGCAATGATTTCCTTGTACCCGCCAGCTTCGCCCTCGCTGGCGGAAAGCACTTCAACCTTCCAACCCTTCGATGCGGCAAAGCGTTCATACATACGAAACAGGTCACCGGCGAAGAGAGCAGCTTCTGAACCACCCGTACCCGCGCGGATTTCGAGGATCGCGCTTTTTTCATCTGCTGCGTCCTTGGGGAGCAGCAGAATCTGCATTTCTTTTTCGATTTCTTCGATCCGGGCTTCAACGTCCGGAAGCTCCATTTCGGCGAGATCGCGCATTTCACGGTCAGTCGTCTTGTCGGCAAGCAAAGCTTCAAGATCGGCTGCTTCCGCGACTGCCTTTTCGTAGTCGCGGATCTTTTTGACGACGGGCTGAAGTTCGGAATATTCCGACGCCAGCTTCACATAGACATCTGCCGCCGGGCCAGCCGACATGCGCGCTTCGATTTCATCGAAACGCCTTTCCAATTCGCGCATTTTTTCGACGGGAAGCTTCGCCACCAGTCACTCCGATATGGTTTGTATCTTTATCAAATAGGGATGGAATGGGTCGCTGCAAAACGCAGCAGCACATCGCGCATACCTTCCAGCGACTTGTGATCGTCCAGGGCCGCATTCATCTCTTCGGCGAGATGCCCCGCGTCGAGACCCAGCAGCATGGCCTTCACAGGACCGATTGCGGTTGGCGACATGGATACCGAACGGAAACCAAGGCCGATCAAAGCCATTGCCGACAGCGGTTTTCCTGCCATTTCGCCACACAACGTCACCGACGTGTTGTGGCGCTCTCCTGCCCTGACGATATCCCGCAGAATCCGCAGGAACGGCTTGCCGAGAATGTCGAACCTGTCGGACACCCGGGCATTGCCGCGGTCCACCGCCATCGAGAACTGGAACAGATCGTTCGAGCCGACGGAGACGAAATCCACTTCCTGCATCAGTTCATCGAGCTGCCACATCAGTGACGGCACTTCGAGCATGGCGCCGAACTGCAGCTTCTTGGGGAGTGCATGGCTAAACTTCGACAGGTGCTGGACCTCTTTCTGGAAGAGATCACGCGCCGCGCGAATTTCAGAAACCTCTGTCACCATCGGCAACATCATGCGCAGCTCGGCACCCGCCGCAGCACGCAAAAGTGCGCGCATCTGCGTGCGCATCAGCCCTGGCCGATCCAGTGAGAGGCGGATCGCCCGCCAACCGAGCGCCGGATTTTCCTCTTCCTGGCCGCGCATATAGGAGACCACCTTGTCGCCGCCGATATCCAGCGTGCGGAAGGTAACCGGCCTGCCCTTGGCCTGACGCAACACAGAACGGTAGAAGGCTTCCTGCTCTTCCCCCTTCGGCATGTTCGACGCAATCATAAACTGCAGTTCTGTTCGGAACAGACCTATCCCGTCCGCACCGGATTCCTCAAGCTGCGGCAGGTCCACCAATAGACCGGCATTCATCTTGAGATTGACCTTCTGGCCGTCCTTTGTGACAGGTTCAACATTGCGAAGCGCGCGGAATTGCTCCTGCCGGCGGGCGCGCAAACGGACCTTTTCTTCATAGGCGCGCTGCAGATCCGCCATCGGGCGAAGATGCACCTGACCGTCCTCACCATCGATGATTATCGGGTCATTATTTTCAGCAAGCGCCACGACGCCCGCAGCCTGCCCGATGATGGGAATCCCCATGGCTCGGGCGACGATAACGACGTGGCTGGTCACAGCACCGTCTTCGAGCACGAGGCCGCGCAACTTCTCGCGCGGATAATCCAGCAGTTCGGCAGCGCCCATCGCACGCGCCAGAACGATGGCATCCAGCGGAAAGTCCTGCTCTGAACTTCGACCACCATAGCCAATCAACTGGCGAAGCAGACGATTGGCGAGGTCATCGAAATCGTGCATGCGTTCGCGAAGATAGGGGTCTGTCAGGCGCATCATGCGCGCCTTCGTGTCACTCTGAACCTTCTCGACCGCTGCTTCCGCCGTCAGACCGTTGCGGATTGCCTCTTCCATCCGCCGCACCCAACCTTGGTCGTGGGCAAACATGCGATAGGTTTCGAGAACTTCGCGATGTTCGCCCTCTGTGGGCACATCACGCCGCTGCAACATGTCGTCAATAGAGATCCGCAACGAACCAATAGCATCGGCCAGGCGGCGGATCTCAGTGTCAGCATCTTCATTGAGGAGATTGGTAACGACGATTCTCGGATCATGCAGCACGACGTGACCAAGACCAATGCCTTCGCCATATGCATCGCCATCGATGGAGACGGCGCGCGTCAAATCCAGCTCGACACCGGGACGGGTGATCTTCTTCAATTCACCGCTCGCCACTATTTCCGCAATAAGCATCGCGGTTGTCTCAAGCGCTTCAACTTCATCCTCCCGGTACGTTCGGCTGGCCTTGTTCTGGACCACAAGAACGCCAAGAGTGCGACCGGATCGCAAAATCGGCACGCCGAGGAAAGAATGATAAATTTCCTCTCCGGTTTCAGGCAGATAGCGGAAGGCTGGGTGTGCCTGGGCATCGGAAAGATTAAGGGGTTGGGCTGAAGCTGCGATGGTGCCGACAAGACCCTGCCCCATTTTGAGCTGGGCGAGATGGACGGCATCCTTGTTCAATCCCTCGGTGGCGTAAAGTTCGAGAACGCCATCGGAGCGAAGCACGTAGACCGAGCAAACCTCCGCCACCATATTGCTGGCAATCTGACGGACGATCTGGTCCAGACGCTCCTGCGGCTCAAGGTGCTCCGCCATCATTTCGCGCAGCCGCTTGAGCAGGACACGTGGACCTGCGGACAGGTCTCTCATCGCGTTTGCTCCCCGACTGTTTCGAACCGGCTTTCACACATCCGGGAATCGAAACGTCTTTTTAAAATTTATAGCGCGAGAAGCGCGCCCCGCAAGGGACGCGTTTTCGTGATACGCCACATCGGAAGAACGCGGCTCCGAAAAACGGAGCATCGGGTACCGACGTCTTATATCAGTTCTTATCGAGACCGTAGGCAGAATGCAAAGTGCGAACCGCCAGTTCGGCATAGGCACCATCGATCAAAATCGAAATCTTGATTTCGGAGGTGGTGATAGCCTTGATGTTGATGTTCTTCTCGGCAAGTGCCTTGAAGGCGCTTGCTGCAACACCAGCGTGGCTACGCATGCCGATACCGATAACGGAGACCTTCGCAAGTCCAGTCTCGTTCTGGGCAACATCAAAACCGATGGTGGTCTTGTTGTCTTCAAGAACCTTGAGCGCCTTGGCAACGTCGCCCGACGGGACCGTAAAGGTCATGTCAGTGCGCGAACCATCTTCCGAAATGTTCTGAACGATCATGTCGACGTTGATGTGCGCCTCGGCAAGCGGTCCGAAAATCGCGGCGGAAACACCCGGGCGGTCTGCCACGCGGCGCAGCGAAATCTGTGCTTCATCCTTGGCATAGGCAATGCCGGTTACGACTTCCTGTTCCACGATTTCATCCTCGTCACAAATCAAAGTACCGGGCGGGTTGATGAGGTCGCCCATGCCCGGTGCATCGGGATCCTCGAAACTGGAGCGCACAAAGGTACGAACCTTGTGTACCATCGCAAGCTCGACCGAACGCACCTGAAGAACCTTCGCACCGAGAGATGCCATTTCGAGCATTTCTTCGAAAGCAACTTTCTTCAGGCGACGCGCCTTCGGCACGATGCGGGGATCTGTGGTGTAGACACCATCCACATCCGTATAGATATCGCAGCGATCAGCCTTCACAGCGGCAGCGATGGCAACGGCCGACGTATCCGAACCGCCACGACCGAGTGTTGCGATCCGGTTGTCCGGGCCAAGACCCTGGAAACCGGCAACGACAGCAACCTGACCCTCACCCATGCGGCGAACGATATCGGTTCCGTCAATTTCGAGAATGCGGGCAGCGCCATGGGCATTGTCCGTGCGGATCGGGATCTGCCAGCCCTGCCAGGAACGGGCGTTGATGCCAAGCGACTGCAACGCAACAGCCAGAAGGCCGGACGTCACCTGTTCGCCGGACGCCACGATGGCATCATATTCGCGCGCGTCATAAAAAGATGCCGCGCTGGCACCAGCAACCTTGGGTGTATTCTGCACCCAGTCCACCAGCTCGTTCGTTTTGCCGGACATGGCGGAAACGACAACGGCCACTTCATGGCCAGCATCCACTTCGCGTTTCACATGCCGCGCGACATTGTGAATGCGTTCAAGGTTCGCGACGGACGTGCCGCCGAATTTCATGACAATGCGAGCCATAGCTTGACCAGTACCATCCCGTTTTCCCGCCGGCCCCTTTGTCGGGCGGGCGGACAAGAACAAACCCAATCGGTTCTTTCTGACAAAGAGCCTCAAGTTGCGGGTCTCTTACCGAAAAGGAGGGGGGCACGCAATGCCGTTTATGAACCAGGCGGTACGCCTTTTCCGGCGCGACGGCAGCGTCGTAGAATGCAAATATGGCCTTCAGTCACGAACCAGACTGAAAGAGCGTACCGCACTGCACTGTACAAATGCGCCCATTCGCAGTATGAGCGCGGCAATCAAACCGGCCACGTGGCCGAAATGGCCGGTATCGGCTGCTTTATGACCTATGGGTTTCGAGCGGGTGCAGGCAGTATTATATCCGAAAGACGGTAGATGACAGACACCCAGGGTATCGCCCCGGCGATTGCACAGGCGTTGGAGAAACGCGGTTATAAAGATTTGACGCCGGTACAGAAGGCGATGCTTGCGCCTGAGCTGGACGGACAGGACGCGCTGGTTTCCGCCCAGACGGGCTCTGGCAAGACAGTTGCTTTCGGCATTGCCATTGCGCCGACGCTGCTCCAGCAGAACGGCCGTTTCGGTTCGGCAGGCGCGCCGCTCGGCATCGCTATCGCTCCGACACGCGAACTTGCCATGCAGGTGAAGCGCGAGCTGGAATGGCTTTACGAATTCACCGGTGTTTCCATCGCTTCCTGCGTTGGCGGCATGGACATTCGCTCGGAGCGTCGGGCGCTGGAACGCGGCGCGCACATCATCGTCGGAACTCCTGGACGTCTTTGCGACCATATCAAGCGCGGTGCGCTTGACTTGTCGACTATCCGCGCCGTCGTACTCGATGAAGCAGACGAGATGCTGGACCTCGGTTTCCGTGAGGATCTGGAGTTCATCCTGGAAGAATCGCCGGCGGACCGCCGCACGTTGATGTTCTCGGCAACCGTTTCGCGCAGCATCGCCAAGCTTGCCGAAAGCTACCAGAAGAATGCGGTACGCATCGCCACTGCCTCTGAGCAGAAGCAGCATAACGACATCGAATATCGCGCCCTGCTGGTGACACCCGCCGACCGCGAGAATGCCATCATCAATGCGCTGCGGTTTTACGAAGCACGCAACACCATCGTGTTCTGTTCCACGCGCGCCAACGTGAACCACCTGACGGCACGGCTTAACAATCGCGGCTTCTCTGTCGTGGCGCTTTCGGGTGAGCTCAGCCAGAACGAACGTACCCACGCGCTTCAAGCCATGCGTGACGGCCGCGCTCGCGTCTGCGTCGCAACGGACGTTGCAGCCCGCGGCATCGACCTTCCTGGCCTGGAACTCGTGATCCATGCCGATCTTCCAACCAATTCCGAAACGCTGCTGCACCGGTCAGGTCGTACGGGACGCGCCGGCCAGAAGGGCGTCAGCGCCATCATCGTGCCCGTCAGCCAGCGCCGCAAGGCGGAACGCCTGCTGGAAGGCGCGAAGGTAAGCCCAACCTGGGTTCGCCCCCCATCGGTTGAAGAGATCATCGAACGTGACGGCACGCGTCTTCTGGCAGATCCCTCACTCAACGAGGCTGTGGCCGACGATGAACGCGATTTCGTCAACCGGCTTCTGGAACAGCACGGCGCAGAAAAAGTCGCTGCTGCCTTCGTGCGCCTCTACCACGCCGGACGCTCGGCACCGGAAGACATCACGGAAGTCTCGCTGGACAACAGCCGCAAACCGCGCCGAGACAGCTTTGAGCACGTCGAAAACAACGCGCCGCGTCGTGAGCGTTCCGATTTCTCGGACAGCGCCTGGTTCTCGCTCTCTGTAGGTCGCAAGCAAAGCGCCGAGCCGCGTTGGCTGATCCCCATGCTCTGCCGCTTCGGCAAGATCACTCGCCAGGATATCGGCGCGATCCGCATGCAGCAGTCAGAGACCTATGTGGAACTGGCAGCCGACGCCGTGGACCGTTTTACCTCCGCCATCGGCAAGGACATGACGCTCGAAAAGGGTATTCGTCTGAAGGCGCTGGAAGGCAAACCGGAAATGACCGGTGGACATCGTGAAGACACGCGCCCTGCCAAGGCGCAGCGCAAATTCGAAAGACCCGACTTCAAAAAGAATGAGTCCTCGGGCGACGATCGCAAAGGCGACGACAAGCCCTGGAAGAAGAAAAAGCCTTTCGGCGACAAGCCGAAATTTGAGGGCAAGAAAGACAAGCCTTTCGAAAAGCGCCCACCAAAGCACAAGAAAAGCTGATAAAAAAAGCCCCGCTTTCGCGGGGCTTTTTGTTTGCCGATCGGCGATCTTGAAGAAGACCGCCAATCATAAAAATGCAACCATCAGAACGTCAGGGCGCGGTCGCCGTTTTCGTCCTTGATGCGGTTCGGCAAGCCGATCTTGTTCAGGATGTTGAGGAATGGCTGGGGTGGCAGCTCTTCAACGTTTGCCATCTGCTTCACATCCCATTCGCCAGTGGCAATAAGCATGGCAGCAGCAACCGGTGGGACACCAGCCGTATAAGAAATGCCCTGAGAACCGACTTCCTCGTAGGCTTCCTTGTGGTCGGCTACGTTATAGATGAAGACTTCGCGCTCCTTGCCATCCTTGATACCCTTGACGATATCGCCGATGCAGGTCTTGCCGACGTAGTCCGGCGCCAGCGAGGACGGGTCGGGCAGGACAGCCTTGACCACCTTGAGCGGCACGACTTCCAGACCTTCCGCTGTCTTGACCGGCTTTTCGGACAACAAACCGAGGTTCTTCAAAACGGTGAAGACGTTGATGTAGTGATCTCCAAAGCCCATCCAGAAGCGAACGTCTGCGCCGTCCATGTTCCTGGACAGCGAATGCACCTCATCGTGACCGGTCATGTAGGCCTTCTGTTTGCCAACGACCGGCAGATCGAATTCCTGACCGACTTCGAACATCTGGTTCGTCTGCCACTGGCCATTCTGCCAGGAATAGACAACGCCGGTGAATTCACGGAAGTTGATTTCCGGGTCAAAGTTGGTCGAGAACCAGCGGCCATGGCTGCCGGCATTGATATCAACGATATCAACAGACGTGACCTTGTCGAAGTACTCATCCTTGGCGAGACGGGCGTAAGCGTTGACAACACCCGGATCGAAACCAACGCCGAGGATCGCGGTGATGCCCTTTTCCTTGCATTCCGCTGCGCGCTTCCATTCGTAGTTACCGTACCATGGCGGCGTTTCGCAGATCTTGGTCGGATCTTCGTGGATCGCGGTATCCATGTAAGCAACACCCGTATCCATGCAGGCACGAAGAACGGACATATTGACGAAAGCTGAACCGACATTGATGACGATCTGAACGCCGGTTTTCTTTATCAAGGCTTTCGTCGCCTCGATATCCATCGCGTCAAGCGCATGAGCCTCAAGTTTTACATCAGTCTTGAGGCTCTTCTTTTCGCGTACGGACTCGACAATCTTGCGGCACTTTTCAAGTGTGCGTGACGCAATATGAATGTCTCCCAATACATCGCTGTTCTGGGCGCACTTATGCGCCACGACCTGTGCTACGCCACCGGCGCCGATGATGAGAACGTTCTTCTTCATTTCAGGTGATGCCCCCTTTATCCCCGCAGGGATGAGCTTGGTTGGATTTGGGTTTTACAAGAACCTCTTTCAGAGAGGCCGTTGTTACGACAGACTTTGCTCGTAATCGGCAAAGTCGAATTCACGAACGGCGCGTACGGTGCCGTCCAGTTCCTTGATGGCGATTGCCGGCATCTTGACGCCGTTGAACCAGTTCTTCTTGACCATCGTGTAACCGGCAGCGTCCTGGAACGAAATCCGGTCGCCAACCGCCAGTGCCTTGTCGAATTTAAACTCGCCAAAAATGTCACCTGCGAGGCAGGACTTGCCACACACCATATAGGGATGGCTGCCATTGTTCGGCGAGACCTTGGCGCTTTCGCGATAGATCAGGAGATCGAGCATGTGCGCTTCGATAGAGCTATCGACGATGGCAAGGTTCTTGCCGTTGAACAGCGTATCGAGAACGGTAACCTCGAGCGTGGTGCTTTTGGTGATCGATGCTTCGCCCGGCTCCAGATAGACCTGAACGCCATATTTTTCGGAGAAGGCTTTGAGGCGATCACAGAATTGGTCGAGCGGATAGTTCTCGCCAGTGAAATGAATGCCTCCGCCCAGGCTGACCCATTCCGCACGCGACAGAAGCGAACCGAACCTCTCCTCGATCTGCGCCAACATCCGATCGAAGAGCGAAAAGTCGCTGTTTTCGCAATTGTTGTGGATCATGAAACCGGAGATACGGTCCATGACCTTTTCGACCTTGGCAACGTCCCATTCACCGAGACGGCTGAATGGACGAGCCGGATCTGCGAGGTCGAAGCTCGACGAACTGACCTGCGGATTGAGCCGAAGACCACGGGTAATACCAGACGCCTTGTCGGCAAAACGCTCAAGCTGACCGATCGAATTGAAGATGATCTTGTCAGCGTTGGCAATGACTTCATCGATTTCGTAATCGGCATAGGCAACGGAATATGCATGGGTCTCACCCGCAAACTTTTCCTTGCCCAGACGAACTTCGTAAAGCGAAGACGACGTGGTGCCGTCCATATATTGCGACATGAAGTCGAACACAGACCATGTGGCGAAGCATTTCAGCGCCAGAAGCGCCTTGGCGCCGGATTTCTCCCGCACATAGGCAATCTTCTCCATGTTGTGGAGGAGTTTTGTCTTGTCGATCAGGTAATAAGGCGTCTGGAGCATCTCGGTATCACAGATTGATTGGTGTCAAGGCACGTTTCGATTGATGGGCCTTATATGATGCTTGTTACAGGAAAACAAATGTCCGGCCCTTAAATCCTCGAAAAACCGAGTCTTGCGACAGATACTTCAAGAAACCACGCGACGGCATGGAACAAACGACACAACCGCGCGTTCAGTCGATCAACGGGTAGAGTAATGCTCAACCTGAACGCGGGCTCGGTCGAAGAGATTTTACCTGAGGAAACATGACAACCGTTTTGCAGACTGCCTCCGTCATTGACGAATGCCCAGCACCGGGCGTCTTATGATTTCCCACCTCCCACCGTTCCCGACACGCAACCTCACACCATAAGGAGCCTTCCCATGGCAAGCGCACGCGACGTAAACGACAAGATCCAGCAATCCCTCGAAAATGGCGACGCCGCCGATGTGGCAGCACAGCTTGCACAGCTTCGCGAGGACCTTGCCAATCTTGCCAAGAGCGTGAAAGCGCTTGGCGTTGGCGCCTCGCATGAATTGAAAGCGCAAGCGGCCCGTGTCGCGGACGATGCTCTTACGGCCTCTGGCGAGATGGCCGACAATGTTCGTAACGAGATTTCGTCGCTGAATGATAGCCTGACCGACCAGGTTCAGAAAAACCCACTTCAATCGCTCGGCCTTGCCGTTGCGGCTGGCTTTGTCCTTGCTTTGCTGACACGTCGATAAGGCTTCGCCATGCTTGAAGCATTGCTGGCCTATATGGGCGATAGTCAACGTGAAGGCCGCATGGTGACGCGACGGCTTCGCGCCACCATAATTCTCTGGATCTTAACTGGAATATTCTTCCTGATCGCCCTTGTTGCCGGGGTGGTTGCGGGTTCGATCTATCTTTCACATTATCTTGGCGCCGGCCCAGCCTCACTCGTCGTTGCTGGCACTGCCTTCCTGTTGGGCGTGATCATGCTGGTCGCGTTAGCGATTGTTAAGCGGCCCAGAGCATATCCCGTGGCAAGACCTGTTGCGCCGCCATTGACCGCCACAGTCGCGGCAGCACCGCTCGCAGTGCAGTCACTGTTGACACTTGCCATCCAGGCAAGGCCATACGCCACACTGGCGGTTGCTATGGCCGCCGGCTTTCTGGCAACCAGGGCCAACACCAAAAAAACCAAATAAGCAAACTGACAGTTCCGCCAAAAAATGACTGCGCATTCCCGCTAATGGATGCGCAGTTTTTTTTGTGTTACGCGCAACGGATAGTTTTGGTGGCTGGCACCTTGCGCCGGACCGCCCTTATTTGGACAAAGTAAATAAGAGTGTTGGCGCGTCTGTTTTTCTGAAAGGTCATTGATGAAGAAGAAAGTTCTTGTCGTCGGCGGTGCAGGTTATATCGGCTCTCACACATGCCTGCTTTTGTCGGAACGCGGTTATGAACCAGTTGTTTTCGACAACCTCACCAACGGCCATGAAGAGTTTGTCCGCTGGGGACCGCTTGAACAGGGAGATATCCGCGATCGAGCACGCCTCGATGACGTTTTTGCCAAACACCAACCGGTCGCCGTTCTGCATTTCGCAGCGCTGATCGAAGTCGGTGAATCGGTTAAGCAGCCTGTCGCCTTTTATGACAACAACGTCATCGGCTCGCTCAACCTTCTGTCCGCCGCCATCGATGCTGGCGTGGAAGCTTTTGTTTTCTCCTCCACCTGTGCAACCTACGGTCTCCCGGAGCAGGTTCCGATCGACGAGACCCACCGCCAGGCACCCATCAATCCCTACGGCCGCACCAAGTGGGTCGTCGAGCAGGCACTGAAGGATTACAGCACCTATAAAGGGCTACGCTCGGTGATGCTGCGCTACTTCAATGCCGCAGGTGCGGATTTCGAAGGGCGCATCGGCGAATGGCACACGCCGGAAACACACGCCATTCCGCTGGCGATCGAGGCCGCACTCGGACGGCGTCAGGGGTTCAAGGTGTTCGGCACCGACTACGATACACGCGACGGCACCTGCGTTCGAGACTATATCCACATCCTCGATCTCGCGGATGCACATGTGCGGGCTGTCGACTATCTGCTGGAAGGCGGCGAAACAGTCGAGCTTAATCTCGGCACCGGCACGGGAACGACAGTGAAGGAACTACTGGCGACAATCTCTGAAGTGTCGGGGCGTCCTTTCCCCGTCGAATATGCCGAGCGTCGCGATGGCGATTCCACAACGCTCGTGGCGAACAACGACAAAGCGAAGGAAGTCCTGGGATGGGAGCCGCGCTACACTTTGACAGATATAATCAAGTCCGCCTGGGCATGGCACTCTTCGCGTAACGCCCCGATCTGAAAAACTCCATACATACGAAGACACCGGCCTCCTCAGACCGGTGCCCTCCGGGGTGACCACCGTCACCCCGCTCCTGCTCCCCTAGGGGTTATGGCTTTGTAGCAGAGGTCGTCGTGGTGTCAGTCGCTGGCGCCGGGGCTGCCGCGTTCTGCTCGGAAGCCTTCTGTTCCAGCGTCTTGAATTCCGGCGCCGCCTTCAACGTTTCTGCGGTTTCTGTGGTCGTCAGACGGATCGTGCCGTTTTCGGCATTCCGCGTCATCGTGATCTTGTCCATCGGAACGGCGACGTCCTTTGCGCCGATACCAAGGAAGCCACCGACACCAACCACGGCCGCGACAAGCCCACCGTTTTCTTCCATGACAATATTTGTCACATTACCAATGCTTTCATCAGCGGCAGTGTAAACGGCCTTACCGATGTAGTCGTTTGCGCTGATCTGATTTTCAGCCTGCTCTGTCAGATAAGAGCCACCGGTGGTCGAAGCGGCTGCATTGGTATCAGCAGGTGGCGCTGTCGGAGCCATCGGCGTCGCGGATGGAGCCGCAGGTGCCTCTGTGCTGGGTGCAGCCGGAGCCGGTTGAGCGGTCTGCGCCATAGCAAGCGGTGCAAATGCGGTTGCACCCATCAGGGCGGCGGCGGTGATCGTGAGAAGTTTCTTGGTCATGTTGTCCTCCTTTCGATTTTTCCTATCCGGCCATTGGCGTTTATGCCGTTTGTTCATTGGGCCGGTCATGATTTGCAAACGGGCTGGCGATTGAAATGGTTCCGAATTTTCAGCCGAAAGCTGAATTGAACCCGCCATGGCGGAGCCTGAAACTATGCAAATCAGGAGTTGCTAAAGGGGCTTGGAGCGGTATTATCGCTTTGTAACAATGAGATGCCCGCCGGAGTTTTTGACATGCCTGGACCCGGCACGAGACTAAAAGACCTGATCAGCAGCATCCGCCGACGTGGTGCTCATTTCTTCCCGACAGCCTCTATCGGCACCTATCTGGTGGTGATGGCGACGGTGATCACGCTACCGCTTATCCTCTTTGTCGGATATCTGATGTTGCGGCTCGAAAACGAGAAACGCGACGATCTGCGCCGGGAAACCGTGGAAGACGTCAGGTTCATCAGCCGCAACATAGACCGAAGGCTTCAGGAAATAACCACCTCGCTGAACCTGCTATCGCAATTTCCCGAACTGGAAAGCGGCAATCTCTCCGCGTTTCAGACGCGTATAGGCGAAAGTATGAGCCGAGAGGGTCTTTACGCCATTCTGGCGACAAAGGATGGCCAACAGCGGCTCAATACCCGCGTTCCCTACGGTCAACCCCTGGCAAAAGTTGCTCAAGGCGCCGATCTTTCCAGTGCACTCGAGTCGCGGCGCATCTCTGTCTCGAACCTGTTTTTCGGACAGACGAGCAAAGAATGGGTGTTCAACGTCACCTTGCCGCTGGATCAGAAGCTCTCTTCAGCGGGAGACGCGCTGATCCTGACGCAGAACGCGAGTGATCTTGGCAGGCTGATTTCAACTGAAAACCTGCCACAGAACTGGGCGATCGCCATCATCGACGGCGCGAACCGCGTTGTGGTGTCCAGCAGTCAGGATATGCAGTCCGGCACGCCTTTTGCGGCGCCTGACGTCGTCTCCGAAATGACGGCATTCAGTGGAAACTTTTTTGACGACAAGGGGAATCTCTACGCCTATGCCCAGTTACCGGGCTGGCAATGGAAGGCCGTGATGTGGGGGCCTATGGCGGCAGGTCAGGCCGCACTGATCGACACATGGCGTCAGATGATGATCGGCAGTCTTCTGCTGGTGTTGATCGCGATTGGCGGCGCTTCTCTCGTCGGACGACAATTGCGTACATCCATCCGCGACCTAACGCGCATGGCTGAACGGATCGGCGAGGGAGAAATTGTCGCCCCTATCGACACGCGTATCAAGGAAGCAAATCAGGTTGCCGTCGCACTCTCAAATGCCTCATTCGACCGCAGTCAGGCAGAGGACCAGTTGCAGCTTCTGCTTCATGAACTCGTGCACCGGTCCAAGAATATCCTGACGCTGGTGCAGGCGATGATGCGGCAATTGGGACGGGAGAACACCAGCATACCCGAATTCCAGAAAGAGGTGGATCACCGCTTGCGCGGTCTCGGTATGTCGATCAGGGCCCTGGCGGAAGTGCAATGGCAAGGACTGCCAATCCACAAATTGATCGAAACCCATCTGGACGTTTTCGGCAGCGTCTCAGGGCGAGTCATCCTCGATGGCACCGACTTTATGCTGTCGCCGGAAGCTGCACAGAACTTCGGCCTCGTCTTGCACGAACTGACCACGAACTCGATCAAATATGGCGCACTCTCCACATCACACGGTAAGATCACCTTGCACTGGAAGACGTTTGAAAAAGACGGGCAGGACATGGTGCTGGTGCAATGGAGCGAATCCGGCGGACCACCGGCGTCGCAGCCCACCCGCAAGGGTTTCGGAACCACAGTTATCAAACGACACGCGGAGGGCGCGTTTGGCGGACAGGTGGTCACCGACTATCTCGCGACGGGTTTCGTCTGGACGCTGGAAGCACCGATGCGTTATTTCGTGCCTAAACAGTCAGAGCAATTCGGGACGCAATAAAAAAATCAAAAAGGATGGGAACCAAAATCTGGCGAGGCCGTTATCCATGCAGCCAAGCCATTCCCCGTCCCCGCCTGAAAGCTTGGCTGATATACGCAGGTTTCGCCCCTGAAGACCTGCAGTTAAAGTGGCACGGCTCTGGCAAGAGCCGTGCTGCTTTCATTTTAGATCCCTGAAAAGTCGATCATCGACGTCAACGGCCTTATGGTTCGGTTGTATCTGAGGCCGGGAACCTGAGCTTGTAGAACACGCGTTCTGGCGAAAGCTGATACTCTGCCGTTCCAGACAGAGCCGCGGGCACGACCTTTTCCAGCACAACACTGCCGAAGTTGCTTCGACGTGCTTCGACTGGCTCCTTGGAGGCCATGACGGGTTCAGTCCACTCGACGATATAGAACTCCCCGTCCCGCCGACACTGTAATGAGATGGGCAGGTGATAGGCGAGATTTCCACTGTGACTGACCGTGTTGACGACCAGTTCGTGAAAGGCCAGTCCGATATAAAGGGCACCATTTGGATTGAGAAGGAGGTCGTCTCCCTCCATGCGGATAAGGTTCGGGTACTCCGGCACATAGAGATCGAATTGCTGGCGAAGAAGCTCAAAGATACGAGCTCCACGCCAATCCGAGTCCGTAATCAGATCCTGGCTTTGGGCGAGCGCATGCAAACGCCCCCTGAACTTACGGAGGAAATCATCCTTAGTGAGACTGAAACGCGCCGTCTGCGCCGCAAGGCTCTGAATGATTGCAAGCAGGTTCTTGGAACGATGGCTGACCTCGCGTAGCAGCGACCTGAGCAGTTGCTCACGTCGCCGCTCCAGCGTCACTTCCCGGATCGTGGTCTTCAGCACAGCCTGGTTCGACTGGTTGACCGTGGAATAGACCTGGAATTGAAACACCCGGTTTGCACCCGCGTTCACTTCCAGCATCCCGCGACTTCCAGCAGCCACCATATCCTTCTTGAGGTCGGCAAGCCGCTCCGAAAGGTCGCTGCCAAACAGACTTTCATCCGTTGGCGGGGAATTGGCGGGCAAGCGCCATACGTCAGGCAAGTTGGCAACAAAGATATAGTCCCTGTTGCTATCCTGAAGCATGACTGTCTCACCGGAATCGAGCAATGCAAGAACGAGAGAGTCATGGAGTTCTCCCTCATCCCTGTCCGCATTGTGCCATGCCAGCCGATGCAAATTCGTCTCCTAGAAGAAAGCTGCACTCAAACATAAAACGTACCTGCCAACGCCCGGCCACGGAGGTGGTTCCGGAATTGACACGCAGGTCAGCGTTTTTATGCCGCGACGCGAGAGCTTTCATTAAAGAACAGGGCCTGGCTGATCAGCGCCTTAACCATATCCGGGTTGAAAGGCTTGGTAACAAGGAAGGTCGGCTCCGGACGCTCACCCGTGAGAAGCCGCTCAGGAAACGCCGTAATGAAAATCACCGGCATGGAGGTCATCTGAAGGATGTCCTTCATGGCGTCCAGACCAGAACTACCGTCGGCAAGCTGGATATCGGCAAGGATCATCTTCGGCTGCGTCTTGTGGAACAGCTCCAACGCTTCCGTGTGCGTCCGGGCGATGCCGGTCACCCGGTGCCCAAGATCGGTGACCATCTGCTCGATATCCATCGCGATCAACGGCTCATCTTCGATGATCATGATATCGGTCGCCACCTGACGGGCGATTTCCGAGGCGGCCTCGTCAATCAGTTCGCTGACCTCTTCTTCTGACACGTTCAGAACCTCGGCGGCTTCTGACGGCGAGAACTCTTCGACCGTGGTCAAAAGGAATGCCTGACGAGGAACGGCCGGCACGGCAGACAGATTAGCCGATGCGCGTTTTTCCCATCCAGAGAGATTTTCGTCCGTCTTTATGTTGATCGTAACGGAACTAAAAATCGATACAAACAATTGATAAAGCGAGACACGGTCACTGCTTGTCTTCGGAAAGATCTCGATATCGGCGATCAACGCTTCCAGCGTAGCAGCGACATAAGCGTCGCCCGTAGATTGTGAACCGCAAACGGCACGAGCGAACCTGCGAAGATAAGGCAGGTGCGGTGCGATGCGTGTAGAAACTGACATGGAAAACTCCCCTTTCATGCGGTCTGCACAGCAAACCGAAGTACGAACGCATGCATCGCAAAAATAGTTCCAACGGCGGGAACTATTTTTTGCGCGGTGCATTTAAAGCCGCGACACAAAAGGAATACCGGACGTTATGAGCATTTTTCAATCGGACCAAGATTCGCGGGACAATCCCGCCGCACCACAGGTTCCGCACTCCGGGCGGGCTGTGATCTCACGCAAGCTGCGTGAACTTTACGATGCCGTTCAGGATGAAGGCATTCCCGATAAATTCCTCGATCTTCTCGAAAAACTCGATGAAGCCGAAAACAAGGCAAAGAACGGGGTTTCGGAGGGATGATGGCGAAAGAGCCCGAACAGACTGAATACAATTTCAAACGGGAAATGCTGGCAGCGCTGCCAAATCTGCGTGCTTTCGCTATCTCACTCATCAGGTCCCGCGATCGCGCAGACGATCTCGTTCAGGACACCATCATGAAGGCCTGGGCGAAGCAGGATAGCTATCAGCCCGGCACCAACATGCGTGCCTGGCTCGTCACAATCCTGCGCAACGAATTTTATAGCCAGATTCGCAAGTCCGGCCGTGAAGTGCAGGATACCGACGGCGCCTACACGGCACGTTTGTCAGTCCCGCCGGAACAGCACGGCTCTGTCGACCTTCAGGATTTCCGGTCAGCGCTTGCGAAACTGCCGGATGACCAGCGCGAAGCAATCCTCCTGATCGGTGCCTCAGGTTTTGCCTATGAGGAAGCCGCAGAGATTTGCGGATGCCCTGTAGGCACCATCAAGAGCCGTGTCAGCCGGGCACGCATTCGCTTGCAGGAGCTTCTGGGTATCGAAAACGAAAACGAATTCGGCCCGGACGCGCAGACGACAGCGGCAACGGGAACGGCATCAGCAAGCATCCGCTGACGAGATCGCTCATTCGTCCTTCAAGGAAGCCGTCAAATGCCGGCTTCCTTGACCGACTGCATGACGACGAAGGTCGATGTATTTGCAACCGACGGAAGGCTGGATATTTTTTCACCCAGCACCCGCCGATATTTGCGAATGTCGCTTGTTCGTACTTTAAGCAAATAGTCGAAAGCGCCCGCAATCATATGGCACTCTTCGACCTCTTTGATCTTGCGGACCGCAGCGTTGAACTCTTCCAGCGCCTTTTCACGCGTGTCCGAAAGCTTGACCTCGGTAAAGGCGATATGGTCGACGCCGAGCTTGTGTTGATTGAGCATGGCGCGGAAGCCCAGAATATAGCCCTCATCCACCAGACGTTTGAGCCTGGTCTGGCAAGGGGTCTTTGAAAGTCCAACCTTTTTGGCCAGTTGCAGCACCGACATGCGTCCGTCTTCGCTCAGCGCCTCGATGATCTTGAGATCAAAGTGATCCAGATCGACTTCTTTTCTTGATATAGCCATTCTTATTGACGCCTTTCTGGCAAAACAAAAGTTCGTATTTCCTGTTTTATCGTAGAAATAAGGCCATATCAATTTCTGGGGCAATGATATTGTCGGCTCAGAAAAAATGATGGCCGAACCGCATAAGCAGGTGCCGTCAATTTTGGCGAAACAGCTTTTCAAGGATCATTCGGATGGCCGATGGCGTGAACACGACCGGTTTGAAAACATCAAAACACGCGGTTGGCATTTTTGAACAATTTGCACCGGCAGTCCGCGAACAGAGCGCGTTGCGCCAGGCGATCACTGCGGCCTACCGCCGATCGGAACCGGAATGCCTTGTCCCGCTTTTGCAGGCGGCAACCGTTTCGCCAGAGCAGGCAAGCGCCATTCGCACAACCGCTCGCAAACTCATCGAGTCTCTTCGTGCCAAAACCAAGGGCACCGGCGTTGAAGGACTGGTGCAGGAGTACTCGCTGTCCAGTCATGAGGGTGTCGCGCTGATGTGCCTTGCCGAGGCATTGCTGCGTATCCCCGACAAGGCAACCCGCGATGCTTTGATCCGTGACAAGATTGCCCGTGGCGATTGGAAGTCGCATATCGGTGGCGGCAAATCCCTGTTTGTGAATGCGGCAACCTGGGGTCTCGTAATTACCGGCAAACTCACCTCAACCGTCAACGACAGCGGCCTGTCTTCGGCGTTGACGAAACTGATCGCGCGTGCCGGCGAACCCGTAATTCGTCGCGGTGTAGACATGGCCATGCGCATGATGGGTGAACAGTTCGTCACCGGCGAAACGATCGCCGAAGCCATCAAGCGCTCGAAGCCATTGGAAGAACAAGGCTTCCAGTACTCCTATGACATGCTCGGCGAAGCCGCCACGACGGCGAAAGACGCAGAGCGTTATTATCGTGACTACGAAAACGCCATTCACGCGATCGGCAAGGCTTCTGCCGGGCGCGGCATCTATGGCGGCCCCGGGATTTCCATCAAGCTTTCCGCCCTGCATCCGCGTTATTCGCGAGCGCAGGCCGCACGCGTCATGGAAGAGCTTTTGCCACGGGTGAAATCGCTGATGCTGCTCTGCAAGCAGTATGATATCGGCCTCAACATCGACGCGGAAGAAGCCGATCGTCTCGAACTGTCCCTCGACCTTCTGGAGTCGCTGGCACATGATGCGGATCTTGCGGGCTGGAATGGCCTCGGTTTCGTGGTGCAGGCCTATGGCCGTCGCTGCCCATTCGTGCTCGACTACATCATCGATCTGGCGCGCCGCGCCAACCGTCGTATCATGGTGCGCCTCGTCAAGGGTGCCTACTGGGACGCCGAGATCAAGCGTGCGCAACTGGATGGTCTTGAAGACTTCCCGGTTTTCACACGCAAGGTGCACACTGACGTGTCTTACATTGCCTGCGCCCGAAAGCTGCTGGCAGCCCGCGATGTGATCTTCCCGCAATTTGCCACGCACAATGCACAGTCCATGGCGACGATTTATCATCTCGCCGGCCCGGACTTTAAGCTTGGCGACTATGAGTTCCAATGCCTGCACGGAATGGGTGAACCGCTCTACAGTGAAGTTGTTGGCAAGAAGAACCTCGACCGTCCTTGCCGCTTCTATGCACCCGTCGGCACCCATGAGACCCTGCTGGCCTATCTCGTTCGCCGTCTCCTAGAAAACGGTGCGAACTCGTCCTTCGTGAACCGCATTGCCGACCCTGCTGTTCCGGTAGACGCTCTCTTGGAAGATCCGGTTGCGGTTGTGGAAGCCATGCAGCAGCCCGGCGCGCAGCATGATCGCATCGCATCGCCAGCCGCATTGTTCGGCACCGAGCGTGCGAACTCAGCAGGCCTCGACCTTTCCAGTGAAACGACGCTGGCAACGCTGAACACCATTTTGAGCGAGAGTGCTGCGACCGAATGGAAAGCCGCCGCGCCTGAGGCAAACGGTGAGGCCCGCCCCGTCCTCAACCCTGGGGACCATGCCGATGTCGTCGGTTACGTCATCGAGCCGACCGCGGCCGACGTCGAAAAGGCAATGCAGAAGGCATCGACGTCGCACTGGTCCTCCACCGCCGTTGAAGAGCGCGCAGCTTGCCTTGATCGCGCCGCTGACCGGATGCAGGCCGAAATGCCAGCCCTGCTCGGCCTCATCATTCGTGAAGCCGGAAAATCAATGCCCAACGCAATCGCAGAAGTGCGTGAGGCGATCGACTTCCTGCGTTATTATGCGGGTGAAGCACGCAAGAACATTGGCGCCGAACAAGTGGCCCTTGGCCCGGTCGTCTGCATCAGCCCCTGGAACTTCCCACTGGCAATCTTTATCGGTCAGGTTGCTGCGGCACTGGTTGCCGGCAACCCAGTTCTGGCGAAGCCTGCCGAAGAAACCCCGCTGATCGCAGCTCAAGGGGTACGCCTGCTTCATGAAGCAGGTGTTCCGGCAGACGCCGTTCAACTTATGCCAGGCGACGGAAAAACCGGTGCAGCACTTGTCGGTTCACCGTTGACGGCAGGCGTAATGTTTACCGGTTCGACGGAAGTTGCCCGGATCATCCAGAGCCAGCTTGCTGGCCGCGTCCTGGCAAACGGACAGCCAGTCCCGCTGATTGCCGAGACTGGTGGCCAGAACGCCATGATCGTCGACTCCTCCGCCCTTGCCGAACAGGTCGTCGCCGATGTTATCGCATCGGCCTTCGACAGCGCCGGTCAGCGTTGCTCGGCGCTTCGTATCCTTTGCCTGCAGGACGATGTGGCCGACCGCACACTGACCATGCTGAAGGGCGCATTGCACGAATTGCGGATCGGACGGACCGATAGTCTGTCCGTCGATGTCGGCCCTGTCATCACGGCAGAAGCCAAGGGTATTATTGAGAAACACGTCGAGCAGATGCGAACGCTGGGCAATCGTATCGAACAGATCGATCTTGCTGGCGACACTGGCAAGGGAACCTTCGTTCCGCCAACGATCATCGAGATGAAGTCGCTCGCGGATCTGAAGCGTGAAGTCTTCGGACCGGTGCTGCATGTCATTCGTTTCAAGCGCAATGACCTCAACAACCTCATCGACCAGATCAATGCGACCGGTTATGGCCTGACCTTCGGCCTCCACACCCGCCTCGACGATACGATCAAGCATGTTCTGTCCCGTATCGAGGCCGGCAACCTTTACGTCAACCGCAACATCATCGGCGCGGTTGTGGGCGTGCAGCCGTTCGGCGGACGCGGCCTTTCCGGCACCGGTCCGAAAGCAGGTGGTCCGCTCTATCTTGGCCGCATGACGCAAAAGGCGCCGAAAATTGATCGGATCATCAGCCAGCAGGACGAAGCCGCAACGGATTTTGCACGTTGGCTGACTGAGAACGGAGAAACCGTGGCCGCCGAGGCAGCGCACGAGGCCGGTGCTCTCTCCGGCCTTGGCTTCGAAACGGAGCTGGCCGGTCCGGTGGGTGAGCGCAACGTGTATGCCCTGCATCCGCGTGGCAAAGTCCTGCTTATTCCGCAGACGGAACAGGGCCTCTATCGTCAGCTCGCCGCGGCGCTGGCAACCGGAAACAAGGTCGTCGTCGACAACACGTCCGGGCTCGAGAAGACGACCTATGGATTGCCGGCAACCGTGACCTCACGCATCAGCTGGGTCGATAACTGGGAAAAATCCGGTCCTTTCGCGGGTGCCCTGGTGGAAGGCGACGCGGAGCGTGTCGTGGAGGTCAACCGGAAGGTCGCAGCTCTGCCAGGACCGCTGGTTCTGGTACAGGCCGCGACAACGCAAGCGCTTTCCGGTGCAAGCCAGCCATACAACCTCGATTGGTTGGTGGAAGAGGTTTCCGTCAGCGTCAACACGACCGCTGCCGGTGGCAACGCCAGCCTGATGAGCATCGGCTGACAACAAGCATGGCAGGGCTCCGGCCCTGCCATTTCCTTACACGAACATTACTCAGGCGCCGTTTTCGCTTCGGCCAAAAAGCTGGTCAAGAACCTGCTCCTCCAGCCTTGCGAACTCCGGCGTACCGTGTCGGCGCGGCCGCGGTAATTTGACCTCGAGATCAAGCGCGATACGGCCCTCATCGATCACCACGATACGATCCGCCAATGCCACAGCTTCTGAAACATCATGTGTGACCAGAACGGCGGTAAACTTCTGTTTGCGCCAGATGCGCTCCAGAAGAAGCTGCATTTCAATGCGCGTCAGAGCGTCGAGCGCACCAAGCGGCTCGTCAAGCGCAAGGATCTGCGGGTGAGCGACCAATGCTCTTGCCAGTGCCACACGCTGTTTCTGTCCACCTGACAGCACATAGGGCCATTCTCCTGCCCTGTCCTTCAGACCCACCTCGTCGAGAATGGCGAAGGCCTGTTCTCTGGCCTGGTCCCCCTTGGCAATGCCTGTCAGGCCGACCGAAACATTGTCTGCGATCCGCTCCCACGGCAGCAGCCGAGGTTCCTGGAACATGATGCGGGTCCGGTCCTGCGGATCTTTCGAAACCGTACCGGAGGTAGGCGTTTCAAGCCCGGCCAGAATGCGCAGCAGCGTGCTTTTTCCGCAGCCGCTCTTGCCGATGACGGCGAGAAATTCACCCTGATGCACATCGAGATCAATCCCCCGCAGCACGGGTTTATCGCCAAAGGTCTTTGCAACGTTTCGAAGACTGAAGGCGATTTTGCCTTTTTCTTTGACGCCAGTTGATGGGACAGCTTTCGTTTCCACCGTGTCCGGCCGCCGCAAAGTTGTAACGTTCCCCGTCGACATTGAACTACCTCTCAAGCTTTTTTGAAGGCCGGATGCCATTGCAGGAAAATGCTTTCGAGGAAGCGTGCGAAACTATCCGCGAGCTTGCCGAGAAGCGCATAGATGAGGATCGACAGCACCACCACGTCGATCAGCAGAAACTCGCGTGCCTGCATGGCCATGTAGCCGAGACCGGAAGAAGATGAGATCGTTTCCGCCACGATGAGCGTTAACCACATGATGCCGAGGGCATAACGCAGACCCGTGAAAATGGCTGGCAAAGCGCCGGGGAGAATAACCCGGCGAAACAGGGTGAAGGGCGACATCCCGTAGGTGCGCCCCATCTCCACCAGTTGCGGATCAACGCCTTGGATGCCGAGCAGTGTATTGATGTAGATCGGGAAGAACACACCTAACGCGACAAGGAAGAGCTTTGCTTCCTCGTCGATACCGAACCACAAGATGACCAGAGGAATAAGCGCCAGATGCGGAATGTTGCGGATCATCTGCAACGTCGTATCGGTAAAGCTGCGGGAAAATTTCGACAGTCCGTTGGCGAGGCCGAAAATGAACCCGATGGCACCACCGATCGCAAAACCCGCCAACGCCCGCGCCGAACTCACGCCTATATTGTTCAAGAGTTCGCCGGAGAGCAGCAACCGCCAGAACGCCTCTGCCACCGCAGACGGCGCCGGCAGAACATTGGCCGAGATCAACCCTGCTCTGGCCGCAACTTCCCATCCAAGAATGATCAGCGCAGGCAAAAGCCAGCCGATAACGCTGCCGCTTGCCGTCTGGATTTTTTTGCTCATGAAGCGTCCTCCGGCGTTGCTATCAGTTTGTCGCGCCAGACCAGACGGCATCCTTGATGCTGATCTGTTTCGGGGTCAGCCCGAGCCGATAGAACCGGTCGGCAGTTTCCTGCTGGCCCGCAGTGATCTTGTCGTCGATCTTGGTGATACCGAATTCAGAACGGTTTGCAGCCAGCGTCTGCGCTTCAAGTGGCACGCCTGTCACCTCATGCAGAGCGGCAGCGACCTTGTCGCGGTTTGCCGCAGACCATTTCGCCGCCTCACCGAGCGCATCCACCGTGACGTTGATCGTTTCAACGTTGGACTTCGCATAGTCGCGGTTGGCGAGGAAATACGTGTTCACATCCAGCACGTCCGATGTACGAGCGAGCGTCACCGGCTTGTAACGGGTTTCGGCGATGGCAAAGAAAGGGTCCCAGACAGCCCAGGCATCTATCTTGTCACTGGCGAAAGCAGCCGCAGCATCAGCCGGGCTCAGATAGACCACCTCGATATCTGAGAACTTCAGGCCGTTTTTCTCCAGTGCCGCGACGAGGAGATTATGCGCACTGGTACCCTTGCCAACCCCGACCTTCTTGCCCTTGAGATCGGCAACAGACTTGATGCCGCTTGCTTCTTTGGCAAAGACAGCCTCACCCTTTCCGTTCGAAGGAAGCGCTGCGACATAAACGATCGCCGAGCCCGCAGCCTGTCCGAAAATTGGCGGCGCGTCGCCTGTCCAGCCGACATTGATCGAGCCGACGTTCAGAGCTTCGACAAGAGGCGGTCCGGCGGTGAATTCGACCCAGGAAACCTTGACACCCTTAGCCTCGAGCGCCTTTTCGATCACGCCTTGCTGGCGGGCGATAACCGGCAGGCCCGTCTTCTGGTAGCCGATTTTCAGTTCTTCGGCAGCGCTGGCCTGGAATGGCACGGTGGAAAAAAGCGCGGCAGCAAGAACGCTTCCAGAAAAGATACGACGGGTCAGGCCCTGCATTGGTGTCTCCTTGTCGCCGATCTTCCGGCCGATTTCGATATGGAGACATGCTAGATTTTTCCACTTGAACGATAGAGAAACAATCATTCAATAAATTGGCAACCCCGGAAATATCATTCTTTAGGGAGCGCCATTGCGGAGAACGCTAAAGGACGTTTCAAAATTCGACGCTTTTGAGCGCGGCAAAAACTGCGAAGCCAAGATGGTCGTTTTATTCTCCACAGCAATCAGATAAGACGCCGAAACGCCCTTTCTATTTGGGACTGCGGGCGCGTTGGTGCGAGGATGAAATGGATTCACGCAGAAGGCTGATCCCCGATATCGTCACCCTGCAGGCTTTCGAGTGTGCCGCAAGGCACGGAAACTTTACGCGCGCTGCAGAAGAGCTCAATCTGACCCAGAGCGCCGTTAGCCGCCAGATCAGCGACCTCGAAGCACAGACCGGTATGCAGCTTTTCGAGCGCATCCGCAGGCGTGTCGTTCTTTCCGAGGCCGGCCGAAAATTTCTGCCGGATGTTCGCCGCCTGTTGCAACAATCCGAACAGCTCATGGTCCGCGCCGTCTCTGCCGGCACCTCGCATGCATCTCTTTCCATCGCCACACTCCCGACATTCGGAAGCCGCTGGTTGATGCCACGCCTGCACAACTTCCTGACAGCAAACCCGCAGACGACAATTACTGTCGGCTCACGATCTCACCCCTTTGATTTCGACGAAGAGGGGTTCGATCTTGCGATCCATTACGGTCAGCCGGTCTGGGCGCATGGAACCTGCACCTTCTTGTGCGACGAGGTGATCGTGCCGGTTGCCAGCCCGGCGCTGCTGACATCGAACGGTATCACAGCGCCACAAGACCTCGCCGACGAACCGCTCTTGCATTTGACCACACGTCCAAAACTCTGGACGGAGTGGATGGAGATGAACGGCGTCATCACACAGCATGCCTACCGAGGCAGTCGCTTCGACCAGTTTTCGATGATCATAGAGGCCGCCATCAGCGGAATAGGCTTCGCGCTTTTGCCCAAATACCTGATCGAAGCGGAACTGGCCTCAGAACGCCTCATCATCGCTTTCGACGCGCCCTTGCAGACCGACAAAAGCTATTACGTTGCCCTGCCCGAAGGAAGGCAGGACAACATGCTGGCCCGTGCGTTTCAGAGCTGGCTGCTCGAACAGGTCGGCAAGCCGCTCTGATGTCTTTTCACGATCAGACGCCAAAGGCTCGTTGCAGGAACTTTCCGGCAATCACGGCGCCATCCTGAGAAATGCTGTGACCGAGGCCCGGCAAAACATGCAGTTCTGTCTCCACGCCGGCTGCCTTGAATATATCCGATGCCTTGACGCTCTCGGAGACCGGCATGATGTGATCCTCATCGCCATGAATGAGGGTCAGCCGTGTCGACGGTGATGGGCTGATGGGTTGCGGCGAAGCAAGGCGGCCAGAAAAGGCAGCGACGGCGGCGACCGGCAGTCGTCCCGATGCCAGGACGTCAAGCGCCATGATCGAGCCTTGCGAAAAGCCGACCAGTGCGACGCGCTGCGGATTGTCGGCAAGTCCGTGCTCGCTAATGATTTCGCCGATAACGCGATCAAAATCGCCCCTTGCAGCCTGCACCCGATCCGGACGATTTTGTTCGGTAACGCCTTCGATGCTGAACCATTGCCGTCCGGGACCGCGCCCGAAAGCAAACGGACCATCGGGGCTGACGAAGTCCGTATTGGGCAGCAGGCCATTCCATAGATTGGCGAGCGGAGCGAGATTGGCTCCATTGCTGCCAACGCCATGCAACAGAATGACGAGGTTGCGTGCGCCGACTTCAGTCATATCTTAGTCCTTTGAAAGGTTCACGTCATCGAGGCCAGGCAAATCGGGACCAACGGGAACGATTTGTGTCGGATTGAGTGCCTTGACCGAATAATAGCCACGCTTGATGTGATCGATGCTCACCGTCGAGCGGACACCGGGAATATCAAGCACGCGCATCATATAGGCCTGCAGATCGGGGTAATCCGCAATGCGCCGACGATTGCACTTGAACAGGCCGAAATAGGCCGCATCGAAGCGGACAAGGGTGACAAATAGCCTGATATCCGTTTCCGTTGGAACATCGCCAAACAGGAATGGGCCGCTTGAGGCAAGCCGCGCCTCCAGTTCGTCCAACGTCGCAAACACATCCGCAAACGCTTCTTCGTAAGCGATCTGCGTGGTGGCAAAGCCTGTTCTGTAAACGCCATTGTTCAGGCGCGGATAGATGTAGTCATTGAGTGCATCTATCTGCGACCGCAAATTCGCTGGGTAAAGATCGAGGGTATTGTCTGCCAGGTCACCGAAACCAGAATTGAGCATGCGCAGGATATCTGCGGATTCGTTGTTGACGATGGTCTTCGTCTTCTTGTCCCAGAGCACCGGAACTGTGGCGCGACCGGTATAATGCGGATCGGCGCGTGTATAGAGTTGGTGCATGTAGGTGACGCCGTTCAGCGTGTCGTGATCCGAACCCGGATAGTCCCCGAACTTCCAGCCTTCGTCGGACAGAAACGGCTCGACCACGGAGACAGAAATGACGTCTTCGAGCTTTTTAAGTTTGCGACCGATCAGCGTGCGCGACGCCCAAGGGCAAATCAACGCGACATAGAGATGATAGCGACCGGGCTCGGCGTTAAAACCGCCTTCACCTGTCGGTCCAGCCGAGCCATCCGGTGTAACCCAGTTGCGAAAACCGGATATCTGACGGACAAAACCGCCCTTTTTGTCCGTTGCCTGTACCGGATGCCAATCGGCTGTCCACTTTCCGTCCACGAGCATTTGCAGCTCTCCGTTCATCTATCGATGAACACCTTATGGGCCCCACGGCGCCGCTGCGGCAAGCCGCACTTCGGTTGACGCACTGTTTCCTAAGGCGCGACAACGCCGTTTTTAAACCTTGAGGTTGCCGTCAAAGACGATTGCGAAAAAAGGGATTCCAGCGAACTGTGCCAAGCCTGACTTTCTCTCGGATCATGGTGAGAAGACCTGAAGCTGCTATGACGCCTAGTCCCAAGATCGCAGTGGCATCGGGATATTCATGGAAGAAGGTCGCACCGATGGCGACGGCCCAAAGGATCTGCGAATAATGAGACGGCGCGATCTGGCTGGCAGGCGCAATCCGTGTTGCAACCAGCAGCGTGATCTGTCCGGTCGCAGTACAGAGGCCAATAAATGCAAACGCCAATATCTGATGCAGATTTGGCGCGACAAATTCGGGGACCGACGCAACGCCGTTGAAAACAAGACCATATGTCAGGAGCACACCCATGATGGACGTGCGCTTTTCCTTGCCTGCCAAAGAGCGCAGCAGAACTATGGTCATGGCCGCAAGAAACGCAACGCCGATTGCCGCAACATGCCCCAATTCAAGCGCCTTGAAGCCCGGCCTTACGACGAGCATCACGCCAACGATGCCGGCCAGCACCGCCGCCCAACGCCACGGTCCGATGTCTTCCTTTAGTACCACGGCTGAAAGCACGGTGACGAACAGCGGTGACAGGAAGATCAGAGCATAGGCTTCCGCCAGCGGAATGGTTGTAAATGCGTAGATACCGAGAATGCCTGCGAAGAGACCAGAGATTGCACGACCGTGCACGGCGAAAGGACGGCTCATGCGCCAGAAATCGCGCCATCTCTCGTCACGGGGTCTACTGAAATAGATAAAGATGCCGGAAAAGAGAATGCTGAAAAAGCCGATCTGGAAGACCCCGATCTGCGAGCCGAGCGACTTGATCGTCGCGTCCCCCCAGGAAAAGCTGGCATAGGCAAACAAGCCGAGCAAAAAACCTTTTTGCATTTCAGGAACCCCGAGCATCGGACAGGCGGGCAAGAAGCCAATCCGCAAAAAACCATGAGCAAACAACGACGCTCATCGAGCATCGCCGCCAGCACAATCGTTGCAGATTTTCTCCTCTGCTCCAGAGCTAGACCCGGCTACTTCCGAGTGCAAGCCACCAAACGGCAAAAATAAACCCGTTTACCCGCACCAGCGCGAATCACCGGAAGGTGCGACAAATTTATCCCAAACCCGCAACGATAGCGGACCGCGCAAAGCCTTTTTTAAGCTCGCACCCAACCACTAAATGGCGAATGCTGAACGTAATCACACAAGCTTCATGCAAAGCGAATAGGCCACTCTCACACCGGCGCTTGGCGACGGACGGGAAGGCGGCTAAACAACGTGTGGTGGAGATGTCACCGCTCCCCCGAGTCTTTACAGTGCACAGTTCGAACAAACGCGGGATATCCGAAAGGAAGACGAATGCGGATAGTCATGATCGGCTCCGGTTATGTGGGCCTTGTCTCCGGCGCTTGCTTTGCCGATTTCGGCCACGACGTCATCTGTGTCGACAAGATGCCGGAAAAAATCGAGGCTTTGAAAACTGGCCATATTCCGATCTTTGAACCCGGCCTGGAGACGATCGTCGCCAACAATGCCAAGGCTGGACGTCTAAGCTTCACCACCGACCTAACCGATGCCGTCAGCAATGCTGAGGTCGTTTTCATCGCCGTTGGCACGCCGTCGCGTCGTGGCGATGGCCACGCCGATCTCGGTTATGTCTATGCCGCAGCCAAAGAGATCGCTCACGCCATCACCGGTTTTACCGTCATCGTGACGAAATCGACTGTCCCCGTAGGGACTGGCGATGAGGTCGAGCGCATCATCCGCGAAGAAAATCCGTCAGCCGATTTCGCTGTTGTGTCGAACCCGGAGTTTCTGCGCGAGGGTGCGGCAATCGAAGACTTCAAACGACCAGACCGGATCGTGGTCGGACTTTCGGACGAGCGCGCCCGCCCGGTCATGACGGAGATCTACCGTCCGCTCTATCTCAACCAGTCGCCGCTGCTCTTCACGACACGACGCGCATCCGAACTGATCAAATATGCCGCCAACGCGTTTCTCGCGATGAAGATCACCTTCATCAACGAGATGGCGGATTTGTGCGAGAAAGTCGGCGCCAACGTTCAGGATGTGTCGCGCGGTATCGGCCTCGACGGTCGCATCGGCTCCAAATTTCTGCATGCTGGTCCAGGCTACGGTGGTTCGTGCTTTCCCAAGGACACGCTGGCGCTTGCAAAAACGGCACAGGACTACGACAGCCCCGTTCGCCTGATCGAAACCACCATCGCCATCAACGACAACCGCAAACGCGCCATGGGCCGCAAGGTCATCAATGCCGTGGGTGGTGATGTGCGCGGCAAGAAAATCGCCGTGCTCGGTCTGACCTTCAAGCCGAACACCGACGACATGCGCGACAGCCCAGCAATCGCCATCATCCAGACACTGCAGGACGGCGGTGCAAAGGTGATTGGATACGACCCTGAGGGCATGGCAAACGCGCGCCACGTGCTTGAGAACATCGAGTATGCCGAAGGGCCGTATGAAGCCGCAGAAGATGCTGATGCAGTGGTTATCGTGACCGAGTGGAACCAGTTCCGCGCGCTCGATCTACCACGCCTGAAAGCAATCATGAAAAGCCCGATCCTGGTGGATCTGCGTAACATCTATCGAACTGACGAGGTATCGGCGCACGGCTTCGCCTATGCCGCTATCGGTCGCCCATAAAGGTACTTCGGACTATGCGTTATCTGATAACCGGCACAGCTGGCTTCATCGGCTTTTACGTGGCAAAACGCCTGCTCGATCAGGGCCATTTCGTGGTCGGCTTCGACGGCATGACGAAGTACTACGATGTCAGCCTGAAAGAAAAACGTCACGCAATCCTCGCCCGGTCCAACGGTTTCAGGGCAGAGATCGGCATGCTCGAAGATGCCGATGCGTTGAAACGTGCTGCAGAGGCTGCCGAACCTGAGATCATCATTCATCTCGCCGCCCAGGCGGGTGTTCGCTACAGCCTCGAAAATCCCAAAGCCTATATCGATTCCAACCTCACGGGATCGTGGAATGTACTTGAACTGGCAAAGTCCATTGGTGTCAAACATCTGATGCTGGCTTCGACCTCGTCCATTTACGGGGCGAACGAGAAGGTGCCATTTGCTGAAAGCGACAAGGCCGACGAGCCGATGACGCTTTACGCCGCAACGAAAAAATCCATGGAGTTGATGGCGCATAGCTATGCCCATCTCTATAAATTGCCCATCACGGCATTCCGCTTTTTCACGGTCTACGGCCCCTGGGGTCGCCCTGATATGGCGCCAATCAAATTCGTGGATGCGATTTCGAACGACCGCCCGATCGATATATACGGTGAAGGCAATATGAGCCGCGATTTCACCTATATCGATGACCTGGTTGAAGGCATCGTGCGGTTGAGCCAGGTCATTCCATCCGAAGACAACCGTGTCACGCAGGACGGCGTCACCGACTCTCTGTCACGGCACGCACCGTTCCGCGTCGTGAATGTCGGCGGTGGTCAACCCGTCCAGCTGATGCATTTCGTCGAAACCGTGGAAAAGGCTGTCGGCAAACCAGCAATCCGCAACATGCTGCCCATGCAGCAAGGCGATGTGCCACGTACATTCGCCTCGCCAGACCTGCTGCGTGCGTTGACAGATTATGTGCCGCAAACGTCCGTCGAACAAGGCATTGAAGCGCTGGTAGCGTGGTATCGCGACATGCAATCAGGCCGGGTTTAACCCCGGCCTTGCAAAGATGCTGTTCGTGCTCCGCTACGGCAGCGAATATGCGATCACGTAATCGCCCGGTTTCGTTCCCACGGAACCGTGACCGCCAGCAACCATGACAACATATTGTTTGCCGTCGTCGAGTGCATAGGTCATCGGTGTTGCCTGTCCACCTGCCGGAAGCCGCGCATCCCAAAGCTGCTTGCCGGTGGTCAGGTCATATGCCCGCAGATAATTGTCGACCGCAGCACCAAGAAACGCAACGCCACCCTTGGTGATGATCGGTCCGCCAATGCCCGGCACCCCGATCTTGAAGGGAAGTGGCAGCGGCGTCATGTCGTAGACGGTGCCGTTCTTGCGCTTATAGGCAATATCTCCGGTACGCAGGTCGGCACCGGCGACGTAGCCCCATGGCGGCGCCTGGCAGGGAATTTTCAACGGACCGAGAAACGGCCCCATAAAGACACCGTAGGGCGCTCCATCATTGCGGTTCAGACCCTGCTCACTGCCCTTTTCATCCTGTCCTTTGGGTGGAATCTGATCACGCGGAACAAGACGCGAGGTGAAGGCAAGGTAGGTCGGCATGCCAAACATCACCTGCCGCTCAGGATCAATTGCCACGCTGCCCCAGTTGAACGTACCAAAATTGCCGGGATAAACGAGCGTACCCGTCAATGATGGCGGCGTGTAGCGCCCCTTGTAATTCAACTGATGAAAGCTGATACGGCACGCAAGCTGATCGAACATGGAAACGCCCCACATGTTCTTTTCCTGAAGCGGGGCGGGCTTGAATGTCAGTAGCGACGTCGGCTGCGTGGGCGCGCTGAAATCTTCCGGGATAGCACCTCCAGGTGCCGGTTCTTCGGTAACCGCCAGCAGGGGCTCACCGGTACGGCGGTCGAGAACATAGATGTCACCCTGTTTGGTCGGCCCCACCAGTGCGGGAACTAGGGTTCCGTCTTGTTTGGTGATGTCGAGAAGCACCGGCTGGGCAGGAACGTCCATGTCCCAGAGATCGTGATGGACGGTCTGGCGAACCCAGCGGTCCTTCCCGGTGTTGATATCCAGTGCGACGATTGACGACGAGTATTTCTCGACGCTCTCGCTGCGCCCCATGCCAAGCTGGTCAGGCACCTGGTTGCCGAGCGGGATATAAACGAGACCGAGGTCCTCATCATAACTGAACACGGACCAGCTATTCGGTGAGTTTGTGGTGTAAGTCTCACCCGGTCCAAGCGGTTCGGTTTTCGTCGGATTTCCCGAATCCCAGTTCCAGATCAACGCGCCCGTGTTGACATCAAACGCGCGAATGACGCCTGATTGCTCCTGCGTCGAATAATTATCGTTCACCGCGCCGCCGATGATGATCTTTCCCGCGACAATCACAGGCGGTGATGTGGAGTAATAATAGCCCGCTGGATTATATTGCATGCCCTGCTCAAGGTGCAGCACACCCTGATCGGCGAAGGAGGTGCATATCTGTCCGGTCTGCGCATCGAGTGCAATCAGGCGTGCATCCGAGGTGGGCAGGTAGACGCGCTGTGCGCAAGCGGTTCCCGGTGCAGCTGACGGTTCGGCATAATAGGAAACGCCACGGCAAGTCTGATGCTGCCGGTCCGGGTTGAGGCCGACGTTCGGATCGTACTTCCATTTTTCCTTGCCGGTTGCGGCGTCAATGGCAATCGCCCAATTGTGAGGCGTGCAGATATAAAGCAGCCCGCCAACCTTGAGCGGCGTGACCTGGTAGGTGGTCTCGCCCACGTCGTCCGGCAGCTTGACGTCGCCGGTCTGGTAACGCCAGACTTCCTTCAACTGAGAGACATTGTCGACAGTGATCTGCGTCAGGGGCGAATAACGCTGGCCGTAAGGTGTGCGACCATACTGATGCCACTCATTATCAGGCACATCGCCGCCATAGACCGGTGCAGACACCAGCTTTTCCTGCGGCAACTCTCCAGACTGATTGTGCGGGTCTTGCGTCATCGAGTAACCGGCGACGATGATCGCGATCAGAACCGAGAGCGCCAGCGGCCAGGCGTTCGGACCGTAAACCGTTCCCGTAGGGCTCGCAAACCCGAGCGGTTTCTTGATCCAGGGGGTCAGCAACCACAAGCCGATGAGAATGATGACACCGCCACGAGGCCCGAGCTGCCACCAGTCGAAACCGACTTCCCAAATTGCCCAGACGAGGGTGGCAAGGATGAGAACCGCGTAGACGTGAAGCGCAAACTTGCTGCGCTTGAACAACAAGACGGCGGTGAGCACGAAGGCCAGCCCCGACAAGGCATAATAAAAGCTTCCGCCCAGCATCACCAGTTGTGAGCCGAACCCGAACAAAGCAAGGCCGATAAGCGTGAGAATAACTGCAGTGACTGTAACTGCCATGAATTGCCCCCGATTCCCTGTCATTTTGCGTGCAACGAAGTCGCGGGCATTTGGTTCCGTCTGGCTCTCTTTTTTATTCAAGCCAAGCTTGAAGTGTCACTCATTTATGCAATCAAAAGCTTATTTTGCCGTCCATCCACCATCGATCGAGATGGTTGTTCCGGTGATGGATCGGGCCATGTCGCCACAGAGATAAAGCGCCATCTCAGCAATCTCTTCCGGCTGGACGAACCGCCTGGTCGGCTGAGGGGCAAGAATGACCTTTTTGATAACATCTTCTTCGCTCATGCCATGCACGCGGGCCTGATCGACAATCTGCGCTGCGACAAGCGGCGTCAAAACGTATCCGGGGCAGATGGCATTGCAGGTAATCCCCTGCTCGGCCACTTCCAGTGCCACGCTTTTCGTCAGCCCCACCACCGCATGTTTGGTCGCCACATAGGGTGCTTTGAAAGGCGATGCCCGCAAGCCGTGCGCGGATGCGATATTTATGATGCGGCCCCATCCCCTTTGCTTCATGCCAGGCAAGGCGGCATGGGTTGCATGGAAAGCACTATCCAGCGAGACGGCAACAATCCGCGAGAAATCTGCGAAATCAAACTCATCGATCGGGGCGACCTTTTGAATGCCGGCATTGTTGACCAGCACATCGATGCCGCCAAGTTTGCCAATCACGGTTTCGGCGAGATGGGCGCTTTCTTCATATTTGGCCAGGTTGGCGGAGAAATAGACAGGCGTATGCCGGGCGTTTTTTGCCACTGTTTCAAGCACCTGAGCCGCATCTTCAGGCTGTTCGATGCCGTGGAGCGCCACGAGATATCCTGCCTCCGCAAAACGTTTGGCAATTGCCAGCCCAATGCCGCTCGTCGATCCTGTGACAAGGACGATCTTCGGTTCTGTGTCTTCGCCCATAGCCTAGTCCTTCAATTGCGGCAGGTTGCGAAACAGTTCAAGCGCTTCCGGATTGGCCAGCGCATCGGCATTTTTAACCGGCCGGCCATGGATCGTGTCCCGGACAGCGATCTCGGAGATTTTGCCGGAGCGGGTACGCGGGATAGCCCCGACTGCAATGATCTTCGCCGGAACATGGCGCGGCGTCGCACCAGAACGGATACGCGTGCGTATGGTCTTTTCCAGCTCGTCGGTCAGGATTACACCGCCCTTGAGACGAAGGAACAGAATGACGCGCTGGTCGCCATCGATATCCTGTCCGACCGCAATTGCCTCCTCGACGTCCGGTACGGTTTCCACCTGCCGGTAAATTTCCGCCGTGCCGATGCGCACGCCGCCCGGATTGAGCGTTGTGTCAGAACGGCCGTGGATGACATAACCGCCGGACGGTCGTCTTTCAGCGAAATCGCCGTGCGCCCAGATGCCGGGGAAACGGTCGAAATAAGCCGCCTGATAACGCGAACCATCCTCATCGCCCCAGAATTTGACCGGCATGGACAGATGCGCATTGCGGCAGACAAGCTCACCCGGCACGCCGGAAACAGATCGCCCCTGATCGTCCAGTGTGTCTATTTCCATACCGAGCATGGCGCCCTGCAACTCACCGCGGTGCACCGCTTGCAACGGATTGCCACCGAGGAAACAGGCGCAGATATCCGTGCCACCGGAAATCGAGGCGAGATGCACGTCAGCCTTCCACTCTCGATAGATGTAATCGAAAGAGGCCGGGATCAGCGGTGATCCGGTTGAAAGAATGGTTCTGAGGGACGAGAGATTGTGGCTCTCCCGCGGCTTCACCCCTGACTTCAGGCAGGCGTCGATGAACTTTGCCGATGTCCCGAAAGTGGCGATGTTTTCCGCATCGATCAGATCGACCAGACGCGCGGATGACGGATAACCGGGATTGCCGTCATAGGTAACAAGGGTTGCTCCGAGGGCCAGGCCTGAAACCTGCCAGTTCCACATCATCCAGCCGCAGGTGGTAAAATAGAAAAACCGTTCGCCGGACTGGATATCGCATTGCAGCTTCTGTTCCTTCATGTGCTGAAGAAGCAGCCCACCACCAGAATGGGTGATGCATTTCGGTTTTCCTGTCGTGCCGGAGGAATAGAGGATAACCAGCGGCGCCTTGATCGGCAGACGATTAAAAGCGATCTCTCCCGCATCAAATGGCGCAACAAAATCTGCAATCGTTGTGCAGCCAAGGTCAGCAAGAACTGCCGGGACCCTGTCTCCTATCAGGACAATCTTTTCAGGTCTGGCGCTTTCCGCCACAGCTCGTATTGTCGGTGCGACATCGATGCGTTTACCAGCATAACCGTATTCCGCCACCGCGATCAGGATTTTCGGATCGATCTGCGACAGTCGGTCAGATGCCCCGGCCGGCCCAAAATCCGGTGAACAGGACGACCAGATCGCACCGATGGCGCTCGTCGCCAGATAACCGACTATCGCCTCTATATCGTGGGTGACGATCGCCCCGACACGATCGCCTTCTCCAACGCCTGCAGCGCGAAGAGCCTGAACCAGACGGGAAACATCATCGTATAGCTTGCGCCGGGTTACGGTCCGCCTGGTACCATCATCCCGATGCGCGATGATGGCCAAGCGGTCGTCGGCATCGCGTAGAAGGTTTTCGGCATAATTTACCCGTGCTTTCGGATAGAAGACGGCATCGCGGATCGACTTTCCCGCGACGAAGGACCTGTCTCCTCGCTCTCCGATGATATCGAGCTCATCCCAGAGAGCGTCATAAAAACCTTCGGGATCGCGGACCGACCAGCACAGGAGCGCTGGATAATCATCCGGCTCGGCTCCATGCCGCGGTTTCGTTTTTTCAGCAAACAGAAAGAGTGCCGACTGCCGCAGCCGGGACTGCGGCGGGCTCCACAGAATATCCGACGGTGTGACTGCGTTCATGCATCACCTCCCCGCAACATCTCGACGATTGCCGAAAAATCGCGATCACCGCTGCCCTCCCCCACAAACCCTTCATATAGCTCGGCGGCGGCTTTCCCGAGTGGGGTGGAGGCCCCCGCGCCATTGGCGGCTTCCTGTGACAGCTTCAAATCCTTTAACATCAGGGCTGCGGCAAAACCCGGCCTGTATTCATTGTTGGCAGGTGACGTCGGCACCGGACCCGGCACTGGGCAATAGGTGGTGAGCGACCAGCACTGTCCCGACGAGGTTGAAGCAACATCGAAAAGCGCTTGATGCGAAAGACCAAGCTTTTCGCCCAGCACAAAGGCCTCGGACACGGCGATCATCGAAATACCGAGGATCATGTTGTTGCAGATCTTTGCCGCCTGTCCGTTGCCACCCTTGCCGCAGTGGACGATCTTCTTGCCCATTGCCTCGAGGATCGGTCTTGCTGCTGCGAAAGCATCCGCCTCACCGCCACACATGAAGGTCAGGGTTCCAGCTGCTGCCCCGCCAGTGCCTCCAGAAACGGGCGCATCGATAGACGGGCAGCCTGCAGATACCGCCAGCGCATGGGCCTTCAAGGCGCTCTCCATATCAACAGTGGAGCAATCGATGAGAAGTGTTCCGGACGCGACCTTCTGCACCAGATCACCATAAACGGAAACCACATGTTCGCCCTTCGGCAACATCGTTATGACGACATCCGCACCATCTATCGCGGTCTCGGTCGCTGCCGCGACCGGTACACCCGCCTGCCTTGCGGCAGTGATGCAGGCCTCGGCAAGATCGAAACCTCTGACGGCGTATCCCGCCTTCACCAGATTGACAGCCATGGGCAGGCCCATATGCCCCAGCCCAATAAAAGCGACGGTTTGCATGGTCTTATCCTCTTATCGATTGTCCGCGAGGATCATGTCGGCGGCTTTTTCCGCAATCATGATGGTCGGCGAATTGGTGTTTCCTGAGGTGATCCGCGGCATGATCGACGCATCCGCCACCCGCAGTCCACGAAGTTTCCGAAATTGAAGGCGGGCGTCAACGACGCTCTCGAGATCGGAGCCCATGCGTAGCGTGCCGACCGGGTGAAAGATCGTCGTGCCGATATCCCCGGCCGCCTGCGCCAGATCATTGTCGTTTTCATAGGACGGACCGGGCTTGTATTCTTCAGGTCTAAACCGAGAGAAAGCCGGCTGCCCGACAATACGACGGGTCAGCCTCATAGCATCGATTGCGACCTGACGGTCGCCTTCCGTCGTCAGATAATTTGGCCGTATTTCTGGTTGCATGGCGAAATCAGGACCCTTGACGTGCACCGAGCCTCGACTTTCGGGGCGCAGGTTGCAGACGCTGGCGGTGATCGCGGGAAATGTGTGAACCGGTTCGCCGAACTTATCGAGAGATACAGGTTGCACGTGATACTCCAGATCGGCCGTCTCCTTTTCCGGAGAAGAGCGTGTGAAGACGCCAAGCTGGCTCGGCGCCATCGCCATCGGGCCGGAACGGCTCAGCGCATATTCGAAACCGATACGGGCCTTTCCAAACAACGTCGACGCCCTTTCGTTCAGCGTCGACACACCCGAAACCTTGTAGATCATCCGCAATTGCAAATGGTCCTGAAGGTTCTCGCCAACGCCTTCAACCTCCAACACCGAGTCGATCCCCGCCCTCTGCAGCACGTCTCCGCGCCCGACACCCGACAATTCAAGAATGTGGGGCGAACCGATCGCGCCTGCGGAGAGAACGGTCTCCCTGCGTGCGTGCGCTGTCTTCGACACGCCGTCATGATGGAACTCCACCCCCTTGACCGCACCTTCTTCGATAATAAGCCGTCGCACATGCGCCTTGGTGAGAACGGTCAGGTTGGCACGACCACGCGCCGGCTTCAGAAAGGCCTTGGCGGTGTTCCAGCGCCAACCCGAACGCTGGTTTACGTCAAAGTAGCCTGCACCCTCATTGTCGCCTCTGTTGAAATCATCCGTCGCGGGAATTCCAGCTTCTGCAGCGGCCTTTTGAAATGCGTCCAGCACATCCCAGCGAACACGTGCCTTTTCCACCCGCCATTCGCCGCCCGTCCCATGCAAGCTGCTCTTGCCGCGATAAAAATCCTCAGACTTCACGAAGTAGGGAAGTACATCATCCCACCCCCAACCCTCGCAACCCAGTTGACGCCACATGTCATAATCACGCGACTGGCCGCGCATATAGATCATGCCGTTGATGGATGAGCAGCCACCAAGAACCTTGCCCCGCGGATAGATCAACGACCGGCCATTCAGTCCCGGTTCTTCCGCCGTCTTGAAGCACCAGTCCGTACGCGGATTGTTGATGCAGTAGAGATAACCGACCGGAATGTGGATCCAGTGATAGTTGTCGCTACCGCCGGCTTCCAGCAAGAGCACACGATTATTCGGGTCTTTCGAGAGGCGGTTGGCGAGAACGCAGCCAGCGCTGCCCGCTCCGATGACGATATAGTCATATTCGCCCATGCTTTTCTCCGTGCAGTCCCGCTCTCGTGCCGAAAACGGCACGAGCCAGACCATTCATTCCGTTTTCACAAAACCTAGCCGCGATGCTGGAAACCGAGTTTCCGACCAATGCGTGAAGCGTAGAATTCGCCAATCAGGCCACGGCGGAAGACCAGCACGCAGGCCATGAAGACGAGACCGGTGATGATCGTCACCGGAAAATCAGATGTCGCCAGATAGTTCTGGAGGGTAACGACAAGACCAGCGCCGAAGATTGGCCCGATCATGGTTCCAATGCCACCGAGCAACGTCATCAAAATGACTTCGCCAGACATCTGCCAGGTCACATCGGTCAAGGTCGCGAACTGGAAAACCAGCGCCTTGAGACCACCCGCCAGACCCGCAAGTGTTGCCGACATTACAAATGCACCAAGCTTGTAGCGCTGGACACTGTATCCCAGTGAAATGGCACGCTGCTCGTTCTCGCGGATCGACTTCAAGATCATGCCGAAGGGCGAGTTGACGAAACGCCATATCACCAGCAATGCAATCACAAAAGCGGCCAGCACCGTGTAGTACATGCTGTTTGTCGCGTTGAGATCGAGAATCCCGAAGAGGTGGCCGCGCGGTACACCCTGAAGTCCGTCTTCCCCGTGTGTGAACGGCGCCTGCAGGCAGAAGAAATAGAACATCTGCGACAAGGCAAGCGTGATCATGGCGAAGTAGATGCCCTGACGCCGGATGGCAAAAAAGCCGATGACCAGACCAAGAAGGGCAGCCCCGGCCATGCCAATGACGAGACCGATCTCCGGTGTCACACCCCATTCCTTCACAGAATAGGCCGTGAAGTAGGCCGCGCCGCCGAAGAACGCCGCATGGCCGAACGACAGGAGACCCGTATAGCCTATCAGCAGATTGAAGGCGCAGGCAAACAGCGCAAAGCACAAGAGCTTCATCAGGAAGATCGGGTAGATGAACATCGGCGCGACAACCAGTACCCCAAGGCCGGCAACAATCAACGCCGTCCGGATGGTTCCAGCCGTTGTAGACACTTCCGTATGAGGCAAGGCAGCAGCAGAGTTCTGAATGGCTTTGGACATATCAGGCGTCCTTTCCGAAAAGTCCGGCGGGGCGGATGAGAAGCACAAAGGCCATGATGACGAAGATGACGATGTTTGAGGCCTCCGGATAGAAGACCTTGGTCAGTCCTTCCGCAATGCCTAGCATGTAACCCGTTACGATGGCACCCATGATCGATCCCATGCCGCCGACCACGACCACGGCAAACACCACGATGATGAGGTTGGTGCCCATGAGAGGCGACACCTGATAGATCGGTGCGGCCAGCACACCGGTGAACCCGGCAAGCCCGGCTCCAAGCGCGTAGGTCAGGGTCAAAAGAACCGGCACGTTGATGCCGAATGCCTGGACAAGCGTCGGGTTTTCCGTAGCGGCGCGCAGGTAGGAGCCGAGACGGGTCTTTTCGATCAGCGCCCATGTCGCGATGCAGGCGATAAGGGAAATGACAACGACGAAGGCACGGTAGTTCGGCAGGAACATGAAGCCCAGATTGGTGCCACCTGCTAACTGCGGCGGAACCGAATAGGGTTGACCGGCCGCGCCATAAAGCCAGCGAAAAGTCCCTTCCACCACAAGCGCCAGACCGAAGGTGAACAGCAGGCCGTAGAGCGGATCAAGATCGTAAAGGCGCGACAGCATGAACCGTTCGATGATGGCGCCGAACAGCGCCACAACGAGCGGTGTCACCACCAGTGCAACCCAGAAATTGATGCCGAAATATTGTAGCCCGAGGAAGGCCACGAACGCGCCGAGCATATATTGCGCGCCGTGGGCGAAGTTGATGACGCGCAGCAGGCCGAAGATGACGGCGAGGCCGAGCGACAGCAACGCATAAAACGAGCCGTTGATGAGGCCGACGAGCAATTGGCCCAACAGGGCCTGCACAGGAATGCCGAAGATCATCGTCATCGTTAAACCCCCAGCACTTTGTTAAGCTCGCCCATACGATGAGGCAGTTCGCCAACCGGAAAATCGCCGACCATATGTCCGTGATCCATCAGGTAGAAGCGATCGGCGATCTTGCTCGCAAAGCGAAAATTCTGCTCAACGAGAACCACTGTCATGCCGCGGCTCTTGAGTTTTTGCAGAACCTCGCCGATGCGCTGAACGATGACGGGTGCCAGCCCTTCCGTCGGCTCATCGAGAAGCAGAACCTTGACGCCGGTACGCAATATGCGCGCCATAGCCAGCATCTGCTGCTCGCCTCCAGAGAGTTTCGTGCCAGGGCTGCCCCGGCGTTCGTAGAGATTGGGAAACAGCTCGTAGATTTCGTCGAGGCTCATACCACCCTCGGACACAACCGGCGGAAGCTTGAGGTTTTCCTCGACGCTCAGGGTCGCGAAGATACCCCGTTCTTCAGGAACGAAGCCGATGCCATGTTTTGCGGTCCGATGCAGCGGCACTGGCATCATGTCCTTGCCTGCAAGCTTGATGGTGCCCTTGCGATTGCGGATGATGCCCATGATGGTGCGCAGCGTGGTGGTCTTTCCAACGCCGTTGCGCCCTAGAATAGTGATGGTCTCGCCTTCACCGACCTTGAGATCGACGCCATGAAGCGCCTGGCTTTCGCCATACCAGGATTTCAGATTTGAAACTTCGAGAAGTGCCACCATATCAGGCTTCCTCCGTACCCATATAGGCCGTGCGCACGCGCGGATCGGCGGAAACTGCGGTGTAGTCCCCTTCCGCAAGGATCTCTCCGCGTTGCAGCACCGTGACATGGTGGCAGATATCCGCCACGACCTTGAGATTGTGTTCGACCATCAAGACGGCGCGGGTCTTTGCGACTTCGCGGATGAGGTCCGCGACATGCGCAACGTCTTCGCCACCCATTCCTGCCATTGGCTCGTCCAGAAGCAGAACCTTGGGGTCGAGCGCCAGCGTGGTTGCGATTTCCAGCACGCGCTTGCGCCCATAGGAAAGATCGGCGGCGAGCGCGTCTTTTTCACGCGTCAGCCCGACCATGCTGATCAGTTCTTCAGCGCGTGCATTGAGCGTGTCGAGCGAGGAGAGCGGCAACCAGAACTGCGTGGCGAGATTGTTTGGCCTTTGCAGCGCGACCCGTACGTTTTCCAGAACTGTGAGGTGCGGAAACACCGCCGAGATCTGGAAAGAACGCACGAGACCGAGCCGCGCCACCTTGTCCGGTGGCGTTTTTGTTATATCCGTTCCCATGAAGGTGATCGTCCCGCCCGAGGGCTGGAGAAACTTGGTCAACAGGTTGAAGACCGTCGTTTTCCCCGCGCCGTTCGGACCAATCAGGGCATGCACGCGGGCATGTTCGACGTCGAGATCGACGTTCTTCACGGCCGCGAATGCGCCGAAAGTCTTGGAGAGCCCACGCGCCGAAAGCACGACGCGGTGGTCCTCCTGTCTGGCAAGGACGGGAGCGATCGTCATTGAATGTTCCCTTATTGCGTTACCAGAGAGCAACCGCTCTTGGCAGGGTCCATGAAGGCTTCCTTGCCGGGAATGGTGGCGAGCACCTTGTAGTAGTCCCAGGCCTGTTTGCTTTCCTCCGGTTTTTTCACTTCCATGAGGTACATGTCGTGAATCATCCGGCCGTTGGCAGCTACATGGCCGTCCTTTGCGAAGACGTCGTTGACAGGCATTTCCTTCATGGCCTTGGCCACGGCATCGGCATCATCCGTGCCGGCCTTCTCGATGGCCTTCAGATAATGGAGGACCGCCGAATAAGTACCAGTATGAACCATGTTCGGCATCGCGCCGGTACGCTCCTTGAAGCGTTCACCGAACTTGCGGGACTCGTCATCGCGATCCCAATAAAAACCTTCGGTAAGTGTCAGGCCCTGTGCCGCTTCCAGACCGAGACCGTGAACTTCTGCGAGGGTGAAGAGCAGGGCCGCAAGGCGCTGGCCACCGGCAACAATACCGAATTCCGCCGCCTGCTTGATAGCGTTGGACGTATCGAGGCCGGCATTCGCAAGCCCGATGACCTTGGCGCCAGAGGACTGTGCCTGCAGCAGGAATGACGAGTAGTCGGTGGTTGCCAATGGATGGCGTACCGAACCGAGCACCTTACCGCCGTTGGCCTTGACGAAATTGCTGGTGTTTTCTTCCAGCGAATAGCCAAAGGCGTAGTCAGCGGTCAGGAAAAACCAGCTATCGCCACCCTGCTTCACCAGTGCGCCGCCAGTTCCGACAGCCAGAGAATAGGTATCGTAGGCCCAGTGGAAACCATAGGGGCTGCACTGCTTGCCGGTCAGCTCCGTTGTTGCGGCACCGGTGTTGATCGTGATCTTCTTTTTGTCTTTGGACAGTGCCTGCACGGCAAGACCAACCGACGAGGACGTCAGTTCCATAATGGAATCGACCTGTTCGGTATCGTACCACTGACGGGCAATATTGGATGCAACGTCAGCCTTGTTCTGGTGGTCGGCGGTCACAACTTCAACCGGTGCGCCCAGCACCTTCCCACCGTAATCCTCCACCGCCATCTTGGCGGCCTCGAAAGAATACTTGCCACCGAAGTTGGCATAGACGCCGGATTGGTCGTTCAGGATGCCGATCTTGACCTTGCCATCCGAAAGATCGGCGGCATAAGCGGCAGTTCCCGCGGCCAACACCATGGCCGTAGACAAAATAATGCTCTTGCGCATTGACTTCTCCTCCCAGAGATCGATTGCGAGCCTCAGATCCAACTTGTGCAGTCGTGAACGGAGCACCAGCTCCGATCTGCACTGAAATGGTCACATCGCCCTCCTCAAAGCGATGCATCCTGAGCCTAGATTTCTCGAATTCGCGCATTGACACAAGACGGCTGCATCATCAAATTGCGAACAGGAACTGTTCATTTTTGAACAGAAGTCACTTCTTCGGGAACAATATGGCGACGCCTTTCACCTGGGACGACCTGCAATATTTTCTCGCTGTCGCGCGAACCGGTCAGCTTTCGTCCGCAGCCCGCAGCCTGCGGACCAGTCATGCCACCGTCTCCCGCCACATCGACCGCTTGGAATTCTCTCTTAAAACCAAGCTGTTCGAGAGAAATCCGCGTGGTTATGAACTGACGACTGTGGGGCGTCGGCTAGTCGATACCGTCGAGCGCATCGAGGCTGAAGCAGAGCGACTGCAGTCGGATATTTCCGAAAGCGGCAGCCTGTTGCGCGGCGTGGTACGGCTGAGTGCTCCGGAAGGTTTTTCCAATTTTTTCTTTGTTGAAAAGCTCAACGACTTCGCCGCGACCCATCCCCACATCATGGTGGAACTGGTGACGATCCAGCAGATCATGGCCCTTTCCAGAAAAGAAGCCGATGTGGCAGTGACGCTCGACCCGCCGAAAGCTGGTCCCTACGTCAATGAACAGATCATCGAATATACGCTGCACATCTACGCATCGCGCTCTTACCTCGCCGGCCGGCCAAAAATCACCCGCCGCGAAGACCTTCTCGACCACTTCTTCATTGGTTACGTACAGGATCTGATCTTTTCCCCGGGCCTCGATTACATGCGGGACGTGCTGCCGGGATTAAGGCCAAATTTTCAGTCTTCCAGCATCTTTGCGCAGCTGACTGCAACCCTCGGCGGTCGCGGCCTTTGCATCCTGCCAAACTTCATAGCGGCACGGTTCCCTGACCTGCAGATGGTTCTGCCGGAAGAGGTGGAGTTGCGGCGCGGCTACTGGCTGACAAGCCATCACGACTTTGCCGATGTGCCACGCGTACGGTCCTTGATGGACTTCATATTGAACACGGTTCGCGCTCACGAGAAACTGTTCGTGCTCGATCGTAAAACCCTCATCTGAGCATCCTGTCGTTCACATTTCAGCGACACCCTGTTTCCGATTGCTGGATTGGATAAGGGGGAGCGATGCCTATATGACAGGCAACAACGATACCGGCTTGCCGGTACTCCTCCAACGTTTCGAAGGCCATCATGAAAAAGATCGGATTTTTGTCGTTCGGGCACTGGACGCCCTCCCCCCAGTCGCAAACGCGCTCAGCCGCGGATACGCTGTTACAATCGATCGACCTTGCGGTTGCAGCCGAAGAACTTGGAGCTGACGGGGCCTATTTCCGTGTACACCACTTCGCCCGGCAGCTTGCCTCGCCCTTCCCGCTGCTTGCTGCGGTTGGCGCTAGAACGAAGACGATCGAGATCGGTACCGGCGTCATCGACATGCGATATGAGAACCCATTCTACATGGCCGAGGATGCCGGCTCCGCCGATCTGATATCGGGAGGGCGCCTGCAACTTGGCATCAGTCGCGGATCGCCGGAGCAGGTCATCGATGGCTGGCGCTACTTCGGCTATCGCCCTGCGGAAGGCCAGACTGAAGAGGATATGGCGCGCCAGCACACCGAAGTCTTTCTTGAACTTTTGAAAGGTGAAGGTTTCGCACAACCCAATCCACGGCCGATGTTCCCCAACCCGCCAGGCCTCCTCAGGCTGGAACCGCATTCGGATGGTCTGCGCGAGCGCATCTGGTGGGGTTCAAGCTCGAATGCGACCGCCGAATGGGCCGCAAAGCTTGGCATGAACCTGCAAAGCTCGACGCTGAAGACGGATGAAACGGGTCAGCCGTTCCACGTCCAGCAGGCCGAGCAGATCAGGGCCTACCGAGCCGCCTGGAAAGAGGCAGGTCACGAACACGAACCACGCGTCTCCGTCAGCCGTAGTATCTTCGCGCTCGTCAATGAGATGGACAGGGCCTACTTTGGTTATGGCAACAAGGAAGATGACTCAATCGGCTTCATTGACGACAAAACGCGGGCGATCTTCGGGCGCAGCTATGCGGCCGAGCCGGAAGCGCTTATAGAGCAACTGAAGGCCGACGAGGCCATCGCCGAGGCCGACACGCTGCTTCTGACCGTACCGAACCAACTCGGCGTCGCGTACAACACACACGTGATCGAAACGATCCTGAAGCAGGTGGCCCCGGCCCTCGGCTGGCGTTAATCGCCTGGTGGCGTCACCTCACCTGACCGGCTTGCCGTAACGCTCCATGCTTGCGGCAAGCGGCGTCGTGCTGGCGCCCGCTTGTTGCGGGCGTTTGTAGACACCATCAACCACATTGGCCGGCTCCTCAAAATGGTCTTTGATCCAGGGGATGTATTCGAGAATGGTCGAGGCCGGGTGCCAATAGCTCAGATGCACGTGCACCTGGCTCATTTCACCGGCATGCGGCACCACGGGCAACCGGTGAGCCAACGCCAGATCGGCGACCTGAATATATTCGGTTATGCCACCGAGCCTCGTCACATCCGGCTGAACGTAAGCGACCGCACCGGCATCGATGAATGAGCGGAAGGCATCCACGGTGTAAAGCTGCTCGCCAAGCGCAATGGGGATCGACGTGTTGCGCGCCAGCCGCGCATGGCTCGTCACGTCGTCATACCACATTGGCTCCTCGAACCAATAAATGTCGAGATCACGGGCGGCGGCGCAGAAACGCTGGCAGGTCGGCAAGTCCCATTTGCCGTTACCGTCGATAGCAATCCTGACCGATGAACCGACGCGCTTGCGGACAGCAGCAAGACGCTCGACATCAACATTCGGATCGTCGTGCCCGACCTTGATCTTGAGGCGTGTGAACCCGCCTTCTTCCACGGCCTTTGCGCTCCCGGCCAGCAAATTTTCCAGGTTGAAGGAGAGCCAGCCGATATCGGTATTGTAGGCTTCCAGCCGATCGGTTCTTGCACCGCCTAGATAGTGCCACAACGGAACGCCAGCCTTCTTGGCCTTCAGATCCCAAAGAGCCACATCGATGGCCGCCAGCGCAAGGTGCGTGATGCCAGCACGCCCAACCCACTGCAACGAGGGATAACGCGCCAGCTTCGTCCACAGTCGGGAATGATCGGATGCATCTTCGCCAATGAGCAAGGGAGCATAACAATCGCTGATGCAATAGGTAATCAGTCGATCGGAAGGCAGGTGCGCATGCGTTCCGGTAAAGCCATACCCCTCTAGGCCATCAGTGGTTACGATCTTGGCGCCAACGACGCCCCAGTGGGTGATGCTGTGGGTAGAATCTGAAATGGATGCCGAGGTTAACGGCAGGTGCAGGATAAACGGTTCGACCGACTTGATTTTCATAAGGCACACTCACTCCCTTGCGCTCAATCATCTCGGGAGGAGCATGGCGGACGTGAAAAGGCCGCGCCCGCAACGGGCCGCAAACCGTCAAACCAACCTCTTGACCAAACTCAGCAGCCTTCCTCCCAGAAGCCGTGAGCGTAGACATAAGAACTAACGCAAACTATCGACCATAGAAAATAAAAAATTTTTTATTTTTAATTTCGACGGATTGCCGATCTTTTATGGTTGAGCAATGATGTTTGCATGAACAGCTTGGTCAAAGTCACTCTTGCCGAACAGGCCCACCAGGAACTGCGTTCGCGTATCGTCAGTGGGCGGTTGCGTGGCGGGGAGCGACTGCTTCCCAACGAACTCGCCGCAGATCTCGGAATAAGCCCAACTCCGATCAAGGAAGCCTGTCTCAAGCTCGAGGCGGATGGGCTCGTGATCAATTCATCCCGCCGCGGCATGGTGGTGCGGGATTTCAGCATTGAGGATGTTGAGGAACTCTACGCCGCCAGAATGCTTATCGAAAAAGGTGCGGTCGAAGTGGCATTCGACGCCGGGCAGTTGAACGACACCCTCCATGCAAAACTTCTGGAAAGCCTCGAGAAACATCGTGCTTTCTCAAAAGGCACCAGCCTGGACGACCTATCACAGGCGCTTTTCTATGATCGTTCTTTCCACAGCCTGCTTGTCAGTGCTGCGAATATTCCCGTCATTTCCGGTTCGCATGAGCGCATCCTCGACCAGACGCACACCGTTTTCGTCTCGATTTTGGGTGACTACAGCCGTTCTGTCGATGAGCACCAGAATATCGCAGATGCGGTGGGTGCCAAAAGCAAGGCACAGATCGTCGATGCTTTGTGGCGCCACCTGGAGCGCAGCCGGCAAAACACGTTGCGCCAGATACGTCTGCTGAAGCAGAACGGAGGATAGCTGCCGGCAGCATGATAAAGACAACTGGGAGGAAACAGAATTGTCGTTTGAAAATCCGAAAGCCACGACGCTGCCAATGTCAGAACGGCTTTCCGCCAAAACCCTGTCCTATCTGCCTCAATCCATCGAAATCCCCCTTTATGATCGCGACGCGGTCACACCGGGTATCGTTCACCTCGGTGTCGGGGCCTTCCACCGCGCCCATCAGGCGGTTTTTATCGATGACTGCCTCGCGCGGGGCGAGACCGGATGGGGCATTGTGGCCGCATCGCTCAGAAGTGCAGACACACGCGATGCAATCGAACCTCAAGACAATCTCTACACGTTCAGCTTGCGCGATGCAGATGGCGAGAAGCTGCGCATCATCGGCTCCATTGTCGAAACGATCGTCGCGCCTGAGGCGCGCGAGACACTCATCGACCGTTTGTCCGATCCGGCTGTCCGGCTTGTCACGCTGACCGTAACTGAAAAAGGTTACGTTACAAATCTTGCCAGCAAGACCCTGCTGCGCGACCACCCGGATATCCTCCACGATCTTGCAAATCCCGACAAGCCGCGAACCATTTACGGCTTCATTCTCGCCGCCACACAGCGCAGGCTTTCAGAAGGTTCTGTGCCACTTACACTTTTGCCCTGTGACAATCTCCCATCCAATGGCCGTGTCTTGCAAAAACTGCTGCTGGAATATGCGAGATTGGCCAAACCCGAACTGGCGGATTTTATCGGCGAGAACATCGCCTGTCCCTGTTCAATGGTCGACAGGATCGTTCCAGCAACCACCAGCCTTGATCGCGAAAGCATCAAAGCGGCCCTTGGCGTTGAGGACGCCTGGCCCGTGGTCGCTGAGCCTTACTTCCGCTTCGTCATTGAAGATCGCTTTCCACACGGACGACCAGCGCTTGAAAAGTCCGGTGTGGAGTTCGTTGCAGACGTAGAACCCTATGAGCATATGAAGCTCAGAATGCTAAACGGTGCACACAGCGCCATTGCGGCAACCGGCCAGGTCGCCGGGCTCGCCACCGTCGCCGATGCATGGAGCGAACCTGCGATCCGGCGCTTTATTGATGCCTATTGGCATGCTGTGAAACAAACACTCAGTGCCGCCGTTGACGGAGAGGCATTTGCGGCCGGTTTACGCGAGCGCTTTGGCAACCCCGCGCTTCAACACAAGACCATGCAGATCGCCTCAGATGCCTCGCAGAAGTTGCCGCTGCGCATCCTCGCGCCGCTGCGAGAGCTGCTGGCGTTCAAGGCCGATAGCCGACCCCTTGTGCTCGCCGTCGCGCTCTGGGTCCGATCCTGCGCGACGATCGATGAAAACGGCGAGCCGATTACGATCCTGGATCCAGTGTTCAATGAATGGGATGCACCCGACCAGCTACGGATGGAGCCGGACGACGTCATCGACCGCTTCCTCAGCTTCACCCGTACATTCGGTAACGACCTTCCTGATAACACAGACTTCGTTGCAGAATTGAAAACTGCATATCGTCATGTCAGGGACAATGGTGCGCTTGCCGCTGTCAGCAGTTTTCTGAAAACGTGAATCGCTTGGAAATCAATGTGCAAAAAAACAGGCCGGAAAACCGGCCTGTTTCGTCTTCAAAACAAATGCTTAGGCTGTCGCGGCGATGCGTGCAGCCTTGCGGCGCTCGACGCGAGCGCGAATGGCATCGACATCGGTGATCGGCGTCGCCGCAAAAAGCTGGCGTGTATAGGGATGCTTCGGATCCGCGAACAGTTCCTCTCGCGTGCCCTGCTCCACGGCAACACCCTTTGAGATCACCATCACGTCATCGGCAATGTAACGCACCACGGAAAGATCGTGGCTGACGAAAACGTAGGTCAGCTCAAATTCTTCCTGAAGATCGGCCAGCAGGTTCAGAACCTGCGCCTGAACCGATAGGTCCAACGCAGAAACCGGCTCGTCCAGAACCAGCAGCGTCGGGTTCAGCATCAGGGCGCGTGCGATGGCGATACGCTGGCGCTGACCGCCCGAGAACATGTGCGGATAACGGTTGAAGTGCTCCGGGCCAAGACCAACCTTGACCAGCATGGCTTCTGCGCGTTCGCGACGCTCTGCGGCTGGGACGGACGTATTGATCACCAGCGGCTCCATCAACACATCGCCAACCTTCTGGCGCGGATTGAGGCTACCGTAAGGGTTCTGGAACACCATCTGCACCTTGGAGCGCATATCGGGACCAGGACGACGCTTGGCGATATCAACCGCCTGTCCTTCGATCTTCAGCTCACCGCCCGATGCCGGGTCAATGAGCGCAATGATGCGCGCAAGCGTGGATTTTCCCGAACCGGATTCACCGACGATGGCCAGCGTTTTGCCACGTTCAACGGCAAAATCGATGCCTTTCAGCGCTTGCACCATCTTGGAACCGCCGAACATGCCACCCGGAACGTGGTAATCGCGGGTAATCCCCTTACCTTCGACGACAACACTCATTGTACGCCCTCCTTGCCGAAGAAGTCTGATACCGTCGGCAAACGGTCACCGGTTGCATTTTCCGGCAGCGCGGCAAGCAGCGCCTTGGTGTAAGGATGCTGCGGTGCTTCGAACAGGCTCAGAACATCCGCTTCTTCCATTTTGCGACCCTTGTATTGCACCACGACACGGTCAGCCGTTTCTGCAACGACGCCCATGTCATGGGTAATCAGGATCAGCGCCATGCCGTATTCTTCCTGAAGCTTCATCAAGAGATCGAGGATCTGCTTCTGGATCGTCACGTCGAGTGCCGTGGTCGGCTCATCGGCGATGAGCAGACGCGGCTTCGATGCGATGGCGATGGCGATCATGACGCGCTGGCACTGACCGCCAGACATCTGGTGCGGATAGGCCTTGAGCTTGGTTTCCGGGTCAGGAATACCAACCGCCTTAAACAGTTCCAGAGCACGGGCGCGTGCCGCAGAACCGCTCATGCCGAGGTTGAGGCGAAGCACTTCCTCGATCTGGAAGCCGACCGTGAAAGAAGGATTGAGCGAGGCAATCGGCTCCTGGAAGATCATTGTGATCTCCCGGCCGATCAGCTTGCGGCGCTCCTGCGGCGACAGGGCCAGAAGATTCTTGCCGTCGAAGGTCATTTCGTCGGCAGTGATCATCGCCGTATCGGGCAGCAGGCCCATGACGGCCAGCATCGACACCGATTTGCCCGAACCGGATTCACCGACGATCGCCAGCACTTCGTGCTTGTCGACCGAGACGTCAATGCCGTCAACGGCAGTAAAAGAACCGGTCGCGGTGGCGAACTTGACCGTGAGGTTTTTGATTTTCAGCAGGCTCATTCGTTAGCTCCGCTTCAATTTCGGGTCGAGCGCATCACGCAGCCCGTCGCCCATGAGGTTGATCGCGAGCACGGAAATCAGGATCGCGAGACCGGGAAGGGTTACAACCCACCATGCGCGCAGAATGAATTCACGCGCTTCGGCAAGCATCGTGCCCCATTCGGACGACGGCGGCTGCGCACCCATGCCAAGGAAACCGAGTGCCGCCGCATCCAGAACCGCCGACGAGAAAGACAGCGTTGCCTGAACGATCAAGGGCGCGAGGCAGTTCGGCAAGATGGTCTTGAACATCAGACGCATATTGCCGGCACCGGCCACACGCGCTGCTGTAACATACTCACGACGAAGCTCGCTCATCACCGCCGCGCGCGTCAGACGCGCAAAGTGCGGCTGGTAGACGATGGCAATCGCAATCATCGCGTTGGTGAGGCCTGGCCCGAGGATCGCAACCAGAACCAGCGCCAGAAGCAGCGAGGGGAACGCCAGGATGACGTCCATGACGCGCATTATAACGGCATCCACCCAACCACCGAAGAAACCGGCGATAAGACCAATGACAATACCGCCCACCAGCGCGATGGAAACAACGACGATACCAATGAACAGCGAATATTGGGCACCGTAGATCAGGCGCGAAAGCATGTCGCGGCCAACCGCATCGGTTCCGAAGAAGAAGCCGGCGCGACCACCTTCCTGCCAGAATGGCGGGATCAGAAGCGCGTCGCGGTACTGTTGGGTCGGATCATGCGGTGCAAGCAGCGGTGCAAAAACCGCAACCAGCACCAAAAGGATGAACACGGCAAGGCCGATGACGGCGCCGCGGTTCTGGCGGAAATAGAACCAGAAATCGGCGATCATCCGGCGGCGAATGGCGGCGTCAGAAAGCTTGACGCCCTGGGTCGTGGTCACATTGCTCATTTGTGACGGATCCTTGGATTGATGAGGCCATAGGTCAAATCGACGAGCAGGTTGACGACCATTACCATGCCCGCGATCAGAAGCAGGCCGCTCTGCACCACCGGATAGTCGCGGCGCGAGATGGAATCGATCATCCACTTGCCGATACCCGGCCAGGAGAAGATGGTTTCGGTCAGAATGGCACCCGCCATCAGCACGCCAATCTGCAGGCCGATGGTGGTGATGACCGGGATCATGGCATTGCGTAATGCGTGAATGCCGACGACGCGTGCAGGCGACATGCCCTTGGCACGAGCCGTGCGGACGTAGTCTTCACCCATCACTTCCAGCATTGCCGAACGCGTCTGGCGCGCAATGACCGCAAGCGGGATCGTGGCAAGCACGACCGATGGCAGGATCAGGTGCGACAACGCCGAGATAAAGGCGCCTTTCTGCCCGGAAATCAGACTGTCGATCAGCATGAAGCCGGTGACAGACGGGAAGAAATACATCAGCGAGATGCGTCCTGACACCGGCGTCCACTGAAGAATACCGGAGAACATGATGATGAGCAGAAGCCCCCACCAGAAGATCGGCATCGAAAACCCGACCAAAGCCGTCGTCATGGAGATCTGGTCGAACCAGGAACCGCGACGGATTGCAGCAAGAACGCCGACAGGAACGCCGATTGCGGTTGCGATGATGATGGCGACGAGGCCAAGCTCGACCGTCGCAGGAAACAGCGACAGGAACTCGGTCAGAACGGGTTTCTTCGTGACAAGCGAATTACCAAGATCGCCCTGCAGGAGACGCCCTAGAAACTGAAGGTACTGTTGCCAGACAGGCTGGCTGAAGCCGAGCTGTTCGGCAAGCTGTGCATGCCGTTCGGGCGTAATACCACGCTCGCCTGCCATCAGCAGCACGGGATCGCCCGGCAGCACGCGCACAAAGGCGAAAGCGACAATGGTAATCCCGAGGAACGTCGGAACGAGATAGAGAAGTTTGCCGAGAATGAACCGGATCATGGTCTTTTTCCTGAAAAGACGCGCGGAAGAACATGGTTCTCCCGCGCGTCCTGTTGTTTGGGATTACTCCGTGATGTCAACGGTGTCGAAAACGAAGTCGCCAAGCGGGCTCATCTGGAAGCCCGTTACGTTCTTGCGCATCGGCACGTACTGAGTGGAGTGGTCGAGGGTTGCCCAAGGAGCCTGGTCCTTGAAGACGACCTGCGCCTGCTCATAGAGCTTCGTACGTTCAGCAACGTCGCTCGTCTGCTTTGCCTTGGTCAGGAGATCGGAGAACTCCTTGTTGCACCAGAAAGCGCGGTTTGCACCGCCCGGCTGAGCCGAAGCGCAAGACAGCAGAACGCTGAGGAAGTTGTCCGGGTCACCATTGTCGCCCGTCCAGCCGAGGATGACGGCGCCGTCACGGCCCGGTTCCATCGACTTCTTCAGGTATTCGCCCCACTCGTAGGAAACGATCTCGACCTTGACGCCAACCTTGGCGAAGTCCGACTGCAGAAGCTCGGCGGTACGACGGGCGTTCGGCATGTAAGGACGCTGTACCGGCATCGCCCAGATCTTCATCGACAGATCCTTGACGCCTGCTTCTTCGAGAAGCTTCTTGGAGGCTTCCGGATCGTATGCGTCATCCTTGACGCTGTCGTTGTACGACCACATTGTCGGCGGGATCGGGTTCTTTGCGACCTGACCGTTGCCCTGGAACACGGCGTCAATGATCGCCTGCTTGTTCATGGCCATGTTGAGGGCCTTACGAACCTTCGGATCGTCGAACGGCTTAACCGTGGTGTTGTAGGCAAGGTAACCAACGTTAAGGCCGGACTGCTCGTCAAGCTTCAGGTTGGTATCGGCGCGGATGGCGTCGAGGTCAGCCGGTGCCGGGTAAGGCATCAGGTGGCATTCGCCAGCCTTAAGCTTCTGAAGACGAACAGCAGCGTCCGGCGTGATTGCGAAGATCAGGTCGTCGATCTTCGGTGCGGTGCCCCAGTAGTCGGCGTTCTTCTGGTAGCGGATAACCGCGTCCTTCTGGTAAGCGACGAACTTGAATGGACCCGTACCGATCGGCAGGTTGTTGAAGTCTTCCTTCGTGCCGGCCTTGTCGAGCGTATCGGCATATTCCTTCGAGACGATCGAAGCGAAAGGCATGGCGATGTTCGCGAGGAACGGAGCTTCCGGGTGCTTCAGGACGAACTTGACGGTGTAGTCGTCGACCTTGGTCACTTCCTTGATCAGCGACGGCATTTCCATCGAGGAATAATACTCGTAGGTGATGCCGGCGATGTACTGATGCCACGGGTTCTTGTCGTTGCCCTGGCGGTCATAGCTGAAGATCACGTCATCAGCGTTGAAGTCGCGGCTCGGCGTGAACTTGTCGTTGGAATGCCACTTCACGCCCTTGCGCAGGTGGAAGGTGTATTCCAGGCCGTCAGCGGAAACTTCCCACTTTTCAGCAAGTGCAGGCTCGATTTCGGTCGTGCCCTTCTTGAATTCAACAAGACGGTTGAAGACCGGGTGCGCCGACGCATCGAAGGTACCGCCGCCAGTGTAAGGCGCCGGATCGAAGCCCTCGGGCGAAGCCTCGGAGCAATAAACGAAGGTTTTCGCCATGGCGGGCATGGCGGAAGTGATCGCAATCGCAGAAGCGATCAGCAAACTGCGGGTCAGCGTTTTCATCTGGTGGTCCTTTCCCTCTTTATCTGAGTCCTGTTTCGGCCCGTTGACGGGCCTTTTTGCCTGGTCAGCGACAACACGTGATGCGCGTTGCCGATCGGACTTATTGCCTCCCGACCAATTACCTTGCGTCCGGCTGAAAGAGCCGGTCGAGGTTCGTTTCCGGAGCGCAGAACCACCGTGGCCCGGCCTCCGTCATATATGCGATATCTTCGAGGCGGACACCGCACTCCCCATAAACGCACAGCATCGGCTCAATGGAGAAGCACATGCCAGGTTCAAGCGGCGTCTCATTGCCTGTAACGATATATGGTTCTTCGTGAATATCCAGTCCAAGTCCGTGCCCGGTGCGATGGGGCAGTCCTGGAACGGTGTAACCGGGGCCAAAGCCCGCATCCGTCAGCGACTGACGCGCAGCCGCATCCACCTGCGAACAGGCAACACCATTTTTTGCTGCAGCAAAAGCCGCAGCCTGCGCATCGCGTTCGGCGTTCCAGATGAAACGCTGGCGGCCGGTGGCCTGACCGAAGACATATGTGCGTGTGATATCAGAGCGATAGCCGTGCAGTATTCCGCCGAGATCGACCAGAACCATATCGCCGTCATTCAGCGTCTGGGCATAAGGAACACCGTGCGGATAGGCAGTCGCCTCACCAAACTGAACAGCAACGAAAAGCGGCTTGAGGCCAAGCGCGATGTGGGCAGCATTAACGAAGTCAGCGACTTCGGTGGTTGAAACACCGGCGCGCAGGTTCTCAAAAACGGCCTTTTGCACGCCGTAGCTGGCGTCCATCGCGGTCTGGATGATGGCGATTTCCGCTGCAGACTTGATCTGCCGCTGCCTGACGATCATCGGCTGGGCTGAAATCACACGCCCTTCCAGGCGCTGCATCAAGGCAGAAGCAAAAACGAAGGGCGTTGCCGGATCGATTGCGAGCAAGCTGCCGGGACAAACCAAAGCCTGAAAGCGGTCTGCCATCAGGTCGAACGGGCTCTCGTCTTCTTCCCATACGGCAACGTTACCCGGAATACGGATCAGCGTTTGCAGCTTGGGCTCTTCGAAAGTCGGGCTGACGTAGGTCAATTCACCGTCAGCCGGCACCAGAGCACCATGAATTCGTTCAGACAATCCGAGCGACAGGCCAGTGTAATAGGTCAACGATGACGAAGCATCGAGCCAAACGGCCTTTACGTTGTTCTGGATCATTTGCATTTGCAGATTGCGGACGCGCAATCTCAATTCGTCTTCAGCGATCGGCGCAACCGCGACCGGCTGAAAGCGCTTTAGCGCTTCTATAAAGTCTGCCATTCTCTCCCCGTCGCTTTTGGGCACACAAACACCAACGTGCTGGCAACCTCCCAAGCGTTCTTTTGCACATGCATAACACACGCAATTGGCGAGGCAATGGGCCGGGAACACGGCCAGCCACAAAACTGTGCATATTTATCTAGACATAACGAAAACGTGATCGCCAGACTTCAATCCAAATGAAAGCTCGCCTTGACGACACGACAAAAATCTCAACCCCAGCCGGCGCACTACCGAAGCCGGCAGGGACAGAGTGGCTGGAGCAACCACGACAGCAAAGAGCCGGATGACTTGAGATCGCCATCCAGGCCGTAACCAAGCAAGAATTTTGGAAAGCCCTAAAAAGGAAAAAGCCTGCCGCGGGAGGAGGTGCGGCAGGCTTCAAACTTGATCGACGATTGGGAGGAGGAGTACCGTCGATCCACATCTAACGACGCTGGGAGGAGGAGTGCGCCGTTTCGATGATTTAAATATAGTCGAATTTGCGAATTTTAACAGAGCAACTCTCGCAATGCAGCAATGCATTTCTGCATGGCTGCAAAATCGCTGCACGGTTTTTCATCAACTACGTGGCGAACTGCGTCGCTCAGCTCTCGCGATAGACTTGAAAACCGGCAAAAGATTGATTGACCGGCATCAATTCGAGGCTGTTGATATTGATGTGCTTGGGCTGCGAGGCAACCCAGTGGATCGTATTGGCGATATCGTCCGCCGTGATCGGATTGACACCCTTGTAGAGATTGTCCGACGCTTCCTGATTGCCACCGGTACGCACAAGCGTGAACTCGGTTTCACACATGCCCGGTTCGATTGACGTCACGCGGACACCCTTACCGTGCAGATCGGAACGCAACCCCAGGGAAAACTGCCGCAGGAATGCTTTGGTCCCGCCATAGACGTTGCCGCCAAGGTAGGGATATGTCGCGGCGACGGAGGCAAGATTGACCACCATTCCCCGGCGCTCGATCAGCGTCGGCAGCAGATGATGGGTAATGTTCAAAAGGCCGGTGATGTTGGTGTTCACCATGGTGTGCCAGTCTTTCAGCGGCACCTGGGGTGCCGGTGAAGTGCCGAGTGCCAGGCCGGCATTGTTAACGAGGACATCGATGTCGCGGAAATCTGCCGGCAAGCTGGCAACTGCTTTCTGCATGGCATCTTCATCGGTAATGTCGAAGACTGCACCGTAAAAATTGGCACCGAGTTCTTCCGACAGTGCCGAGAGCCGTTCTGCTCGACGACCGGTGCCGACAACTTTCCAGCCTTCTGCGATGAAGCGCCGCGCTGTGGCCTGTCCGAAGCCCGATGTCGCGCCCGTGATGAAAATGGTTCCGGTCATGCAAGTGTCTCCGCTACATTCTTTCTGTCAGTATCGGGGGAATGAAGAAGCTTTTCCGCCGCGACTGCAAGACAGCGCTTGAAGGCTTCCACGTCCGTATACAATTCATCTTCCGGTGCCTGACCCACAATCACCACGCCGCCACGTCTCAAGATGCCGCCATGCAACATGAGGTTGTCCGCCATATCGAAATTCTCGATCGAAAACCCGTCCGGTCCACGAAAGCGGCCGGTTTCGTCCTGGCTCGCAACGCCGCCGTAATAAGCCGTGATGCGGCTGAAGTGACTGTCAGCGACATTCGTGTAGGCGAAGACCGGCTTTCCGAGAGCGCACATAAAGCCAAGTTCGTAGCTGGTTCCGGTATCGGCGGCGATGCCTCGAAACGGGGTCAGGTTGGCGATAACGGCATCGGCCTCAAGCATCATCTGCTCGTCGACATCGTTGATGTTGCAGCCATGCTGGATTTTCGTATCGGCAGGCGGAATCTGCAGATCCCCCGGCGAAAGTGGGATAAAACCTGCTTCCCGCGCGAGCGCGGCTTTGAGGTCGAGCATTTCACGGGCATTCGGCAGAAAGACTTCAGGCCCAGCAAGATAGATTTTTTTTGTCATCGAAAATTTCATAGGTTTGAAAAGGAAAGTGGCGGAGCCTAACCCGCGAAGGTTGCCAAAGGCAAGCATCCGGCACACGTGCGCGAATGATAAAACGGTATCGCCTTTGAGCCCTTTCGGTTATAGCCGGTACAGCAAACACGATATCTCTGGAGAAGCTAATGCCTGCGCCCATCCGTTATCACGAAGGCGATATTTCAGAAGCGGATGCCGCCCGTTACATCGGCGCAATCGCTGTTGATACGGAAACACTTGGGCTCGTACCGCGCCGCGATCGTCTTTGTGTCGTGCAGCTCTCGCCCGGAGACGGCACGGCGGATATCATCCGTATCGCGGCTGGACAGACGGAAGCTCCCAACCTCGTCGCCATGCTTGCCGATCCATCTCGGCAGAAGATCTTCCATTATGGCCGCTTCGATATTGCCGTGCTTTTCCATAGCTTTGGCGTTACCACCGAGTCGGTCTTCTGCACGAAGATCGCGTCCCGCCTTGCTCGTACCTATACCGATCGGCATGGTCTGAAAGACAATTTGAAAGAGATGCTCGAAGTCGACATCTCCAAGGCACAACAATCATCGGACTGGGCAGCAGAAAGGCTTTCTCCCGCGCAGCTTGAATACGCCGCTTCGGACGTGCTCTATCTGCACGCGTTGCGTGACAAGCTTACACAACGCCTTGTGCGTGATGGCCGCATCGAGCACGCAACGGCCTGCTTCGCGTTTTTGCCGACCCGCGCCAAACTCGACCTTCTCGGATGGGAAGACACCGACATTTTCGCCCACAGTTGATGAAGGCACACCTTAACGCCCGGTTTACCGCAATGGTCTAATCTCGGTCGCAACTTTACGTAGCGGCCGGAATTCATCGCGATGATTACCCCTCTTCAGCAGGCAACCGGGATCGGTGTCAGCGATCTCATGCGCTCCATGATCGAGACGATCGAGGACCGCCAGCGGGAAGAGCAGGAAAAAGCAAAAGGCACGAAGAAAGACGACACGGTCAGGGCCACACAACCGCAGCCGGACCAATCGCACCGTGCCGCCAACGAAAAGATCAGCTCCTATCTTTTCGGCGCCATGCGAGCCGATCCAGATGCCTTCGCCTCTTTGATGGCCCGGTTTTCCTCAGCTCTTGGCGTGACGCAGGAGAGCGACGAGACGAACCGCGCCTTCGCACAGAGGCTGAACGACGCCCTTGTTCTGACCGACAGCTTTGCGAAACGTGATTCACAGGGGAACGCCATCAAGATTTCCCTGACGTCGTTCGGTGTTTCCGAAGCTCAGGTTATCGATGTCATGAATGGCGCGGTGACCAGCGAAACAGACCCTATGGCTTCGCTCGCAGCACGCATTGCCAAAGGTGCAGGCCTTACCGGCCAGGAAGACGATTTTGGCGACCAGATGACAAAGGCCATCATGGCAGCCAGGGCAACTTTGCCCAAGAGCACCGATGACCTCGAAGAATCAACCGGCCTTAAAGCCCTTGGCATGAGCGCGAACGCAATGATTGCGGCCATCGCCAATCCCTGGGGAGACGAAGCGCGCGCTTTGAAAGACGCGCTCGATAGACAGGCCCAAAGCAATGGCCTTACCAGCCGCGAAACCTTGAAGGTCATTCAGCGCCTCGAAGATGTTGCCGACCCAAAAACCAGGGAAGTGCTGCAAGCCGAACGGGGCAGTAATCGCATCGGCGAAGTCAATGATGCGGAGGTCGCCGCCGAGCGGGAAGCCGACATCAAGACCCTTGATGCCAGCGGGAAGCTGGACGAGGTGCAGAAACTTCAGGATGCGGTGAAAGAACAGAACGAAACGGCGAAGGATGAAAATCCTGTCGAGACACAGCAGACCGGCGCTGCCAATACTGACGGCGAACTGGCGATGATTTCCATCCTGTCAGCCGTATCGAACGTCAGCGATGCCAATAAGCCTGCAGATGGCGAGGTGGATGATGCTCCAGCCGAAATCTCGGCCTCGACAGCAGCCGGCCAAGCTGACGAGACGGAACAGTTGCTCGACGCACAGGCGGTTATTACCGAAAGCCAAAAAAATATTCTGCCGATATCCATCGATGAAGATGGCCTCTATGAACTGTTGCGGAGGAAAGCCGCCTGACGGCACTTTGCCCGTGACATTTGAGCGAAACATGATGTGAGTTCAACAATGTCCCATACGCCCGGGGTATCCGGTGACGAAGGCCATGAGGCCGAAGAGAATACTGCAAGCGCCCTCCTCTCCCTGGCCGCGCCATCTTTGGCGCCGAACGACGATATGTTGACCGGAGAGGACCACCAAACCAGGACAACCGAAATGGCGTCTTTGCGGCCCGAAAGAAGCTTTCCCAAAGCAAGCTGGCTGGATGCGCTACCCTCACAAGTGACAGAGATCAATGGCTTTGAGCCAGATCGGATTTCGTCGGTCAACTCGGATGACAATGGCCTCTACCGCATGTTTATCGGCATTTCTCCGTAAACACCTGCTGAGATTGGATGGTTAGCTAAATCTTAACCTAGACGACGCAGTCTGGAGTTTGATGATTCTGTGTGCTGCAAGGCAACGGGCATTTTTCAACGTTGCGCACACAACGCTCCCGCATGAGCGGGCGAGATGACACCTGTGCATCACCGTCGCGACACTTGTGAACTCTGGCCATACCGCCAGCGCGTACTCCTCTGAATGATCAGCGGCGGTTATCGATACGAACGGAGCGCACCATGTTACCGCCTGTACCGAAAGTGCCTGCAGCAGATGCCTCGTATAATTCGACGACCTTGTCGGCCGGAAAAACGCAACCGGTCGTACGCTCTTTGGTCTCGACCACCCCTGTCGGCGATGAAAGCGGTGGCAGCCTCTTTGCCAAGACGACGATTGCGTCACTTGCCAGTGAATATCAGCTCTCTCGCAGTACCTTCATTCTGTCGGAAACTCTCGGCAAACTGATGAACCTTCCACGCAAGGATGGTGAGGCAATCGAAACCTATGTGGCACGCCTGACGGAAACTCTGCGCGCATTGCCTCCAGCCCAACGCGCAGCGCTTGAACAGCAGGTCAGTAAAGCGCTTCAGGGACTTACCCTCTCCATGCTGGCGGAGATTCTCAAAAATCCAGCCGGCCCGGATGCCGCCCGCCTGGCCCTGCTCATTGAAATGTCGCGCTACAAGGGCCTGGATCTCGCCGCAAAGGCGGTCGTCACCTCTTATCAGCAAAATAACAGGATCGACCAACCAGCTTCGCAGCCGCAACCGCCACGGATGCCAGATGCGGCAAGGCCCTCTCAAAGCGAGCAGTCAGGCAACGGTCCAGTGACCAGTCAGCCCGCGGCAAGCAGCCCGGTAAGCAGCCCGGCAAACCGCCTCGTCGCACAGGTCCTCAACCAATTCACACAACTTGCCGCTCCGATGAAGGAAGCGATCGTTGCGCGAATGGCCGCTGCGCCGGACTTGCCGTTAGTAATTGAGGCTCAGGAAGCAGACGGTCTCGAACAGCAGCCGCAATCTGGAAAAGCGGCTGCAGCAGCCGAAGTTGCAATAAGATCAGATCGGCAGCAGACACCGGCGGACGGTGTCAAAGCGGCTGCCGCACATCTGCGCCCCGACGACATCGCGAAAACGGAAACTCGGCAAACCCCGTCCCACACGCAGGCTCATGAGGCAGCAACACGGCAGCGTGTCGAAATTCGAAATGCGCTGAACGCCCTTCCAAACCAGATCGCACTCCCGATCAAGGAAACGGAAAGCTTGCTGTTCGCGGCACTGACCGGCAAGACGCTCATCGCATCGGCCGGCAACGAACAGCCCTTACCGGCTCCTCCCTCAAACGTCTTGGAACCGGCGGTAGAGCAATCCGGCGAAAAGCCCAAAGCTACGACACTCGCAGCGCAACAGCCAACAACAGAGCCAGAAACGCCGGCGCAACATTCTCATGCTCAGGTGGCAGCCAAAGCGGCGGCGGAGCTCGACGGCAAGGCCGCCTTTCTCGAACAGGCAGCTTCCCAACCGTTTGTTGCCTCTCTACTGGCAAAAGAGGGAACACCCCTGCCCTTCGTTTCCTACCCATTGGCAAAAGACGAGCCGGAATCGGAGACCCCGCATCGCGGCCACGGGCCTTTCTCGGAGGGCGAGGCGGAAGATGAACCACCGGGCCAGGGGACCGAGGATGATCTCGAAGAGCGCGCTGCGGCAAATGACGAAATGCAAGCGGCTCCCGAAGACGATGATTCCGGCGGAGTGCGCGACGAGACTGCCGAGGCCTACTATCTACGCATGGGCGGCATTGTATGAACTGGTTTTGAACCTGAAAATCGACCCAACAAAAAACCCGCCGGATTGCTCCGGCGGGTTCTTCATTTCAAGCGGTATGACGATTATTCGCCGCGGTTCTTCAGAGCCGCGCCGAGGATGTCGCCGAGCGAAGCGCCCGAATCGGACGAACCGAACTGAGCAACGGCTTCCTTCTCTTCCGCGATTTCCAGAGCCTTGATCGAAAGCATGACCTTGCGGTCTTTCTTCGAGAAGTTGACAACGCGAGCGTCGACAACCTGGCCAACGGAGAAGCGCTCAGGGCGCTGCTCGTCACGGTCACGGGAAAGGTCAGCGCGACGGATGAACGAGGTGAGGTCTTCGTGGTTTACGAGCTTCACTTCGATGCCGCCATCGTTGACGCCGATGACTTCAGCGGAAACAACTGCGTTCTTGCGCAGGTCGCCGGTAGCCGCGGCTTCGCCGACAGCATCCTTGCCGAGCTGCTTGATGCCGAGCGAGATACGCTCCTTCTCGACGTCAACGTCCAGAACGACAGCCTTGACGACGTCACCCTTGTTGAACTCTTCGATGACCTGTTCGCCCGGACGGTTCCAGTCCAGATCGGACAGGTGAACCATGCCGTCGACATCGCCTTCGAGGCCAATGAACAGGCCGAATTCGGTCTTGTTCTTGACTTCGCCTTCAACTTCAGTGCCGGCCGGATGGCTGTAGGCAAATGCCTGCCACGGGTTTTCCAGCGTCTGCTTCAGGCCAAGCGAGATACGGCGCTTGGACGGATCGACTTCGAGAACAACAACGTCAACTTCCTGGCTCGTGGACAGGATCTTGCCGGGATGTACGTTCTTCTTGGTCCAGGACATTTCGGAAATGTGGATCAGACCTTCGATGCCCGGCTCCAGCTCAACGAATGCACCGTAATCAGTGATGTTCGTGACGGTACCGGAGATCTTCTTGCCAACCGGGTACTTGGCGGAGATGCCATCCCACGGATCGGACTCGAGCTGCTTCATGCCGAGCGAGATACGGTGGGTTTCCTGGTTGATGCGGATGATCTGAACCTTGACCTGCTGGCCAATGTTGAGGATTTCCGAAGGATGGTTGACGCGGCGCCATGCCATGTCGGTGACGTGCAGCAGGCCGTCGATGCCGCCGAGGTCAACGAACGCACCGTAATCGGTGATGTTCTTGACGACGCCGTCAACAACCTGGCCTTCTTCGAGGTTCTGAACGATTTCAGAACGCTGCTCAGCACGGGACTCTTCGAGAACCGTACGGCGCGAAACAACGATGTTGCCGCGGCGCTTGTCCATCTTGAGGATTTCGAAGGGCTGCGGGTTGTGCATCAGCGGGGTTACGTCGCGGATAGGACGAATGTCGACCTGCGAACGCGGAAGGAAGGCAACAGCGCCATCCAGATCGACGGTGAAACCACCCTTGACCTGGTTGAAGATAACGCCTTCGACGCGCTCGCCAGCTTCGAACTTGGCTTCGAGCTTGACCCAGCTCTCTTCGCGGCGAGCCTTCTCGCGCGACAGAACGGCTTCGCCGAGAGCGTTTTCGATACGCTCAACGTAAACTTCGACTTCGTCGCCGACCTTCAGCGTGCCGTCCTTGGACTTCGCACCGAATTCCTTCAACGGAACGCGGCCTTCGACCTTGAGGCCGACGTCGACGATAGCAACGTCCTTCTCGATTGCCGTTACGATACCTTTGGCAACATAGCCTTCGGCGAGATCGTTAGAGGCAAAGGATTCTTCGAGGAGGGCTGCGAAATCCTCGCGCGTGGGGGTAGATACTGACATGAAATCTCCTGAGTGCATCCGATTTAACGGATACAGAAGCGCCGGTGGGCTAGTGTTGATAATACCCGAACCCATGCCCGCCTTATCAAAAGGCTTTCCGGCGCGAGGACATGTCTTCGGGCAATTCCGGTATGAACGCGAAACGAACGATGCGGTTCGCGAGGAATCTATTTCTTCAAAGCTACATCGATGATCGATTTCGCAGCTTGAAACGCCGCTTCTATACTCATTTCCGACGTATCTAGCAAGTGCGCGTCTTCAGCCGGTTTCATTGGGCTGTCGGCCCGCCCCATATCGCGTTCATCGCGCTTTTTGACGTCGGCGAAAACCCCGTCGTAATCAGCCGCGCCGCCATTGGCGATAATCTCGTCGTAACGTCGCTTCGCGCGCACTTCGGCAGAGGCGGTCACGTAGAGTTTGACGGGAGCGTCGGGACAAACAACCGTGCCGATATCACGGCCATCGAGCACCGTGCCAGGCTCGGTCTGCGCAAAACGCTGCTGCGCTTTGACCAGCGCACGCCTCACCGCCGTCATGACGGCCACCTTGGAAGCCGCCTCACCAATATCATGCCGCGACAGCACCGACCGATCGAGACCGCCGAGATCCAGTTCCAAAGCGATCTTTTCCGCCACAGCCTCGTTATCCAGCGGCAAACCCGCATCGATCAAGGCTTTCGCTGTGGCACGGTAGGTCAGACCGGTGTCGAGATGGTGGAAACCATAGGTCTCGGCAATCCGGCGCGAGAGCGTTCCCTTGCCTGCTGCTGCAGGGCCGTCAATGGCGATCGTAAAAGTCATGAAACTGCCTTGCCCAATCATGGATATATAAAGAATGTATCGAGATGCCTTCATGTCACATCCACGATTGCCTTGGCGGCAAAGGATGCGGCAAGATGAAAGCATCGGAAGTTTGTCTTTGACACGAAAGACCGCAACGATTAAGGGGACCGGCTATAAATTTTACCGTCTATGCCGGTTTTACGGCGTACACACCGAAACTCATCCGACAATTTGAGGCTTAGACAGTGGCAAAAGCGGAACTTGGTACCAAGCGTACAGACCCAGATACCGGCAAGAAGTTCTACGACCTGAACCGTAACCCGGTCGTTTCTCCCTACACCGGCAAGTCCTGGCCGCTCTCCTTCTTCGAGGAAAGCACCGCACAGGCAAAGCTCGAGCAGGCTGAAGAAGAGGACGTTGCAGAAGTCGACACCGAAAACACGGAAGTCGAACTCGTATCGCTCGAAGACGCTGATGGCGACAACAGCGGCGACGAGATCCCGGATATGGGCGATGACGACGACGTCGAAATGGACGACGACGACGACACCTTCCTCGAAACCGACGAAGACGATGACGATGACGACATGTCCGGCATCATCGGCGTAACGGGTGACGACGAAGAAGCTTGATTTTGTTAATAAAAACAGCCCGACGACAAAAAAATGACGTCGGGCTGTTTTTTTGGCTTGCGCTCTTCGGAAAGCCGAAGTACTAAGCCGCCACCGAACGGAACAACAACCGCTTCGGTTCCCGGAACCGGATGAAAATGCCGGAACCCTTATGGGGCTATAGCTCAGCTGGGAGAGCGCTTGCATGGCATGCAAGAGGTCAGCGGTTCGATCCCGCTTAGCTCCACCAATACCTTCATGACGATTGATAATTCTTTGGAAACAGAGCCTTATGGGCAACCAAGGAATTTTGAGTACTCATAAAAGCACCATCAATCTCAGCTGGATTTGCAGTAGTGGCCCAGATCGGGACGCCTCCTAACCTGTTGCGGGCGGGGCTGGTGAAAGTCAGAAATCGATTTCCCTTGCTATTCCACCGTAAAGAGCGGTTATCTCTTCCTTCAAAGAGGAGATTCGAATGGCCAAGGGACAAGTTAGAAGCAACAAAGAAATCCGCAAACCTAAGAAGGATAAGGTTGCACCGGTCGCAGCCGCTCCTACTCTAGGCGCAAAGGTTGTAGAGGCCATCAAGCAGAAGAAGCCCAAATAGCCATAAGCCGCCTTTCCAACACGGTAACGGAACCAGGCTTCCGCTATAACTGCTTTTCCATTTTTGCCAGTTTCTGCGAAAACTTCTGGTCCTACACTGACTCAAAAAAGCGTTAGAAGCCTCGCCCGGGCTTCTATTTCGGCGGCAACAAGAAAGAGATTTCTTTTGCCGGTTGGACTGACTGGAAAAAAGCCGGAACGGGGATTCTGCGTTCAACTGAGCCCGACGCAAGGCAACCTCGGCATGTACGCGGTGCGTCCTAATTCGCCTCAGTCTAAAATTCCGTTCCGGACACCTCGCTCCCAAAAAACGCCTGCGGCTCAAAAAGCTCGAAACCTTCAAACGACGCGGTAGTGACACCCGTTCGTTTATGAGTTGAAAGAGATCAGCCACCAGCACACGGGACGAAATGGCGAAGAACGCTCCTTCAATTTAAAATTCATCTCAACTGCTACCACCCAGCTAAAAGCGTGCCTTTTTTCACGGACTGCGCCCCGTTAGAAACACGATCTTTGATCAATGCGCTTGCCAACCGTGTAGACCTTGTCGGTTTTGGAATCTGCGTTGAAAACAACATAGCGACGCTGCGGGCAGAAAACTTCCATCGATGTTTTGGTACACTCGAGCACATTGGTCTTGCGGACGACGTTGTTGGATAGCACCGAAACGTTCTGCCGGATGTGCTCGTTGCATTCGAAGCCTTTTTGTTCGGCGACTGATCGGGCTTCTGTCAGGCCTGAACCGATAACATTCAGTTCGCTTATGTCTCTGGCATGGCCCTCATCGGAAACACGCGTCAGCGCGCATCCGTTGAGCGCCAAAGAGGTTATCACCAGCAATGAAATGCGACGCACGAAATTTTCCTTGGTGCCCTTAGGCGTGGGCGGAAGAGATAACGTTCCACACGCCAGCGCACAATGGGCTGTGCGGCACGAAATCTGGATGCTTTCGACGAAAGCAGTCGACAATTCATAACGCGCCCGCGCATGCCCTAGCCGCAATGGTGCATGGCCAAACGATCCCCAGCAGGAGCGGGAGCGCGCGCTGCCATGAACGGGCACCTGCTTATTTCAAATGGCCGAGACTCATCATCCCGGCGCTTTGCCTACACGAGTTGCAGGTCGAGCTGGGGATAGAGCTTCTTCAGGTTCGGAAGTGACTTCGTCTGCCAAGGATACTGGCTCGTCCCCTTGATCACCAACTGCACTTCGGGTCGCTTGCGAGCCTCGATCGTCAGCTTCGCAAGCAGGTTGATGCCGGAAGAGTTGAGGAACTCGAGGCCGGTGATGTCGAAGATCACACGATTATGTTGGCCAGCCAGAATGCCGGAAGCCAATGAATAGATCGGAGCATATGCGTCTGGTCCGGCCAGTCTCAAAACGCCGTCGAAGAAAACCTCGCCTTCTTCCGCCCAGACCCTGAAGTTCTCGTCGCTGATTTCCATTTTTAAACTCACGTGTTGGAGGCCATCGGAATTGAAATTGCCGCGGTGGTCGTCAGGATGACACTGCTGTCATCGATATCATTAAATTCCCACGCCATGCGTGCACCATAGTCACTGAGAAGCGTCAACAGCCCAAGACCGGACCCGTTGCCGTCGGAAATGGCATTTTCCTCGATCTGCTGTATCAGCAGCTCGCCTGGATCGCGGTCGAGTATGGTGCGGAGCTTCCGCTGGAATGCCGCTGACGTCTCGGCATCGACGGCGTTCTTGACACGCACGACCACAGTGGTTGCGGCCAGGCAAGCCTCGATAACGATCTCAGATGGAAGGCGGAATTTCACAGCGTTTTCAATAAGCTCGTTGGTGAGATAAGCGATGCTGTGATGCACGACGGCATAGTCGCTTTTTTTGACTGCGTAAGGCATCGACATGACTTCCGCGATGAAATCCGATGTGAGACCGGAATGCCGCCAACCGATCTGGAGGGGGCCGTCGCTCAGGACCAATTGAGCACCACGCTCGAGATTGGCGTCCACCAGGTCTTCAGCACCATAAACAGCTCTGGCCATAACTCACCTATGCCGCAATACAAGAAGGGTAATGTCGTCGTGAATTTTCTGCGTACCGACATATGCCATCAGGGCGTCTACTATGCCCGCAACAACACCATCGGCATTCTTGCCCTTTAGACGCGCCGCCTCAGCACACAGTCGATCAATGCCAAAGAGCTCTCCGGCACTGTTTTCCGCTTCCGTCACACCATCAGTGTGCAGGAGAATATAGTCCCCTTTCTCAAAGGGAATTCTGCGGGAATGCACGAAGGGGGCGATGTCCGGCTCAAGGCCGATCGGCAGCCCGAGATCGATGGTATCGATCCGCTCCAGCTTCCCGTTTGATCGCAGCACGATGACCTCTTCATGCTGACCGGACAGGATCATCTCTTTCCCATCATAGTCGAGGAACGCCAGGGTCATATGCTTGTCGATCTTGGTGCGCTCGATGTTCTTGAACAGGGCACTATTCAGATCGGTCAAAAACTTCAGCGGGTCTGTGTTTCCAGCTTCCTGCAGCGCGCGGGCGACAGACTGCACCATCAACATCAGCACACCACTCTCAAGGCCATGCCCGGTCACGTCACCAATGCCGATTTTCAGCCGGTTGCCACTCTCCAGAACATCGTAGTAATCGCCACCGACCTCTTCTGCAGCTCTCATATAGGCTGCCACTTCCAGCCTCTGCGCAGACTGCAGTTCTGAAGCCAGCGGAAGAACCATCATCTGTATCCGCTCAGCAACCGCCAGTTCAGTTCCCAGCCGCCGATTCTCTTGCTCAAGCTGGGCATTAAGCGCGGAAATCTCCTCCTTGGCCTCTTCGATCTCGGCAGTACGCTCCTTGACCAGTTTCTCGAGGTTCTCGGTATGATAACTGATGTCCTCGGCCATCTTGTTGAAGGCTTCACCCGCTTCACCAACTTCATCCCGGCTGGTGACCGCAACACGAACAGAATAATCCTTGTCCTGAATACGCTGCGCGGCGTTAGCAAGTGCACTAATCCCGCGCGTAATGCGCTTGGACGCGGCGAACACGGCCACAGCCACGATCAGCAATGAAGCGAGAATGGCAAGGATCTGGTAGGCAACGATGCGGTTGGTCGCCTCGCTGATTTTGCCCTGCGCCGCAAAAAGCGACGCATAAATTTCCTGCTCCGGCACGACGATCCCGAGCGACATGGTATCTGCCCGCACTGGCCCCATCGACCAGAGATTGCTTGGCGGCAGCTTCTTCATGATGACCAGGAACGGCACCTTGCTGCCTTCCATGTCGAGCATGATGTGCTTGATGCCTTCCTGCCCGTCGGCAAGCTTGGCGATTTCCGGCTGGCGGCTTGCCTTCAGCGACCGCTCAACACCCGTGACACCGCTACCTGTGCCCCCACTTGCTGAATTCAGCCCGATTGTGCTCTCACCCGCCTTGTTGATGGCTATGACATTACCATCGGACATGGCGAGAAAACCGAAGCCGGACTGGGCAACCTTTACGTTTTCAACGATTTCGGCCAGTTGGTCGAGCGTGATATCGGCGCCGACTGTTCCGGCCACGCCCTTGCGGTCCGCAGTCCAGAGCGGATGAAAGAAGCTGACGATCAGCTTGCCGGTAATGGCATCGGTGTAGGGCGCAGTCTGGGTGACATCTTCCGCGACCGGGCGCCGTGTCGGGTCTTCGGCCCAGCTTTGCCAGGATTCATAAACGCCGGGAAAAAAGAAGTCCCAGAAATTTGCGTCGTTGTGGCCCGGATAAAGCCGGTCGAATGTCTGCGCCTGATCGGTATAAGGTGCCGTTCTGAAAATCGGCCGCTCTTTGGGACCGATATAATACATCTGCAGCTTGGCAGAACCGCTCTTGAGCAAGCTAGGCGCCACGACATCCAGAATGGCGCTGGCTTCGATATCGGTCTGAACATCGGGTCTTGGCAGTTTGTCCGGCCCGAGCAGGTAACCCCAGGCGCTGACAACAGATGCACTGCCGGGCGCATTTTGCGCCCAGCGGCCGGTCGGATCGTAAGCGAGACTCACGCTGTTCGGCGAATGCCGCGCGACGGATGCGCCAATATCCGCGCCGCGAACAGGGTCATCGATCTCCGATTGCAGGACGCCCGCCAGCGTGCCCACATCGCTATGGACCTGCCCGAGAAGCAGGGAAACCTGCGCTGCCGTGGAATTCGCGTAGGTCTGAATATAGTCCTGGCTGGCAGTCTCCAGACCGTGACCGACCTCGGTGGCAGCATCACGTGACAACCGCTGTACGTTCCAGAGCGCCAGGCCGCCGCTGACAAGAAGATCAAACAGCACGGCTCCGCCGACGAGTAAAATAAACTTGGCTCGAAAGGAGCGCCAACCCATGGGTCGATTTGAGACGGTTTTCTCCATCAATATGGCTTCCGTCCCGATGCGGCCCAGATCGGCCAACCCGCATAACCCTTGGGATGCAAGGCCGCCAGCACATGATCCTTGAAGCCTTGGCGAAATTTGCGGATAAACTCTGGCGTGTCACCCCTGCGCACAGCCATCACGCCCGCATAGACATTTTCCCACGCCTCTATCACATCGGCAAAGTCGCGCGGGTCGCCATCCAGATTGGTGACCATGAAACACTCGACCTTGATGTCTTCAAAGCCCGCGTCGGTAATCAGACGGCGACTTTTCGGACCCAGTTCAACATCCATGTCAAAATGATCGAAGAGTTTGGCCACCTCATTATAGGTCCATTTGATCGTTTCCGAGTGCGGCTCACCAAGGCAATGGGAGTTCTTCTCGTTGGTGATGTAGACCCTGCCTCCCGGTTTGCAGATACGTTTGAGTTCGGACAGCAACACATCAGGCCTGTCGAAAATCTGCAGTGAGTGCCGGCAGGTGACGAAATCGAAGTGATTGTCCTCAAGCAGCATCTGCGAGGCGTCGCCATAGGTATATTCGATGGATTTCAGCCCGAAATCGTCGGCCACGCGCCGCGCATATTCAAGGCTGCGCTTCGAATGATCCAGGGCTACCAATCGTGTCGGACTGAACTCCTTCTGGATCAGGGTGGCAAAATCCCCGATCCCGCAGCAAATATCGGCAACCGCGACGCCACTCTTCAACCCATGGCGACGCAGAATTTCCTGCTCATGCCGCCAGGTCATCTTCGTCTGCGTTCGCAGGATCGGAATGAAGCTTTCATCTTCCACGAAGGTTTGTCCGGGGTAGAACGCGGAATCATAGACCTGCACGTCGAGGTTCGGCGCTCGCGTCGTCAGGGTTTCGAACAGCTTGACCGACCAGGCAATGACGCTCGATGTCACGATGACAACCTTGAGGTCGGGCCGCTCACGGCAGCCGGAAAGGAGCACATCGCTCAACGCATCGAATGCCGTACGGTTGATATGGGTTAATCGCTTGACGTTCAGATAGACCACACCGTTGCAGCCGATGAGGCTGTCTTTCACGACGGTCAGGACTTTTCCCAAATCCGATGAGAGGCGCGGCCTCATTCTGCCAACCAGGGCGATTTCCTGGTTTGTCGGGTCGAATTGCGCGGTCAACTGGCTCACTGCAGCTCCTCGGTCCGGCGAAATGCTGCCGAGATAACGATGCGATCAGACAATTCCGTTCGTGCACTCAAGCCCACACGGCATATTTCAGCAAGTTCCACGACTCGGGAAACATCGTCCATGACATGGCCCACAGGAAGGTGCGGCTCTTTTTGCCTCACGCCTCTGCGAATCGTGTGGATCATCGCTTCGCGGAGCGCGTCGACACAGGAAAAGCTCATGTCGACACGGACATGCTCATCATTCTGATGGACCTCAAACTTAACCGCCCCTGAATCGGGAGAGGTGCGATAGGCAAGCTCTATGAGTTCGTTCACCGTCACGGATACAAAGTTTGCGTACCGCGCCGCATCAGAATGCGATTGACCAGCAATACTCGACAGATACTCAGCCACCCTGTCGCACAGCGACCATTCGGATTTCAGCAGGGTGGCATTGATCTCCAGCGCCGCCATAGGTTCGAATGCATTGTCCTGAGGACTGACCGCCGCAACATCCATATATGACTCCGACCATAAAAGACCACTCAGCCCGTCGACCGCTTTCGCGTGACGCGCATATTCACCTCATCATCACAAAAAGAGAAGTCCCTGTTGCGTTTTTGGAACTTTCAGGAAGGTCTTGATGGCATCCCCTGTCAATGGCTCACTGATAAGATATCCCTGGAGCCGGTCACACCCAAGGTTTCGAAGCCATTTCGCCTGGGCATCCGTTTCGACACCTTCTGCCGTTATCTGCATGCCGAGATCATGCGCGAGTGTGATAACGGACCGGATGATCGCCCGGCTTTTCGGATTGGCTTCAAGATCGAGGATGAAATATTTGTCGATCTTCAACGTGTCGAATGGGAAATTCTTCAGATAACTCAAGGAGGAATACTGCGTTCCGAAGTCGTCGAGCGCGATGCGAATCCCCAGAACGCTCAGCGTGTTGAGCGTGTCCAGGTTGTTCACGGTCCGCTCGAGAAGAACGCTCTCGGTTATCTCCAGTTCAAGGCGGTCTGCTGGGAGGCCTACTTCGTCAAGCGTCTGCGATATCCGGTCCGTGAGACCATTGGACAGGAACTCGGCAGGAGACACGTTGACCGCAACGATGAAATCCGACGGCCAGTTCAAGGCTTCCCGGCAGGCATGCTCCAGAACCCACAAGCCGATCTCGGGCATCAGGCCGTCGGCCTCTGCCATGGGAATGAAGACTGATGGTGGAATGGTGCCGAGCAGCGGATGCTCCCACCTTAAAAGCGCTTCGAAGCCGACAACACCGCTGGGTTCGACAATTGGCTGATACTCGATCAGGAATTGCCGGGTTTCCAACGCCATCCTCAAGCTGCGTCTTAAAAGCTCGCGCTGCTCGATGATGTAGAGCATCTTCGCATCGAAGGTACTGGCGCGCCCCCTGCCCTCGGTCTTCGCAGCATAAAGCGCGATGTCAGACGCCTTCATCAGCTTTTCCGGATCGGCCCCGTCACGCGGCGCAATCGAAATCCCCACACTGATACCCACGAAAACGGCAATTCCGTCCAGCGTGAACGGTTCCTTGAAGGCGTGGACCAGTCGGTCTCCAAGCTCCCTGCTGCGTGCAGGATGACCTTCTCCGCGTGAAATGACAGCGAACTCATCGCCGGCGAGGCGATAGGCCTGGTCCTCACCGGTGATGCAGCTTTTTATACGGCTGGCGGCGAGTTGAAGAAGCTTGTCTCCTGCCGGGTGGCCAAGCGTGTCATTGACAGGTTTGAAATCATCAAGGTCCAGTTGCATCAAAGAAATGACATCATCACCCGCCTCGATATCCCATAAGGCATCCGAGAGATCGCTGCTGAACTGACGACGGTTGGGCAGACCGGTCAGGGGGTCGTGGGTCGCCTGATGCAGCAGCGTTGCACGTTCGTGATCGTCAGGGCTCCGGTAGGATTGCACCATCCCCAGCATGTCGCCGATCGAATAAAATGTCAGAACCGTAAAATGGCCATTGCCGAGGTCATGGGTGAGCCGCAAAGGGTCCGGGTCGCCAGACCAGGCGTGGTTCATGACGATCGAAAGATCCAGATAAGGGTGCAATTGCCCGAGAGAGATACCCTCATTCAAAACATGCGCGCCCGCGACGGAACGGGGCTCGATCAGATTGAAATATCGGTCGAAGAGGAAGAGCTTGTCTGTCGAAACCTCAGGCGCTGGCGGGGCACGCTTTGAACTGTGCAACGTAGATTGGGGACTTCTCATGCTTCAGGCCCTCTGGTCGGCTCCAAGCTTGAATCAGAATCTCAAGGCAATCGCGTAGCAAATATTAGTACCGGCTTTTTAAGAATGTGAAAACGAAAATTCACAAATGCCTCCGTTGAGAAATCATCGTTGATTTTCATGGATAATTGGCATTTCCGAATGTTTCTGCCGCTCCCACATCAACCGTCCGGCAATCAGCCGGAGAGCATGATGACATGCGCCTATTCAGCGCTTGCTAGAGTGAACGCAAAACAACGAATAGAGTTGCAAACCTGAAACCTATCGTTGTTCTCTGGTCATTGCCAACAGGCAAAAAATAGGCGGAGAAAACCGCTATCAAAGACAACGCCAGTGGCAGCTATCGTAGGCGCCCCGATCGCGTCCCGCAGATCGTCATAGAAACCGATACGGTCAGAAGGCATGTCATCTGCGGCAAGCTGCCCAGCCGCGCGAAACAGGTAATAGTCCTCGACCATCGTCCGCAATGGCAGTGACGCAACTTGCGGCCATTTCTCCAATACGCCAATTGCCAAGGCAGCACCGCCGAGAACTTTTTCAATCGGCTCGCCGAGATTTGCCAAGAATTCCGTAGGCCAGTCGTTCGGCAGGTGTTTTGCGACGATCAGGTTTTGCAGATGTGCCAGCAGGAATTCGGGATATGTTTTTGCAGCCAGGGATGGCAAAAATCGATTGCCTTCGCATTCCAGGCTCTGCGCGTGATAGGCATGAAAGGCGACATCGAAACCCTGAACGATGCCTAACCGTACAGTCTCGATAACAATCTCATCGCTGTCTGCCGACACCACGACGTATCCGCCAGGATAGGCAACCGGCGACGGAACCGCGACATTGACGAGACCGGAATGTTCAACTTTCCCGGCAATATGCATGTGCCCACTGAAATGCCATTTCAGGCCGGCTGCCGCCAGGCAACGGCTACTTTCCGGAGACGGCATGCGCTTTTGCCAGTCGGGCGTACAGGCGGCACTGATCTCTCCGTCCGCTCTGGTAAATGCCAAAGGCAATGCAGGGTAATGGGAAAAGGCAAGCAACGTCTTCCTGCTTGCGGTAGCCCGCCGGGCAACATCCTCTATCCAGTCAATCAGATAATCTCTGTTTGCGATTATGTGATCCCAGGCTGCATCCGCTTTCAATTGCCAGCGATCGTCCGCAGGTTCGAAGTGATTGGCATCGAGCAGCAGCAACCACAGTCCGTCCTGTGGCTCGACCAGATAGGATGCATCGAGTCCCGCCATGGCATCGCCTCTCCTTCGACGCGCATCCAGCCTGGGGCGGTCACCAAACGGCGTTTCCCAATGCAGCACATTCTCTGGACGGTCGACACCGTAGGGCGCCATGGCATTCATCGCCTCGAGCGTCGACATTCCCTGCATATCCCTGCAAACAACAGTGTGCTGCGACACACCACCATCGCTTGAAACCCAAACCGGGTTCAGCCCATCTGCTTCCGTCAGATGCTTGCCCTGATGAAGCGGCTGCGGTCCGAAACTATCGTGATTGCCGAACGTCGTGAAAAACCGGAGGCCATACATGTTCTCATAGGATGACAGGACGGCTTTGACCGCGTCCACCGCACCGGGCTGCCCGTCGTCGGAATAATCTCCCAACAACACAACATCGCGAATGCCGCGCTGGACGATATCGTCCAGCACCGCCAGAAACGCAGCATGGCTTTCGTTGAAGACACGCGTGGAAGCCATAGTGTCCACAAGCGTGCGAAGGGCAAGTTCACCACTGCCCTTCTCCACAAAGCCGTAGCCGCCATAAAGATCGTGCAGGTGGATATCGGCGACTACGGCGATTTGCATTAGGCAGCAACCCCGCGCAAGGCGTTACGGGCTACATTGAACAGGTCGGGGCGATCGAGATTGATGTAGTCGACACCGGCATGCGCGATCTCGCGGTGAACTGCCATGTCGTCGCCGCCATAATAAACCATCACCTCCAGCCCGGCCTTGCGGCATGCATCCAACAGACCGGGGCGGCGCATCTGCTCCGGTGTGATCTCGATGAGCGAAGCATGGTGAACGGCACCAACAAGCGACGGTGACTTGGCGATGTTGAGCGTCATCATCTTGCGAAATTCCGGGGCGATGAGTTGCAAGTCACGGCGCATATCTTCGGAAAACGAGAAATAAAACGTGTCGCGGACCATACCGAGGCTACGCACAAGCGCAACCACTTTGGCCGGGTCGCAATATTTCAGTTCAATGTAGACACCGCAGCGACCGCGCAGATGGTCGAGATAAGCATCGAGCCATCGGCTGACCGAACGCTACACACTCACGAATTGACTGAGATAACCCCGGAAACAAATTTGCCAGCGCCCCGCTTACACGAGACGCTGGCAAAAAAGTTTCAGACCTGCCAGTCGATCAGTGCATCTTCACCGGTGTGCTGAAGCGACTGGAGTCGATGACAACGGCACCGGGCTTGAAGCTCGCCGCGGTCGCAGAAGCCGTATCGTGGCTCAGCATACGGTTGGCGACGACACGCGGTGCCTTGACGGAACGTGCTGTTGCGCCCTTGCTCTGGTTAAGCGCCCAGTCGGAAATCAGGTCCTGTGTCAGGCGACCGCCACCAACCATGGCCTGCTGGGAAACCGCAGCATCTTCCTTGTTGGGACGACCACCCTTGGCAGGCAGACCTGCACTCAGACCACCCGCATTGGCTGGCTTCGGATCGAAAGCATCGCCAAAGCCCTTGGCAGGTTCAGCCTTGGCTACATGCGCTGGAGCAGCAGAAGGCTTGTGGCTGTTTGCGGTCGGGAATGCCGCAGCGGTCGGAACCGATGCAGACTGGATCTGTGTGCGGGCAGCCTGGCTGCTCTGCTCGAGAGCGGCAACAACCGTCGGCGACAGCGTATCCTCTGTCGTTTCAGCGAGATCGTCCTGACCTTCCGGATCGGCGTTCGCGGCAGCAAGCAGTGCTTCTGCGACGGCAGGGCGATTGGCCGGAACTGGCACAGCCGCAAGCTCGCCGGTCGTCGCCGGCGTCGCGCCATCGGCGGACGCCGTCATCACACCTTCCGCATCACCCTTCATGGCACGTGGGCCAAGAAGGGTCGGAACGGGAACAGAGACCGCAGCAAGATCAGCAAACTGCTGACGATCGGCCGGAGCCGAGGTCGGGGTCGGCGTGGTCGCAGCCTGCAGAGCATCCTGCGCGGCATTACGCGCCGGAGAATAGAGCGCTGTTGCAAGACCATTATTGGTCGGTTCGTTGCCAAAGGCAGGACGTGCGGTCGGCAGCGGTGCACTCACACCTGGAAGCTGCTCGGCAGACGCCACGGCAACGGGTGCCTCAACTGCTGGTGCTGCGGGTTCCGGAGCGGCCGGCCGGGCAACGGCCGGACGTTCTGCCGGAGCAGGCGTTGCGATGCTATCGGGATCTTCATCCTCGTCGCCGCCACCAAACAGTGTCTGAAGCAGGTTCTTGCGTTTGCCGCCACCGGAGGATTCAGCCGGTCCGGCACCGGCACTGGATGCGACCTGAACGGAAGAAGAGCTGACGCGCTTCTTGTAATCGGCAAGCGCCTGCTCGTAGCCCGGCAACGGTTTGCCGTCAGAGGGAACGTGCAGCGTATTGCCTTTCGGGAAGATGCGAACAAGTTCCTGGCGGCTCATGCGTGGCCAGGCGCGAACCCCACCGACATCCATGTGCACGAAAGGAGAACCGGAGGTCGGATAAAAGCCGACGCCACCAATCTGCATCTGCATGCCGACTTCACGCAGGCGAGAAAGCTTCACGCCCGGAATGTAGAAGTCCATGGCCTTACCGAGCATGTGCTGGCTTTTTTCTGCCACACCCTTGGTGCGCGAACGCAGCAGACCGTTGGTTTCAGGAGAACGGAAGGCGGAAACGACGTGGATGTAGTCCGTCGCGCCACTACGGCGATAGACTTCCCAAACAAGGTCAAAAAGGCGAGGGTCCATGCGCGTTGGCTGATTGCGACGCCAGTCACGCAGGAATCGGTTGAGTTCCTGCAAGCCCTTTTGATCATATTTGCCATTGCGCTTGAAGGTGATGACCGCCTTCTCGCGTGTATGGATGTAGTAGAGTTTGAGGCTACGCGTCTCGGCGGCGGCTTCCGTCGCCGAAACTCCTACGACAGGCATTGCGGCGAGCATCAGGCAGGCAAAGGTGACAGCGCGTGCCGACAGCTTCGTGCATATATCCTTGATCAAGCCGCGCGCGATCTTGCCTGAAAGCGCGATATTCCGATGCAGATATGGCAATTCGATCCCCGCCTGGAAGACAATTTCTGTCACATTGCCTCAAATGAACGTCAAATACGGTGACACGATGGCAAAATTGCCACACATAGACAACCTTCCTCTATATAGTGAATCGCTCACTAACAAGTGGTTTATAGACGGTAAGCGGATATCCTTGACCAGAAGTTAACGAATCTGCCGTTCAGCCCGCAAACGCAAGTTTTGCGGGATCAAGCGACATCTCGTAGCGGATCATCGGGGTCAATGCCATAATCCTTCAACTTTCGGTAGAGAGTCGAACGGCCGATACCCAATTTTCTTGCCACCTGGCTCATCTGGCCTCGGTAGAAGCGCAGCGCGAAACGAATCAGCTCTTCCTCGATTTCCGCCAGCTTGCGGACGTTGCCCGTATCATCGGTACTGGAGATGAGCGTTCCACCGCGATAGATCGTGGTTGATGCTTCTGCTTCATCGATATTGTCGTCCTGGGGCATGTGGTGACTTTCAGCGACGGCCGTTGTCTGGGCAGAACGTGCATCTCTCAACGATGAACTGGGTACGAGACGCAAAGGCTCGTCGAACTCGCTCTGGGACGCAAACTCGGGGACCTGGAAAGCGATCTGAGGGAAATCTGCATCCGTCAGCTCGTCGCCCTGAGAAAGGACGACAGCTCGGAAAACCGCATTTTCGAGCTGGCGGATGTTGCCGGGCCAATCGTAGGCGGTCAGCAGTGCCAAGGCACTGGCGCTGAGACCAATCGGACGTGACAGCTTCTGTTCGATCGAGAAACGCTCTGCAAAAACACGCGCCAGGTGCGGAATATCTTCCTTGCGACGGCGCAGCGCCGGAATGGTGATGGGGAAGACGTTCAGGCGATAATAGAGGTCCTCGCGGAACCTGCCTTCTTTCACCTCGTCAATGAGGTTCTTGTTCGTCGCCGAAATCAGCCGAACATTCACCTTCTGGACCCGTGCCGATCCGACCGTTTCGATTTCACCTTGCTGAACGGCGCGCAAAAGCTTGACCTGAACCTCAAGCGGCAGATCGCCAATCTCATCGAGAAACAATGTACCGCCATCGGCTTCCATGAATTTGCCGACATGCTTTTCGGTCGCGCCGGTGAAGGCACCTTTTTCGTGGCCGAACAGAATGCTCTCGACCAGATTGTGCGGGATCGCTCCGCAATTGACCGTAATGAACGGCTTGTTGGCACGGTCGCCAGCCGACTGGATGGCGCGTGCCACCATTTCCTTGCCAACACCGGATTCACCTTCGAGAACAACCGGAATGTTCGATTGGGACGCACGATGCGCCAACTCGATCACCCGCAGCATTTCCGGGCTGGCGGAGACGATATCGGTAAAATTCACGGCATGGCTCCGGCTGCGACGACCGCTGCGGGCTTTCGCCTCGCGCTGGTCGAGCTTCAGCGCGTTGGCGATGGCCGCGCCTATTCTCTCCGGAGAAACAGGTTTGACGACGAAATCGAAGGCGCCGGCGCGCATGGCCTGAACAACCGTGTCGATACCACCCTGGCCCGTCTGGACTATAACCGGGACATCGGAGCCAAGCTCACCGATTGCTTTGAGAAAGCCGAGGCCATCCATTTCCGGCATCATCAGGTCGAGAACAACGACGTTGATCTCACCGCTATGCTGCTTGAGAAGTTCAAGCCCCACCTTGCCGTTTTCGGCCAGCATGGGAGCGTGTCCATAACGTTCCACCGCATTCTTGAGCAGGCGGCGCTGAACGGGATCATCGTCTATAACGAGAACATGCGCGGTCATTTTTGGCTCCGGTTTCCGGTTTATGGCCCTGCTTCATGCAGTCCCTTGTGCCGCACACTGGCACACGAGACTTGAACATCCAGTTTTGAGAATTGCTTGCATTTTAGTCATCGCTGCGGGAAACAAGAGGCCCATATGCTTTGCAGGCATGACAAGAAGGACATAAGCCAATGACCCTCGACCATCCGATCCGCCAACCGCTCTTTTCCATTGCGGAAACCTCCAATCCGGCGCTTGGCGACCTGCCCGGCTGGAAGCTCTCGGACCTTTATCCGTCTGCGGAGTCGGCAGAGTACAAGGGGGATCTGGAGAAGGCCGAGGCTCTGGCAAAAACTTTCGAAAGCAAATGGAAGGGCAAACTCGAGGCTGCAGCCAAGACATCGGGAAATGACGGCATCGGCGCGGCCCTGAAAGAGTACGAAGCGCTGGACGATCTGCTTGGTCGCATCGGCTCGTTCGCCGGCCTCACATATTTTTCCGACACATCCAATCCTGCGAACGGCAAGCTTTATGGTGACGCACAGGCAAAGCTGACCGACATTTCCGCCCACCTGCTGTTTTTTGCACTGGAACTCAATCGTATTGACGACACGGTGATGGACACCTGCATGACAAACGATCCGCTGGCGGGGCATTACCGGCCGTGGATCGTCGACCTCAGGAAAGACAAGCCGCACCAGCTCGACGATCAACTCGAGCAGCTCTTCCTCGAAAAATCGATGACGAGCGCCGCCGCCTTCAATCGTCTGTTCGATGAAACGATGGCAGATCTTCGTTTCGACATCGATGGTGCGAGCCTGCCGCTGGAAGCAACGCTCAACATGTTGCAGGACCCGGAGACGGACATCCGTAAAAAAGCGGCTGAAGCTTTGACCGCGACGTTCAAGGACAATCTGCGGGTTTTCACCCTCATCACCAACACGCTTGCCAAGGATAAGGATATTTCCGACCGCTGGCGCAAGTTCGAAGACATTGCCGACAGCCGCCACCTGGCAAACCGTGTTGAGCGCGAGGTCGTCGACGCCCTCGCCGCCGCAGTGAAGAATGCCTATCCGCGCCTCTCCCACCGTTATTATGCGATGAAGGCGAAGTGGCTGGGTATGGAGCAGATGGAATTCTGGGATCGCAATGCGCCGCTTCCGGATACCTCGAACACGGTCATTCCATGGGAAGAAGCCAAAGACACGGTTCTTTCCGCTTATGGCGCATTCGCACCTGAAATGGCCGATATCGCCCGTCGCTTCTTCGACGAACAATGGATCGATGCACCGGCCCGTCCAGGCAAGGCACCCGGCGCTTTTGCGCATCCGACAGTGCCATCGGCGCACCCCTACGTACTCGTCAATTATCTCGGTAAACCCCGTGATGTCATGACGCTCGCCCATGAACTTGGCCATGGGGTTCATCAGGTGCTTGCCGGCAGCCAGGGCGCGTTGATGTGCGCGACGCCGCTGACACTTGCCGAGACCGCCTCGGTGTTCGGCGAGATGCTCACCTTCCGAAAACTGCTTGATGACACGAAGGACCGGAAAGAACGCAAAGCCATGCTCGCCCGCAAGGTCGAAGACATGATCAATACCGTTGTCCGTCAGATCGCGTTCTATGAATTCGAGCGCAAGGTTCATACTGCCCGCAAGCAGGGCGAACTGACGTCAGAACAGATCGGAGAGCTGTGGCTCTCCGTTCAGGCCGAAAGCCTGGGGCCCGCCATCCGCATTTCCGAAGGTTACGAAAGCTGGTGGACCTATATTCCCCACTTTATTCACTCGCCCTTCTACGTCTATGCCTATGCCTTTGGCGACTGCCTCGTGAACTCGCTCTATGCGGTTTACCAGAACGCCGAGACCGGTTTTCAGGCCAAGTATTTCGAACTGCTGAAGGCTGGTGGCACCAAACATCACTCCGAGCTTTTGAAGCCGTTCGGCCTTGACGCCACCGACCCGTCCTTCTGGGACAAGGGGCTTTCCATGATCGAAGGTCTGATCGACGAACTCGAGGCTCTGGACAAGCAGGACTGAGCGCCAAATTGCGAACCGGCAAGGCTATCCTATTTCGGACAAGCTTTGCGGGTTCAAATAGCGGCAATACCACCTGACATGGACGCCGAGCCAACGGATGAAGCGCAAACCTGCTGATCTGACTTTGAGAGAAACGATACGATGGGAACCGCAAAGCGGGTTTCAGCGCATCGACCAGCATATGCGCCGCCTCCTACGCTCCGCCGATGCGCTCGGTTTTCGCCCGCCTGCCAACGCGATCAAGGCGCTGGAAAAAGAGGTGAGCGGAGAAATACCGCTCTGCGTCAGGATCGTCATGAACTACAAGGGCGAACTCGATATCGCCACCACCCCGTTCGAGCCTTTGCCTGCCGATACAGTCTGGCGGGTGCGCATTGCCCAAAGCATCCGTCTCGACTCCACCGACACGTTCTATCGGCACAAATCATCCCGCCGTGAGCCTTATGACGCGGCACGTGCCGAATTCTTGGCGACGGACGCGGACGAGGTTCTGCTTCTCAATGAACGCGGAGAACTTTGCGAAGGGTCGTCAACAAGCCTTTTCGTGGAGATGCCGGGTGGGCAATTGCTGACACCACCCCTCGATAGCGGCATATTGCCGGGCGTCCTGCGCGCCGACCTCATCCGAGAACGCAAGGCGCGTGGACAGGTCCTGAAGGCCGATGACCTCGTCGGCAAACGCCTCTTTGTCGGAAACTCTCTCAACGGCCTCATTGCGGCTGAGCTTGTCTAGGCCGCAATGATCGTGCGGCGTTGCCAGCGTTACGCCGGAGTGGACAAGAGACGGTTACGGCCTTTCTGTTTTGCCTCGTAAAGAGCCCTGTCCGCACGCACGAAAACATCGTCAGCCGTATCGCCTGGCCTGGACACAGTCATGCCAGCCGAACAACTATAGGAAAACTCGGGGACAGCGGCAAAGGGGCGCGAAGCCCGCACCCTCTCCAGCAGTCTTTCAACGATCGCATTACCTTCAACAATCGAACAGCGCGGCATGACGAGCATGAATTCTTCACCGCCGATCCGGCCAAAGCAGTCGACCCGTCGTATGACCGAATGCGCTGAACGAACGAAATCGCGCAGTACCGTGTCCCCGGCCTGGTGCCCGAAGCGGTCATTGATCTGCTTGAAGAAATCGATGTCCATCGTGCAGAGACAGAACGAACCTTCAAGTCCTGCCCGGAAACGCTCGATCTGCATATCCAGTTTGGCGAAAACGAAGCGCCGGTTTGCCGTACCGGTCAATTCATCGGTCTGTGACGCTCGGACCGCCAGATCGCGATCCTGCCGCAGGGTACGATATCCCTGCCGCAATTCGGTAACATCGCTGGCCACGCACAGCATCCAGCCGTCCGTCTGCACCGTCTCTGTCATCCAGAACCAACGGCCATCATAGAGATCCATTTCGAATGCCCGGTAAGACAACTTACCGCGCCGCGATTGCGCGGAAAGCAACCATCCTTCGAAATTGGCATTCTTGATAACGACACCAGATCGCATGCGATGGTTCATCCGCATGATCTCCGCCCAAGTGGGAAAATCCTCTGCTTCAAGCTGGAAGGTGTCGCGGAACGCAGGATTGGCGTGCCTCAGCCGATCTTCGGCATCGTACAAAGCAATGAGAACAGGGGTCGTGTCCTGAAGCGCGGCAACACGCTCAATAAGACTATCCAATCGGCAAGTCTCCAATGAAGAGGCACTCGAAGACACCTCCTGATTTGTCCCCACCCCCAGTTCGGTGACATCTCATGGCCGTATCCGCTTCTGATTATAAACGTAGCGTCTAAAATGCGAAGCGCCAGAATGACTTCCAAACCACAAAAACATCCATCGTCATATCGCCGTCATCCCTCTCCCCTTTATTGTGGCGGAATTGTATGATCTAGCTTACCCATTGGCTGAAAAGGAAAAATCACGAATGGCGGAACCAGCTTACCCGATCTATGGCGATATTAGCGGCCCCATCATCATGATCGGCTTTGGCTCTATCGGCCGCGGCACGCTTCCCCTGATCGAACGCCATTTCAATTTTGACCGATCACGTCTTGTCGTCATTGACCCCCGCGAAGACATTGCCGGCTTTCTGGCCGAAAAAGGCATCCGTCATATCCGCACCCATTTGACCAAGAAGAACTACAAGGAAGTTCTCCTTCCCCTCGTCAAGGACGTCGAAGGACAGGGGTTCTGCGTCAACCTCTCCGTCGATGCCTCGTCCATCGATCTCATGAAGCTCTGCCGCAAACACGGAATGCTTTATGTCGATACGGTCGTAGAACCGTGGCCCGGCTTCTACTTCGACAAAAATGCCGATAACGCATCGCGCACCAACTATTCCCTGCGCGAAACCATGCTGAAGGAAAAAGCGGCCAAACCGGGCGGCACGACAGCCATTTCCACCTGCGGCGCAAACCCTGGTATGGTGTCATGGTTCGTCAAACAGGCGCTCGTCAATCTGGCAGCGAATATCGGCCTCGATTTCGACGAGCCTGAGGCAACCGACCGGGAAGGCTGGGCAAGGCTCATGAAACGCATCGGCGTTAAAGGCGTACACGTTGCCGAACGCGACACGCAACGCGCCAGAGAGCCTAAACCGTTCGGCGCCTTCTGGAATACCTGGTCGGTGGAAGGGTTTATCTCCGAAGGTCTGCAGCCGGCTGAACTCGGTTGGGGAACGCACGAAAGATGGGCACCCAAAAACGCCAGGAAACATAAGAAGGGCACCAAGGCAGCGATCTACCTCGATCAGCCGGGGGCCGCAACGCGGGTGCGGACATGGTGCCCGACGCTTGGCGCCCAGTACGGTTTTCTCGTCACCCACAATGAAGCCATTTCTATTTCGGACTACTTCACTGTCCGCAACAGCGATGGCGATGTCGTTTACCGTCCGACGTGTCACTACGCCTACCATCCGTGCAACGATGCAGTCCTTTCACTGCATGAAATGTTCGGTAATGGCAGCAAGCCGCAGGCTGTTCAGCATGTGCTTGGTGAAGATGAACTGGTCGATGGTGCCGATGAGCTCGGTGTTCTGCTGTTTGGCCATGAAAAGAACGCCTACTGGTATGGCTCTCGGTTGACCCTCGAAGAAGCGCGAACTCTTGCGCCGTACCAGAATGCGACCGGCTTGCAGGTGAGCTCGGCGGTGCTGGCCGGCATGGTCTGGGCGCTTGAAAATCCAGCCGTTGGCATCGTTGAAGCGGACGAAATGGACTATCGCCGCTGCCTGGAAATTCAGCGCCCGTATCTCGGCCCGGTCGAAGGACACTATACGAACTGGACACCGCTCGACGGCCGCCCTGGTCTGTTTCCCGACAATATCGACATGTCCGATCCTTGGCAGTTCAAGAACATCCTTGTCCGCTGAAAAAGGTATTTCTCGTGATCGTGACCGTCGAGCTTTCGGATTCGTCTGTGGAACCTGTGCGATACATCAGCGTTGCCTTGAAATAACAAAAACTTCACGGCATGGTCGAACAACACCGGCTTTACCGAATCGCAGGAGAACAGGCCCATGAACTTCAAGACGAGCGCTGCTTTGCTTTGTGCCGCAATTGCGGTGTCATCGTGTGTTGCGCCGGGACCCTCCTCGCAATCACCGAGCATGCCATCCGTTTCGCGGGGACCTGCGGTGGACGGCCGATGGATTGACCGTAACGGCATTATCTCGACATTCCAGAACGGCTCGTTCTCCACGCGTTCAAGCGACACGAATACACTTCTGGCATCTGGTACGTATGTCACGATCTCGCCGACGCTTTATGAGATCAACATGACATCGCTGGTGCGCAACACACAGTCGCGCGTCAACTGCGCACTGGTCTCACCGTCGCAGTTGAACTGCACGACGGACACCAACAGTCAGTTTACCCTGAACCGCGAGGGCTGACCCTACTTCCATTTCTGAATATTCGAAAATGCACGCTTAACGCGTGCATTTTCTTTATTTCATCCCTGTCACATTTTCTCTTGCCGTCCCGCGCCGCAGATGAAAACATCGCTCGCGGAAAGACTGACATACTTTCGCGTTAGACAATGAGCACGAACATGCGCGGACAGTGATCGAGCCGCCTCGTTCCGCGTGAAAAACAGGAGAGGGACTATGAAGCGATTTTTGAGACTGGGGATGCTGAGCGTATCGGCGATGACGCTTTCGGCCGGAGCTGCTTTTGCCGATTACGAACTCAATATTCTTCATATCAACGATTTCCACTCCCGTATCGAAGCGATCAACAAGTTCGACTCGACCTGCTCGGCGGAAGAAGCAGGCAAAAACGAGTGCTTCGGCGGCGCTGCGCGCCTGCTGACCGCGATCAACAAGACACGCGACGCGCTCAAGGCTGACGGCAAGAACGTTTTGCTTCTGAACGCCGGTGACAATTTCCAGGGATCGCTGTTTTACACCACCTATAAGGGTACGGTGGAAGCAGAAATGCTGAACGCCATGAAGTTCGACGCCATGACCGTCGGCAACCATGAATTTGACGATAGCGAGGACGGCCTCGCAGGCTTCCTCGACAAGGTTCAGTTCCCCGTCGTAACTGCCAACGTGGTTGCCAGCGCCGCTTCGAAAATTGGCGATCGGGTCAAGCCCTTCATCGTTCTCGATGTTGGTGGTCAGAAGATCGGCATCGTCGGCGCCGTCGCAAACGACACACCGGAACTTGCAACACCCGGTCCAAACATCACCATCGCCGATGACGTGGCGAAAATCACCGAAGAAGTGGTGAAGCTCAAGGAACAGGGCGTCAACAAGATCATCGCTCTGACCCATGTCGGCTATCCGCGTGATCTGGAATATATCGCCAAAATCCCCGACATTGACGTTGTTGTCGGTGGCCACTCCCACACGTTGCTGTCAAACACCGATAGCAAGGCGGAAGGCCCCTACCCGACCCTGGTCGACAATCCCGGCGGCTACAAGGTTCCAGTCGTTCAAGCTGGCCAGTACAGCAAATATCTTGGTGACCTCCGCGTTCTCTTCGATGACAACGGCGTCGTGAAAGAAGCCAAGGGCGACCCGATCCTGGTCGACGCCTCCTTCACGCCTGACGAAGCCATTACCAAGCGGATCGATGAGCTGAAAGCACCGATTGAAGAGCTGAAGGCCAAGGTTGTCGGCTCCTCCGAAGGCGCAATTGAAGGCGACCGCAAGATTTGCCGCGTCAAGGAATGCTCGATGGGCAACCTCGTTGCCGATGCGACCCTGGACCGCGTCAAGGATCAGGGCGTCACGATTGCTTTTGCCAATGCAGGCGGGTTGCGCTCGTCCATTGACGCGGGCGACGTGACCATGGGCGAAGTTCTGACGGTTCTGCCCTTCCAGAACACCGTCGCAACTTTCCAGTTGAAAGGCGAAGACATCAAGGCCGCACTTGAAAACGGCGTCAGCCAGATCGACGACGTCGCAGGACGCTTCATGCAGGTTTCTGGCATGAAATATTCATTCGACCGCTCGAAGCCGGTCGGTGAACGCGTCACCGACATTCAGGTCAAGGACGGCGAAGGCTTTGTAGCGCTCGACCCGGCCAAAACCTACACCGTTGCGGCCAACAATTACGTCCGCACCGGCGGCGACGGCTTCAAGGTCTTTAACGATAAGGCCATCAATGCCTATGATTTCGGACCAAATCTCGAAGAAGCCGTTGCGGCTTACGTGGGCAAGAACAGCCCTTACAAGCCTTACACGGACGCTCGCATTGCTGAAGTAACACCGGCCGGCTACGTCGCTCCCGCCAAACCGGCGGCACCCGCCGCCGCTCCTGCGGCAACGGCGCCTGCGCCCGCAGCAACGGCGCCAGCTGCAACCGCACCGGCTCCTTCCGCTCCAGCAGCAGCACAGGCCGCGGCGAAGTATGTCGTCGAAAAGGGCGACTCGCTGTGGAAGATCGCGACCGAAAAATATGGCAACGGCGCTCTCTGGACGAAGATTGCCGGTGCAAACGCGCTGAAACGTCCAAACCACATCGAAATCGGCGAGGAGCTGGAGATTCCGGCGAACTAAGCCGAACCTTACTCACAGGGCAATTTGCCGCAGACAAGAAAGCCAGTCCCAAGCGGGGCTGGCTTTTTTATTTTATCATAAAAATCATTATCTTACGCAGCACACCTCGGCGAGGATCAGCCCACCCGCCGTGCAACCCGAGGAAATCGCAGCCGCAGATGGTTCAATCCTGAAAAATTTAGTCTAGAACACGATGAACCATTCGACGGCAAAAACGTAGTGCCATGCAATTCGAGTTTCAGGGTATTCTTCATGGTGGCAAACATATCCGCACTTCCCGCAAACCATCCTGCTGTTTCGTTCGGCAAGGTCGGTGTCCTCATCGTCAATCTGGGAACACCTGACGGCACCGATTACAAATCGATGCGGCGTTATCTGGCGGAGTTTCTGAGCGATAAGCGGGTTATCGAATGGTCACGACTGTACTGGTATCCAATACTTTACGGCATCGTCCTCAACAAGCGTCCGCAGAAGGTTGGCAAGGCTTATGAAGAGATCTGGAACCACGATCTGAATGAAAGCTATCTCCGGACCTATACGCGCAATCAGTCCGATCTGATGGTCGATCTCCTCAAGGATCTGCCGAATGTGGTCGTCGACTGGGCGATGCGCTACGGCCAGCCGTCCATCGCGTCCAAGATCGATGCGCTGAAGGAACAGGGCTGCGAAAAAATCCTGCTTTTCCCGCTATATCCGCAATATGCGGCATCGACGACGGCGACCGTCAACGACAAGGCATTCGAACATCTCATGAAGCTGCGCTGGCAGCCGGCACTCCGCACCGTGCCGCCTTATCATGATGACCCGGCCTATATCGACGCCCTCGCAACCTCCGTGAAAAAACATCTGGCGACGCTCGACTGGGAGCCCGAGATGTTGATCACCTCGTTCCACGGCATTCCCCAGTCCTATTTCCAGAAGGGCGATCCCTATTATTGCCACTGTCAGAAAACTGCCCGCCTGCTGCGCGAGGCATTGGGACTGACGGACAAGAACTTCATGATTACCTTCCAGTCGCGCTTCGGACCGGAAGAGTGGCTGCAGCCTTACACCGACAAAACCGTCGAGAAACTGGCCTCGGAGGGCATCAAACGCATCGCCGTCATGAACCCCGGCTTCGTTTCCGATTGTCTTGAGACACTCGAAGAAATCGCTGGTGAGGCCGGTGAGATTTTCCTGCACAATGGCGGCGAAAAGTTCACGCATGTCCCTTGCCTCAACGACAGTGTGGAAGGCATGAATGTTCTCGAAAAGGTTGTGCGCCGGGAGTTGCAAGGCTGGGTATAATCCTGCCATAAGCAATCAAGGGTGCGAACTCCGAACGAAACGGATCGCGGAGGAAATGCGATGATTGAATTGGGCGGTTTCGATATCGTCGTTCTGGCGGCGGTGGTGCTGGTTATTCTTGTGCTGTTTGCCGGCATCAAGACCGTGCCGCAGGGTTATCGCTACACCGTCGAACGGTTTGGCCGTTATACGCGGACACTGGAGCCCGGCCTCAACCTGATCGTACCGTTCTTCGAGCGCATCGGTGCGCGCATGAACGTCATGGAGCAGGTTCTGGACATTCCGACCCAGGAAGTCATCACGCGCGACAATGCCAGTATCGCGGCCGATGCCATTGCTTTCTACCAGGTTCTGAATGCCGCTCAGGCAGCCTATCAGATTTCCAACCTGCAGATCGCTATCCAGAACCTCACCATGACCAACATCCGCTCGGTGATGGGTTCGATGGATCTCGACGAATTGCTGTCAAACCGCGATACCATCAACGAACGGCTGCTGCGCGTTGTTGACGAGGCCGTCGGACCGTGGGGTATCAAGGTCACGCGTGTCGAGATCAAGGATATTGCTCCACCCAAGGATCTTGTCGATGCCATGGCGCGACAGATGAAAGCCGAGCGTGAAAAGCGCGCGCAGGTGCTGGAAGCGGAAGGCTCGCGCAACGCGCAGATCCTGCGCGCTGAAGGCGCCAAACAATCGGCCATCCTCGAAGCGGAAGGACAGCGAGAAGCTGCGTTCCGTGACGCAGAAGCCCGCGAACGTCTGGCTGAGGCTGAAGCAAAAGCAACTCGTGTGGTGTCCGAAGCCATTGCTGCCGGCAATGTTCACGCCATCAACTACTTCATCGCACAGAAATACACCGAAGCTCTTTCCGATATCGGCACGGCAAAGAATGCCAAGATCGTCTTGATGCCGATGGAGGCGTCCTCCCTGATCGGCTCGCTTGGTGGCATTGGCGCGGTTGCGAAGGAAGTGTTCGGCGACAAGAGTGACGCCGCTGCAACACCTTCAACTCCGGCTCCATCGCGCTCCGTTCCGCCAAGCGGAAGACCGGCCGGCCACACCATCAATGTGAGCGTGCCGGGCAATCCGTTCGGCTCGTCATCGGAGAAGTAAAATGCTGCAACGGCTTGCCGCAGAGCTTGGTCCCTGGAGCTGGTGGATCGTCGCCTTCATCCTGCTCGCGGCGGAGCTGATTGCGCCGGGTGTGTTCCTGATCTGGATCGGTCTAGCGGCACTGGTGATTGGCGCGCTCTCGCTGTTTCTGTGGGACGCGGCTGTCTGGGCATGGCAATTGCAGTTTGTGCTGTTTGCAGGTCTGTCGGTCGCGTTTGCCCTGCTGGGCAGACGCTATTTCGGCAAGAACCGTGACACCAGCGACGAACCATTCCTCAATCAGCGCGAAGCAAGTCTTGTCGGCCGTACGGCCACATTGCAGGAGCCGATCGTCGAAGGTCGAGGCCGTATTCGTCTCGATGACACCTGGTGGCCGGTAGACGGCAAGGACATGCCGGCAGGAACACGGGTTCGGATCGCCTCCGCCCGTGGGCGGACCCTGACGGTGGAAGCCATCGAATCCTAGTTAGCTGTTGTTAAGCCACGCCGATCCGCAAAAGATCGTGGAAGTGCACTAGGCCGACAGGGCGATTTTCTTCGTCGACGACAATAAGCGCGCCGATATGAAATTTCTCGAGGACCGCGAGAGCGCTCGTCGCCAACACCGATTTTTTGACCGTTTTTGGCGTACGGGTCATGATGTCGTCAACGGTCAGTTCGGCGAGATTGCGCGAAAGATTGCGCGCCATATCGCCCTCCGTCACGATGCCGCAGAGCCGTCCATCCTCATCCAGAACGCCAACACAGCCGAAGTGTTTGCGCGACAAGACGCTGACGGCATCGGGCATTGGCGTGCCCTTATTGACGAGCGGCACACGTTCACCGGTGTGCATGATGTCGCTGACAAGCGTCAGGCTCGCGCCGAGCTTTCCACCCGGATGGAATACCTTGAAATCGCCTGCGGTAAAACTGCGTGCTTCCAGAAGTGCCACGGCAAGCGCATCACCGAGCGCCAGTTGCATCAAGGTCGACGTCGTCGGCGCAAGTCCGAGCGGACATGCTTCTTGCTCATTAGGAACAAGCAGCACGATATCCGATGCCTTTGCCAGAGATGACGTTTCCGAGCAAGTCAGGGCAACAAGCGGGATCGAGAAACGACGGGTATAATTGATGATGCTGCGCAGCTCCGCGCTCTCACCACCCTTGGAAATTGCCAGCACGACATCATTGCCGCCGATCATTCCAAGATCGCCGTGATTGGCTTCAGCCGCATGCACGAAAAAAGCAGGTGTTCCGGTCGATGCAAAGGTCGCTGCAAGCTTCGCGCCGATATGCCCGCTTTTGCCGACGCCGGTGATGATAAGGCGTCCTTCTGACTGGCCGATTATCTCGATGACCTTGCAGAAGGGTTCAGCCAATCCGTTGGTCAGAGCCCGCTCAAGGGCGGCAAGGCCTTCACGCTCCATGGAAATCGTCCGCAGCGCGGATTCGATCGCATTGTCTTCGACCAGGTTCACAGCTCTCGTAATCATGGCCGACTGTTACTCTTTCCCCCGAAATATGTCCACTGCCTCGAAGATAACCGCAGGGTGGCGTTGTCGACACGAAAGGTCAGTGGCGCAGCACAGGTGGAGACAGTTCCTCGATCGTACCCAGACGCTTGAACGGAACCTTCTCTTCATCGAGCAGATATCGCCCGACTGTCCGCACGCGGGAGCGCGAGCCGTCATCGTGCCGTACCGAATATTCCTGCGAATAGAAGGCCCCTGTTTTCAGCGTCGTCAGTGCTGTTTCAATGACACGATTTCGATCCGCCAGGTCTATTCTCTCAAGCATCTTGAAGATGCTGACGCCTTGCTTGGCTTCAGCCAGCGGGATGCCGAATATATCTGCGCAGACATCATCCAGGTAGAATTTGTCGTTGGTGATGTCCCAACAATAGAAGCCGATCCGGTTCATATTCGACATGGGAGTCATAAAAGCACGGTCACTCAGAGGAAAACAAACGGGTTTTCAAATTCTTCAAACAAAATCGGCCTGGCGTTTTCGAAACATTGGCGACCCCTTGAAAGCGTCCCATCCATACACGCAAGCATAGAGTTACCGCGTTGGGCGATCGCGACCCTCATCTGTCGCAAAAACGTCATGTCGGCCCTTAGTTGGAATGTCGTTATTATTCCAGCCATTCGCCCAGAAAAAGAGTTCCCTTCCCGATATTTATCAAGTGTTAACCATAAAAACCCTATTGTTTAACCAATGTTAAACATGCGTCGCGTGAGTGAGTCTGCCAATTCCAGTAAATGCCCATAATGCTCGGCTTGCCGGCATGGGAAACGGAAATGACGGACCTTGGAGCGCGCCGCGATCGAAACTCGCCGGGTGAAAGAAGCATGGTCTTGAGAGGCACCGCAAAACGTCCGCTGACGTCGCGGAAAGCAGCAGCAATGCTGCTTGCCTGCACCGTTCTTTTCACGGCGGAAGTAGCGTTGGCGCAGGACGCTGTGACACCCGTACCCGTTACGGCTCCTCAAGGCACTGCCCTATCTGCCGGCACTACAGACACCGATACGCCGGCGAACACGGCGACTGCCGCGACCCCGGCACCACTATGGCGCCCCTCCAATAATCCAGGCGATCCGATATACGAGCAACAGGACGACAATGAGCGTCCTTATTCCGAGACAGAAAATCCCTATGAACCCACTGTCGACGGAGGTGAGAATCCACCCCCGACCGGTGAGCCTGGACAAACGCCAGGCATCCGTCTTGGAACATTTCTGCTGCGTCCGTCGCTCAGCCAGACGATCAACACGGAGAAACAGAGCAATACGGGCGGCCCTTCGCGCCGCAACTATCTGACGACCGGCATTCGCGGCACGCTGACCAGCGATTGGTCGAGGCATGCGTTGACGGTAACGGGTGACGGCGCTTGGGAGAAAAATTTCGGAAGCAAGGACGGAGAAGAACCCCGGGCAAAAATCGATGCGGATCTTCGCCTTGACCTTGGCGGTGACACCACAGCCAATCTCAAGGCTGGATATGAATTCAGTCGCGAAGACACAACCGACCCGAACGCGTTGACCGGCGCGTCCGTCCAGGGCGGCGAACATCAGTTTACGACTGGCGCATCCATCGAACGAGATTTCGGGAAATTGCGCGGTCTGGCGGCGCTCGATCTTTCCAGAACCGTCTACACCGACGCCAAGGGCCTGGATGGCAACGCGATCAGCCTGAGTGACCGGGACCGCAATTCCGCCAACCTGCGTGGACGTGTGGGTTACGAACTGTCACCTGCCCTCATCCCCTTCCTCGAATTGAATGCCGGAGCAAGCCGGTATGACGAAGACCGGGACAGCTCGGGCTATGCGCGCTCGTCGAATTCCTACGGAGCGAAAGTCGGTGCGGAGATCGATCTGGGCGAAAAGACCCGAGGCGAAGCGGCGATTGGCTATCTGCGCAAACAATATGACGACGATCGTCTGGCCTCCATTGGCGCATTGACCCTGGACGGGGATCTGAACTGGTCGCCGCAGCGCGGCACCAACGTCAACTTGGGCTTGAGAACAACGATCGAAGATTTTGCCGGCGGCCCACAGGGCGGCTGGATTTCCTACCAGCTCGATACCAGCCTGACCCACGAGTTGCGCAACAATCTCGTTGCCCGTCTGACAGGCCAGATTGTCCGCCGGACGTTCCCGTCATCGTCCGACATGGAGGACGTCATGGAATACACCGCTGGGGCAGGACTGACCTGGGGCATCAACCGCTACCTCGATCTGACGGCCGACGTCAGCTATCAGTGGACTCCGGTTTACGACAGCGACGAGTTGCGCGTTGGCGCTGGGCTTGTGCTCAAGCGCTAGATCGGACGCTGCCGGCACCAAAATCTCAAACAAAAATCCCGGCACAAGGCCGGGATTTTCATGTCGTGTTCCGTGAGATTACTTCAGGCCGCCGATCAAGGCCTTGATTGGGTCCTCAATCGAAGAGCGGATGTCGGCACGTTCCAGAGCAAAAGCGACGTTTGCAAGAATGAAGCCGTCCTTTGCGCCGCAATCGAACGTCTGGCCACGGAAGTGATAACCCGCAAATTCCTGCGAATCCGCCAGCGTCAGCATGCCGTCCGTCAACTGAATTTCGTTGCCTGCACCGCGTTCCTGATTTTCGAGAATGTCGAAAATCTCCGGCTGCAGAATGTAGCGACCGTTGATGTAGAAGTTCGACGGCGCGGTACCCTTGGCAGGCTTCTCGACCATCTGGGTGATCTTGAATCCTTCGCCGACAGCGTCGCCAACACCGACGATGCCGTATTTGTGGGTCTGATCCGGTTCGCATTCCTGCACCGCAATCACGTTGCCACCGGTCTGGTCGTAAAGATCAACCATGCCTTTGAGGCAGCTTTTCTGCGAGTGCATGATCATGTCAGGCAGCAGAACCGCAAAAGGCTCGTCGCCGACGATATCGCGTGCGCACCAGACCGCGTGGCCAAGACCAAGCGGAACCTGCTGACGGGTAAAGCTTGCCGTACCCGCCTTTGGCAGAAGGCCGGCCAGCAATGTCAGCTCGGCATTCTTGTTGCGCTCGCGCAGCATCTGTTCGAGTTCAAATTGAATATCGAAATAGTCTTCGATCACCGCCTTGCCGCGGCCGGTGACAAATACAAAGTGCTCGATGCCCGCTTCCGCCGCTTCATCAACGACGTACTGAATGACCGGCTTGTCTACGACAGTGAGCATTTCTTTCGGAACCGCCTTAGTAGCGGGCAGGAAACGTGTACCGAGGCCTGCAACCGGAAATACGGCTTTCCGAATTTTCTTCTGTTCTACCACATATCCCTCCTGAGAGATAACAACTGGGTCCCATTCCCTCACGCAGTTGTTATTTCAAAAACAACAACGTTTTGTAAAGGTCGACGCTACCATCTATTAATGGTAAAGAATTTGTTGACGTTCTTTTGGTATCCATCGTGAAGCCCGATGCGTATCTCGCTATCGAAATGACATTCGAGAGAACGAAAGACCGACGATGACAAAGATGATCCTTTCAGATGTCCGCAAATTCGGCTGCATGGTGTTTGCAGGTTTGGCAATCACCCTGACGCCATTCTCGGCACATGCCGATGCTGGCTTCAGACAGTGGATCAACCAGTTTTATTCAACAGCCGCCAAAGAAGGCATCAGCAAGGCGACCTACCAGAAAGCGTTCGCCGGCGTGACCGAGCCCGATCCTGACGCGCTGCGCAAGGCCACCTATCAGCCGGAATTCACGACACAGGTCTGGGACTATATCGACTCGCGTGTCAATCCGTACACGGTCCGGATCGGCCGTGAAATGAAGGCACGCCACGCCACGACCCTGAACTGGATCGAGCGCAACTTCAACGTCGACAAGCATATCATCCTCGCCATCTGGTCGATGGAATCGAACTATGGTGCGGTACTCGAAAAACCGGAGCGCCTGCATAATATCCCGCAGGCCCTGGCAACCCTTGCCTATTCTGATCCAAAGCGTGGAAAGTTCGCCCGTACGCAATTGATTGCCGCCCTGAAGATCCTTCAATCGGGTGACGTGACGCCGAAACAGCTCACCGGGTCCTGGGCGGGCGCCATGGGCCACACGCAATTCATTCCGACCAGCTATCTGCTCTACGCCGTCGACGCGGATGGCAACGGCAAGCGCGACATCTGGCACTCTGTGCCGGACGCACTGGCAACGGCCGCCAATCTGCTGGCAAAGAATGGCTGGGAACCCGGCCGGACCTGGGGTTACGAAACCGCGGTTCCGCGCGGCGGCGCCCGATATGAAGGTCAAACAAAGACCATTGCGGAATGGGCAAAGCTCGGCTTCACCCGTCCAAACGGCAAGAATTTCACCCGTGGTTCTGACCGCGCCATGCTCAAATTGCAGGGGGGTGCCAATGGTCCGGGCTTCCTGATGATGAAAAACTTCTTCACCATCAAGAAATACAACGCATCCGACAGCTACGCGCTGGCCGTTGGTCTGCTGGCAGACGAGATCGCCGGTTACGGTGGTATGCAGCAGAAGTGGCCGCGTCCTGACGGTACGCTGGACATCAAGGAAAAATTCGAGCTCCAGACCCGGATGAAAGAGCTCGGTTATTATGATGGCGAAATCGATGGTAACTTCGGCTCCGGTTCGAAAGCGGCAATCAGCGCAATCCAGTCCCGTATGGGAATGGAAAACGATGGCGAACCATCGCAGAGACTGCTGAGAGCCTTGCGTAACTGATAAGATGTGCCGGTCGGTTCAGGCAGTCGCGAAGACTGCCGGCGGACCGCCCGGAAAGGTCGATGTCATGAGTAAGAAGCCCGCATCGCAAAACGGAATCATCGGACGGCGCATCTGCGCCGTCATTTTGTCCGTTGCGATCTGCGTGCCACTCGCCCCATCTGGCGCCATCGCGCAGGAGCAGCGTCGGACCCTGTTCGAAATGTTGTTCGGCAGACCTGTTGGTAGAGAAGCACCGGCTGACCGTGAATATCAGCCGCGCAACCGACGCGATTTCCCCTCAGCGCCCTCGTCGCGCAACCGATCAGTCAGCAGACCGCAACCGGCGCGCAAGACACCATCCGTTGTCCAGATGCGTACCACAAAACCGGAACCGGCCGCAAAACTCGAAAATGCGCGGCGCGTTCTCGTCGTCGGCGACTTTCTGGCCGGAGGCATGGGTGAGGAGCTTGTCAACGCTTTCGCCAGTTCCCCGGCCATCACCGTCGACGTGCGTGCAAATGGCTCGTCGGGCCTGGTGCGAACAGACTATTACGATTGGTTTGCCACACTTCCCGAATTCATCAAGGAGACGAGCCCGGCAACAATCGTCATCATGATGGGGTCCAATGACCGCCAGCAGATGCAGATCGGCGATATCAAGGAAAAATTCGGTACAGATGTCTGGTACAAGGAGTATGAGCGTCGGATTGATGCGCTGCTGGCCATCGCCGAGCGCCAGAAAGTTCCACTGTTGTGGGTTGGCGTGCCCGCGTTTCAATCCCCGTCATTGACGGCCGATCTTGCTGGCTTCAACCGCCTTTACCGCAGCCACGTCGAAAAGCACGGTGGTGAGTTCGTCGATGTCTGGGACGGTTTCGTCGATGAAGCAGGCAAGTTCGTTATCACCGGTTACGACATGAACGGTCAGCAAGCCCGTCTTCGCGAAGCCGATGGCATCGGCATGACGCAGGCCGGCAAGCGAAAACTCGCATTTTACGTCGAAAAATTCGTGCGCCGGCATCTGGACAGCGCCGGCCCCGATCTGGTGAAGCTGGACGGTAGCAATCTGCCTTCACTGACCTCGCTGCCGGCACTTGGTATCGATGCCGGACAGGTCCGAACGCAGCCTATCAGCCTTACAGATCCCGATCTCGATGGCGGCGAAAGACTGCTGGGCGACCAGCCTGTCAGAACATCTGTCGTCGAAACGCCGCGTGAGCGGCTGACAAAACGCGGTGAAATGAGCGACGCACCACGGGGACGCGTCGATGATTATCGCGTGTCCACACCGGACGAAACGGCAACGAAGTAGCCTTCTCATGACGCTCGTTCGAGCACCCTCATCATCACGATATGTTAAAGTCGGAACGCGCTTCGACCTTGGTGGTTAACGCGGAGTGCGGAGCAGGAACGCATCCGCTAATAACGATGATATGAGGAGTAAACATCATGCCCCACCAAGGTGGTACACACGACCCGCATATGAAGACGGGTCAAAAATCCGGCAAGGGCGGCAACGACAAAACCCGCAGCGCGTCATCAATGGAAAACAAGGCCCCCATGAAGGACACCACGCGGGATAAGTCGATGAAGGGTGGCCAACAGGGCCATAAAAACAAACACTAACGCGCTGTTTTACCCCAGGTCTGGAACAAAAAAGGCGACCAGATGGCCGCCTTTTCAGTGATTAGCGTGGCAGCACCGAACTGCCCATCAAAGCTTCGTCGATGGCGCGTGCAGCCTGACGACCCTCGCGGATAGCCCAGACAACCAGAGACTGACCACGACGAACGTCGCCAGCTGTCCAGAGCTTGTCGACCGAGGTCTTGTAGTCCTGGTCGTTGGCAACAACGTTGGTCGAACCACGGCGGTCGGTGTTGAGCTCCAGCTTACCTTCCAGGTCCTTCAGGACGCTGTCGGTGAACGGGCCGGAGAAACCGATCGCGATGAAAGCAAGGTCAGCCTTGATGATGAATTCCGTGCCGGCGATCGGCTTGCGCTTCTCATCGACCTGGCAGCACTTAACACCGGTCAGAACGCCGTCTTCACCGACAAATTCCAGCGTCGCAACCTGAAATTCGCGCACAGCGCCTTCAGCCTGTGACGAGGAGGTGCGCATCTTGGTTGCCCAGAATGGCCAGACTGCGAGCTTGTCTTCCTTTTCCGGCGGCATCGGACGAATGTCGAGCTGCGTGACCTTCACGGCACCCTGACGGAATGCAGTGCCGACGCAATCCGATGCCGTGTCACCACCGCCGACGACAACAACGTGCTTGCCACCGGCCAGGATCGGATCGGCAGGCCAGCCAACGCTGTCGATGTTTTCGCGACCGACGCGGCGGTTCTGCTGAACGAGGTAAGGCATGGCATCATAAACGCCGTGGAAATCCGCGCCGCCGATACCTGCCGGACGCGGCGTTTCGGAGCCACCGCAATAAAGAACCGCATCGTGGTCGGCGATCAGCTTCTCAGCAGAAATGTCGACACCGACGTTGACGCCATAATGGAAAGTGACACCTTCGCCCTTGATCTGCTCGACACGACGATCAATGAAGTTCTTCTCCATCTTGAAGTCCGGAATGCCGTAACGCAACAGGCCGCCTGCCTTGGATTCGCGCTCATAGACGTGAACCTCGTGACCGGCGCGGCCGAGCTGCTGGGCAGCGGCGAGACCAGACGGACCGGACCCGATGATCGCGACCTTCTTGCCTGTGTGAACCGTGGCCGGCTTTGGCACGATAAAGCCCAGTTCGTAGGCCTTGTCGGCAATTGCCTGTTCGACCGTCTTGATCGCAACCGGCGTATCCTCAAGGTTCAGCGTGCAAGCCTCCTCGCAAGGCGCGGGACAGACGCGACCGGTAAATTCCGGGAAGTTGTTGGTGGAGTGAAGATTGCTGATCGCCTGTTCCCAGCCGCCGTTATAAACCAGATCGTTCCAGTCGGGGATCTGGTTATGGACGGGACAGCCCGTCGGACCATGACAGTAAGGAATGCCACAGTCCATGCAGCGTGCCGCCTGCTTCTGCACTTCGGCATCCGACATGGGAATGGTGAATTCCCGGAAGTGACGGATACGGTCTGAGGCGGGCTGGTACTTGCCAACTTGCCGGTCGATCTCCAGAAAACCTGTTACCTTACCCACGTTTATATCCTCATATCAAAGCGGAGCGCCGGTCGGGCCCCAGTACCAGTAGGCGAAACCAAAAACCGCCCCCAGCACGATGAACTCAAACCCGATCTCGCCGTTTGCGCAGTAAACCGCCGTTGGAACGGCGATTGCGACGATCAGCGAGATCAGTCGATGAAATTTCCCCACGCGGCGGATTACTCCGCCGCCACACCCATGCGCATCCGTTCCATTTCCTCAAGCGCACGTCGGTATTCAACCGGCATGACCTTGCGGAATTTCGGACGGAACTCACTCCAGCGATCAAGGATGTCCTTGGCACGGGACGAGTTGGTGTAGTGGAAGTGGTTCGAAATCATCTGGTAGAGGCGCTCTTCATCATGGCGCGTCATGTCTTCGGAAACGTCCACGCGTCCCTTGTGCATGAGGTCACCGCCGTGATGATGCAGCTTTTCAAGCATGTCGTCTTCTTCCGGAACCGGCTCGAGCTCGACCATGGCCATGTTGCAGCGCTTGGCGAAGTCACCCTGTTCATCGAGAACGTAGGCCACACCACCGGACATGCCGGCTGCGAAGTTACGGCCGGTTTCACCGAGAACGACGACAATGCCTCCCGTCATGTATTCGCAGCCATGGTCACCCACGCCTTCGACAACGGCAACAGCACCGGAGTTGCGCACAGCAAACCGTTCGCCTGCAACGCCACGGAAGTAGCACTCACCGGTAATGGCGCCGTAAAGCACCGTGTTGCCGACGATGATCGAGTTTTCCGCGACGATGCGGGTGTTCTCCGGCGGACGCACGATGATGCGGCCACCCGAAAGACCCTTGCCAACGTAGTCGTTACCGTCACCCACCAGATCGAAGGTGATACCGCGTGCCAGGAACGCGCCGAAAGACTGACCGGCCGTGCCGCGCAGCGTCACGTGGATCGTATCGTCCTTCAGGCCCTTGTGGCCCCAGCGCTTGGCGAGCGCACCCGACAGCATCGCACCTGCCGAACGGTCGACGTTCTTGATCGGAACTTCAAAGACAACCGGTTCGCGGTTTTCGAGCGACGGCATCGACTTTTCTATCAGCTTGCGGTCGAGAACGTCTTCGATCGGATGGTGCTGCCGCTGGGTCCAGAAAGTTGCTTCCTTCGGCGCATCGACCTTATGGAAGATACGGCTGAAATCGAGACCCTTGGCCTTCCAGTGCGCCAGCATTTCTTCCTTTTCGAGCAGTTCGGAAGCACCGATGATCTCGTCCAGCTTGGTAACGCCAAGCGAAGCAAGAATTTCTCGGACTTCCTCGGCTACGAAGAAGAAGTAGTTGATGACGTGTTCAGGCGTGCCCTTGAAGCGCTTGCGCAGAACAGGGTCCTGCGTAGCAACGCCGACCGGGCAGGTGTTCAGGTGGCACTTGCGCATCATGATGCAACCGGCAGCGATCAGCGGCGCGGTCGCAAAGCCGAACTCGTCCGCACCGAGCAGTGCGCCGATAATGACGTCGCGGCCAGTTTTCAGACCACCATCGACCTGCAGCGCAACGCGTGAGCGAAGGCCGTTCAGCACCAGCGTCTGCTGTGTTTCGGCGAGGCCGATTTCCCACGGAGAACCGGCATGCTTGAGCGAGGTCAAGGGCGACGCACCCGTTCCACCATCGAAACCGGCAACGGTAATATGGTCGGCGCGTGCCTTGGCAACACCGGCAGCAACCGTGCCAACGCCGACTTCGGAAACGAGTTTCACGGAAACATCGGCTTCCGGGTTGACGTTCTTCAGATCGTAGATGAGTTGCGCCAGATCTTCGATCGAATAGATATCATGATGCGGCGGCGGCGAGATGAGACCGACACCCGGGGTCGAATGGCGGGTCTTGGCAACCGTGGCATCGACCTTGTGACCGGGCAACTGACCACCTTCGCCGGGCTTGGCGCCCTGCGCGACCTTGATCTGCAGCATGTCGGCATTAACGAGATATTCCGTCGTCACACCAAAGCGGCCGGAGGCAATCTGCTTGATTGCAGACCGTTCCGGATTTGGCTGGCCGTTCAGAAGCGGCATGTAACGGTCGGATTCTTCGCCGCCTTCACCGGTGTTCGACTTGCCGCCGATCCGGTTCATGGCGATTGCAAGCGTTGTATGCGCTTCGCGGCTGATGGAGCCGAACGACATCGCACCTGTCGAGAAACGTTTGACGATTTCAGCAGCGGGCTCGACATCATCCACGGAAACAGGCTTGCGGCCAAGCGCTTCCGCACCCTTGATCTTGAACAGACCACGGATGGTGTTCATGCGCAGCGCGGTGTCGTTCACCATGCCGGCAAACTCGCGGTAGCGATCCTGGCTGTTACCACGAACCGCGTGCTGCAGAGAGGCTACGGCGTCAGGCGTCCAGGCGTGGCTTTCGCCGCGCATACGATAGGCGTATTCGCCGCCGATATCGAGCGTGTTGGCGAGGATCGGGTCCTTGCCGAAAGCCGCCGTGTGACGGGTCACGGTTTCCTCGGCGATTTCCGTCAAACCGACACCTTCGATGGAGGTCGCTGTACCGAAGAAATACTGTGCGACGAATTCCGACGACAGGCCGATGGCGTCAAAAATCTGCGCGCCGCAATAGGACTGGTAGGTGGAAATGCCCATCTTGGACATGACCTTGAGGATGCCCTTACCGACCGCCTTGATATAACGGTAGACAACTTCGTCTTCCGACACTTCCTTCGGGAAGGCGTTGTGCTTGTGCATATCAAGCAGCGTGTCGAAGGCGAGATAAGGGTTGATCGCTTCCGCACCGTAACCTGCCAGCAGACAGAAGTGATGGATTTCGCGTGGCTCGCCGGTTTCGACAACGAGACCGACCGAGGTACGAAGGCCCTTGCGGATCAGGTGATGGTGCACGGCAGCGGTTGCAAGCAGAGCCGGGATAGCAATGCGATCCGGTCCAAGCTGACGATCCGACAGCACGATGATGTTGTAGCCGCCACGCACGGCGGATTCGGCACGCTCGCACAGGCGGTCCAGCATGTCAGGCATGCCTTCGGCGCCACGCTCCACATCGTATGTGAAGTCGAGTGTCTTGGTATCGAAACGGTCTTCCGTATGACCGATGGAGCGGATCTTTTCCAGATCGCCATTGGTCAGGATCGGCTGGCGAACTTCGAGACGCTTGGCGCGGGCTGCGCCTTCGTGATCAAGGATGTTCGGGCGCGGACCGATGAAGGACACTAGGCTCATCACCAGCTCCTCGCGGATCGGATCGATCGGCGGGTTGGTGACCTGTGCGAAGTTCTGCTTGAAATAGGTGTAAAGCAGCTTCGACTTTTCCGACATTGCCGAAATCGGCGTGTCCGTACCCATCGAACCGATCGCTTCCTGACCGGTTGTCGCCATCGGCGACATCAGGAGCTTGGTGTCTTCGCTGGTGTAACCAAAGGCCTGCTGACGGTCGAGAAGCGATACGTCGCGGCGCAGCGCACGCGGCTCTACCGGCTTCAGCTCTTCCAGAATGAGCTGCGTGCGATCCAGCCAGGTGCGGTAAGGATGCTTGGCAGCCAGCTCGTGCTTCACTTCCTCGTCGGAAATGATCGAGCCCTTTTCCATATCGATCAGCAGCATCTTGCCGGGCTGCAGGCGCCATTTCTTGACGATGCGCTCTTCCGGAACCGGCAAGGTGCCAGCTTCCGAAGCCATGATGATGCGGTCGTCATCGGTCACGAGATAACGGGCTGGACGCAGGCCGTTACGGTCAAGCGTCGCGCCGATCTGCTTGCCATCCGTAAAGGCCACGGCGGCCGGGCCATCCCATGGCTCCATCAGAGCGGCATGATATTCGTAGAATGCCTTGCGTTCAGCCGACATGGACTGGTTGCCCGCCCATGCTTCCGGGATCAGCATCATCACGGCATGCGCCATGGAATAGCCGCCACGCACGAGGAACTCGAGCGCGTTGTCGAAGCAGGCGGTGTCCGACTGGCCTTCATAAGAGATCGGCCAGAGCTTGGAGATGTCGTCGCCGAACAGAACGGAAGAAACCGACGCCTGACGCGCAGCCATCCAGTTGACGTTACCGCGCAGCGTGTTGATTTCGCCGTTATGGGCGACCATGCGGTACGGGTGAGCCAGCTTCCACGACGGGAAGGTGTTGGTCGAGAAACGCTGATGGACGAGCGCCACGGCGGATTCGAAACGCGGGTCCGAAAGATCCTTGTAGTAGGCGCCAACCTGATAGGCCAGGAACATGCCCTTGTAGACGATCGTCGAAGACGACAGCGATACAGGGTAGAAGTCCTGCGCTTCCTTGCCACCGCCCTCATCATAGATGCGGTTGGAAATGACCTTGCGGATCAGGAAGAGCTGGCGTTCGAACTCTGCGTTCGTCGCAGCGTCGCGGCCAGCGCCGATGAACACCTGAACATGGTGCGGTTCGGTCGCAGCGATATCGGGCGCTTTGGAGAGGGAGGAATTGTCGACCGGGACATCGCGGAAACCGATGAACTGCTGGCCTTCCTCACCGATGACGTCGATGATGACTTTCTTGTAGTGTTCGATACGCGATGGGTCGCGCGGCATGAAGATATGACCGACGGCGTATTCACCCGCCTTTGGCAGGGTGACGCCCTGCTTGGCCATTTCTTCACGGAAAAAGCGGTCGGGGATCTGCACCAGAATACCGGCACCATCGCCCATCAGCGGATCGGCGCCGACAGCGCCGCGATGAGTGAGGTTTTCGAGGATAAACAGGCCGTCCTTGACGATCTGATGGGATTTCTGCCCCTTCATATGCGCGACAAAACCGACGCCACAGGCATCGTGCTCATTTGCCGGGTCGTAGAGACCCTGCTTTTCCGGCAGACCACGCGGAGTGACCTTCGTCACTGCAACGGAAGCGGCCCCGGCCGCGGTGGGACAGTCAGTGGTCATGATGGCGGCAGCGTTATCCGCCAGCGTCTTGTTCGTCATTGTTCGTCCCTCCTGCAAAGCACTTGCACGGTCTCGCACAAAGAACCGGTTCGACGCGGATTTTCACTGAACATGAAACCCGCCGTCATTCCGGCTCGTTAAAATTTAGGACAGCATAGCTGTCTCAATTCTCAAGAATTTTGGCAGAAATGGGCTCGTTTAGCAAGGCGCATGTTCAATTTATAAAACCGGACTTTTGCAGCGAAGTTTCCAGAGACGTCGATCCCGCGAAATTTTCTTTTGAGAAACAGCCCCTCACTGTTGCTTTCATTACCCTATTTGCCATTTGCGAAGTGAGGTCATAAAACTTTGCGAGTCATCCCGCAGACTGCCCGCACAAACAGATACCATCCATCGGAAAGCCCCAAAGATGTTTTTTGCTTCAGACAATTGGGCTGGTGCCCACCCTGCCATCAACGACCGGCTCTCGAAGGAGTCCACCCGTTTTGCCGCAGCCTACGGCACGAGCGAATTGGACCGCTCTATCGAAAGCCGCTTCAACGAGTTGTTCGAACGTGAGGTGGCCGTCTTCTTTGTTGCCACAGGCACTGCGGCAAATTCTCTTTCCCTCGCCAGCATTGCACGCCCGGGCGGTCTGACCTTCTGTCACTCGGAAGCCCACATCATTGAAGACGAATGCGGCGCACCGGATTTTTTCAGCGGCATGCGCATGGTCGCCGTCGAGGGCCCGAACGGTAAAATGCTGCCGGAGAATCTTGTCGAGCGCATCGCACGCTATCCACAGGACGCCATCCATCACGGACGCGCAGCTGCCGTCAGCATGACGCAGGCAACCGAGGTGGGAACCGTCTACACGCTGGATGAAATCGACGCCATTTCCAAGATCGCCAAAAACAACGGCCTGCCATTGCACATGGATGGGGCCCGCTTTGCAAACGCTCTCGTTTCGCTGGGAACAACACCCGCAGAAATGACCTGGAAACGCGGCGTCGACGTGCTGTCATTCGGTGGCACGAAAAACGGCTGCTGGTGCGCAGAGGCAATTGTGTTCTTTGATCCGACGCTTGCAAAAGACTTCGCGTTTCTGCGCAAACGGACTGCCCAGCTTTTCTCCAAGTCGCGATTCATTGCCGCCCAGTTCGACGCCTATTTGCAGGACGATCTCTGGCTCGGTCTCGCCAGCCACGCCAACGCCATGGCCGACCGGCTGCGCGCCGGCTTTGGCTCGCTCAACAGCGCGCGTCTGGCATGGCCGACATCGGCCAACGAGGTCTTCGCCATTCTTCCCAAGGCATCGGCAGATGCCGCGACTGAAAAAGGCGCAAAGTTCTACGACTGGCTTGTTCCACGCGATATGCCGGAAAAAGTCGCAGACGACGAAATGCTGATCCGCATGGTGACGAGCTTTGCAACGACAGAGGCCGACGTCAACGAGTTCCTGTCGATCTGCGGCGCAGCCTGACATCACCAAACCCCTCAGCCGTCATTCGCGTTTTGCACGGAATGACGGCCGAAGGCTTTAATTTGCCTCGCCCTCATCCGAAGACGGAAAGAAACGATTGGCGGGACGGCGAAGACCGAGATGGTCGCGCAGTGTCGTGCCGTCATATTCGGTGCGGAACAAGTTACGTCTTTGCAACTCCGGTACCACCAGTCTGGTGAAATCATCCAGTCCGGCCGGCAGGAAGGGAAACGAGACGTTGAACCCGTCCGAGCCTTCCTCATGGAGCCAGCGCTCCATATCATCGGCGATCGTCGCCGGCGTGCCGACGAAAGCCAGCCCCGCATAACCGCCAAGACGCTGGGCCAGTTGGCGCACCGTAAGCCCCTCGGTCCGGGCCAGTTCAATCACCCTTTCCCGGCTTGATTTGCTGGCGTTTGTCTCAGGGATATCCGGCAACGGCCCATCTGGATCGAATGTCGAGGCATCATGGCCGAGGGCTATGGAAAGCGAGGCGATGGCGCTGTCATAGTGGACGAGACTGTCCAGCCTCGCACGCTTCGCGCGCGCTTCTTCGACGGTGTCGCCAACGACGACGAATGCACCCGGCAGAATGACGATATCATCGTAAGAGCGGCCCGCCGCAACGGCGCGATCCTTGACGTCCTTGTAGAAGGACTTGCCGGCAGCAAGATGGGCAGGCGCTGCGAACACAACCTCAGCCGTTTCCGCCGCCAGTTGGCGACCAGGCTCGGACGCGCCAGCCTGCACAATGACAGGCCATCCCTGAACGGGACGTGCGATATTGAGCGGACCCTGCACGGAAAACTCACGCCCCTTGTGATGCACCGCATGCATCCGGTCAGGATCGAAGAAAATTCCGCTTTCGGTATCACGAATAAAAGCGTCATCGGCAAAAGAGTCCCAGAGACCGGTGACGACGTCATAAAACTCGCGTGCCCGCGAATATCGCTGCGAATGGTCGGGCTGCGTTTCGCGTCCGAAATTCAATGCTGCATCCGGGTTGGCCGTGGTCACGATATTCCATCCCGCCCTTCCACCGCTCAAATGGTCGAGCGAGGCGAAACGCCGTGCAACGTGATAGGGCTCGTCAAATGTTGTCGAGGCTGTTGCCACCAGTCCGATGCGGCTGGTGACAGCCGCAAGCGCCGATAGCAGGGTGAATGGCTCGAACGATGTGACCGTATGGCTTCGTCGCAAAGCCTCGACCGGCATGTTGAGGACAGCAAGGTGATCGGCCATGAAAAAGGCGTCGAACTTGGCAGCCTCAAGCTGTTGGGCAAAACGGGTGAGATGGGCAAAATTGAAATTGGCATCCGGCCATGCGCCCGGATAACGCCAGGCACCGGTGTGAAGGCTTACGGGTCGCATGAATGCACCGAGGTGCAGTTTGCGTTCAATTCCCATCAAGGATTCCTTTCGTCCTGAAATACATGATCGCAAAACAGACCGCTGCTGACCTTGGTCATGACGTAGCGGTGGAACCGGACCTGAAAATTTGTGACGCATCTCGCGTCAGGACCGGCTCCTTTAGCTATATGGAACGGCCGGGCGGAAATACCAGTCCTCGAGACGATCGCAAGAGCGTGGATCGAATGACGGGTTGAGATAGGGCCCGGCAGGAGGTATCAGGTGCTTCAATTCAAGGCGGACCAACCGCAAACCTGCCTCTCAAAACCCAAAAGGCTTATCCCGACATGATCCCGGATTTCCTCGTCACCCATTCCGGTGGCTTCCATGCCGATGAACTGCTGTCCAGCGTCATCCTCACCCGGCTCTTTCCAGAAGCCCGCCTTGTTCGCAGCAGAGCACCGGAATGGATCACGCCCGGCGAAGACCGGATCATCTACGACGTCGGCGGCGCCTATGATGAGGCGAAGGGAATATTCGATCACCACCAGCGTGGCGCGCCGCTCAGGGACGATGGCCAGCCCTACAGCTCCTTCGGCCTGATCTGGAAGCACTATGGTCGGAATTATCTCGCAGCATTGGCGATCCCGGCAGAGCACATCGAAGCCGTCCATGCCTCTTTCGACAGCGGCTTCGTGCTGCCGGTCGATCTGGTCGACAATGGTGCGCTGAGCCCCTCCACCGCGGGACAGTTGGCGGGACTGACGCTGCCCGCACTTCTCGAAATCCTGAAACCGGTTTTCGATGAGACCGATCCCGAAGCAGAAACGCGGGCATTCCATGCAGCGCTCGACATCGCCCGCAGCTTCGTCGAAGCCAAGATCGCGAAAAGTGCCGCAAAGCTTCGTGCCGAAGCACTTGTGAACAAGGCTATCGTCGACGCCGGTGCAGGGTATATTCTGGAACTGCCCCTCGGCATGCCGTTCCGGCCGGCGATTGTCAAAGCAGGCGCAGATCATCTTCTGTTCGTGGTCCATCCACGCGGCAACGACTGGTGCCTGACCGGAATTCGACGTGCAGACGAAGGGTTCGAGTTGCGGGCTGACCTGCCTTTGGCATGGGCAGGCCTGACCAATGAGGATCTTGAAGCCGCCTCCGGCGTTAAAGGAGCAAGCTTCTGTCACAATGGTCGGTTCATCGCCGCTGCCAAGACCAGGGATGCAGCGATGGCCATGGCGGAGTTGGCAGTGAAAGAAGCCTTTGCCACTGGCGCGGTAGCGACCAGCGCCTGAACAGAGATCAAGACGGAGCGAGACAGTGAGTGTTGCTTTCACCAAAGAAGAGAGTTCCGAAACAGCATCGGAAACTTTGCTGCCCGACCGTCCGATTTCATCTCACCCGAACCTCGTGACGCAAACCGGCATGAAGGCTCTGGAATTGCAGCTTCAACAGGCTCGCGATGCTTATGAAGCGACAAATGCGATCGAGGACATCAATGAACGGCGTCGGCAGGCGGCGAGCCCCCTGCGCGACGTCCGCTATTTTGCTGCGAGAGTGAGAACGGCGCAGGTCATCCCTGATCCGGCGTCGTTCGATACCATCGCGTTCGGCAACACGGTTACTTTCAGCCGCGATGACGGGCGGGTGCAGACCTACCGCATCGTGGGAGAGGACGAAGCAGACCCCAAAGCCGGCTCGATCTCCTTTGTTTCACCGGTAGCGACGCGCCTCATGGGTAAAGCGGTCGGTGACGCGGTGGAAATGGGCGGCCACGAACTGGAAATCATTTCGATCTCGTAGGCAGCGGTTATCGGTCGCCTATCCAGTGATGTGAAATCCTGTCGGCCAATCCTGTAGTGTCACCGCCTGCGTTTGTACGTCGACCACGGATGCGCCGCGCGGTCCGTGCCAGAAGCCTTCAATCATTGAGGAGACGGCATGCTCTGGTCCTGCGATTAGGGCAACGACAGAACCGTCGGCTTCATTGCGGACCGAACCCGCCAGACCGAGCTTCAAGGCTTCCTGGCGCGTCCAGACGCGGAAACTGACACCCTGTACCTTGCCGGTAATTCGAACCAGCATTGCCTTTTGATCGCTCGACATTGTCGTCTCCCATCAAGCAGTCATCTCAAAAAATGCCGAACTGCGGCGCTTGTTGCAAGCCGCTCCTGCGCAAGTCTTCACACCATCCTGATTTTCCGTCCCTGACAGTTTTCCAGCCGTCCTCAAGGGAACGCCCGATGGCGCGCGAACGTTCTTACAGCTCAATCATTCCAACGAGGCTGGTCGGATTTCCGGCATTTCAAGCAAGAGGGAAGAACCATGGCAATTGCAAAAAACACCGTTTGCGTCTGGTACGACAAGGACGCCGAGGCTGCGGCTCGCTTCTACACAACGACATTTCCAAACAGCGTAATGGGCGCGATTGTCCGTGCACCGGGTGACTATCCTTCCGGCAAGGAGGGTGATGTCCTCACGGTCGAGTTTACGGTTGGAGGCGTTCCTTGTGTTGGTTTGAACGGCGGACCGGTCTTCAAACACAACGAAGCATTCTCGTTTCAGATCTCCACCGAAGACCAGGAGGAAACCGATCGCTACTGGAACGCCATTGTCGGCAATGGCGGCGAAGAGAGCGAGTGCGGCTGGTGCCGGGACAAGTGGGGAATCTCCTGGCAGATAACACCAAGAACCCTGATTGAAGCACTCACAGCCGGCGGTGATGAGGCAAAACGGGCTTTTGATGCGATGATGACCATGAAAAAGATCAACGTCGCGGCAATAGAGGCTGCGCGACGCGGCTAATCCGTAAATCTTCGAAGAAATTTCTATGAACCGGCAAACATGTCAGCATGGAATGCCAAGCCTTCCGGTCGTCAACGCGATATAGTCCACTAAATTAATAGACTAAATCGGAGCCGCTTCGGCGCCTCCTTCATTGACACCCTACGCTGCGACGTTCAGCGACAATACGAGGCTTTCCGATGACCAGACAAGTGATCGAATATGCGGGTATTGCGGTTGGAATTGTTGTCCCCGACAACGGCCTGCTGAAGTTCATTGCCGTAAAATTTCATGTTCATGACCTGGATGGACGATACTTCGCTTCACCGGCGGAAGTTTTGCGTGCGATCCATAAGTTGGTGTCGACTGGAAACACGGTCCATGCAGCGTCAAAAGCTGCCTGACTGGAAACAGGAGATATTACGATGAAACTGCACCGTTTCTTTCGTCTTTCTGCCTTGCGAGACGATCTCGAGCGCAGACTTCTCGTTCACGAATATCGTTCGCTTCTGACGGATGACCTGATGGGAGATACAGGCATGTCGGATGTTCGGGATCGGCTGTTCGAAGTCTCCGGCGAACTCTCCTCCGTTCGTTCCCGATGCCGCTAATCAATGCATCGGACGAAAACGTACCGTTTCGCGTCACGATTGACTTGCAATCTTGAAGGAATAAAATTCCCCTAAGCGCAGCCGTACTCAATCAAGAACGAAAAAGACGGTATGAGCGTCCGAAACCGGCAAGCCTTCCGGGCTCGACAGTTTCCGCCTCGCGCTTCGGCGACTCTGGGAGGAGGCTTGCCATGACTTGTCGCGGATTTCTGCTGCTTGCAACTCTTTTCGTATTTTCACCGCCTGCTGCTTACGCTCAGGAAGGTGACGTGACTGCCGGCGCAATCGTCTTCAAGAAGTGCGCCACCTGTCACGTCACCGAGACGGACCAGAACAAGGTGGGACCATCACTGAACGGCTTGTTCGGTAGGAAGGCCGGAACACATCCGGACTTCTCCTACTCGGCGGCGATGAAGGATGCGGGTGAAGGCGGCCTCGTCTGGGACGAGGCAACACTGCGTGATTATCTGCACAACCCGAAATCGAAGGTCAAAGGTACAAAAATGGCTTTCGCGGGTCTGAAGGACGATACGGAAATCACCAATCTCACGGCCTATCTGAAACAGTTCTCAAAGTAGGACCACGTCCCGAAAGGGACGGATACTAGCTAAATCGCCGTAATTGCCCACATTTTTCATTTGTGAGATAATGACGGTCACACTTTTCTAAAAAAGCAGTTTCACGTCCACGGTCGCAATCGTCTCAGGGAGGAGACGGAAATGGCTGTTGTGCTGATTCTCGTTCTGCTGGTGGTTGGCTCCGTGTTGTTTCACATGCTGAGCCCCTGGTGGTGGACGCCGATTGCGTCCAACTGGAGTTATATCGACCACACGCTCGTCATTACGTTCTGGATCACCGGCATCGTCTTCATCGCTGTGGTTCTGTTCGTTGCCTATTGTGTCTTTCGCTTTCGGCACAAGCCGGGGAACAGGGCAGCCTATGAACCGGAAAACCGCAAACTCGAATGGACGCTTGCCGGCGGCACCGCCATTGGGGTTGCCGCCATGCTCGCGCCCGGCCTGATCGTTTGGGACCGTTTCATTTCCGTCCCGGCGGATGCCGCTCCCGTCGAGATCGTCGGCCAACAGTGGCTGTGGAGTTTCCGGCTGCCGGGTGCTGACGGAAAACTTGGTCGTTCCGACACCAGTGCCGTCACCCCCGATAACCCACTCGGCCTTGATAAAAATGATACCTCCGGCCTGGATGACGTGATCGTCGATGGTGGTGAGCTGCATGTGCCAGTCGGCAAGCCGGTGAAGGTGCTGTTGCGCTCCATAGACGTCATTCATGATTTCTACGTGCCGGAATTCCGCGCCAAGATGGACATGATTCCCGGCATGGTAACGTTTTTCTGGTTCACGCCGACACGAACCGGAACCTTCGACGTTCTCTGTGCCGAACTGTGCGGTGTCGGCCATCCCCAGATGCGTGGAACCGTCGTGGTCGATGACGCGGCCACCTATCAGGCATGGCTGGAACAGCAGCCGACCTTCACACAGCTTACGGCCTCAGAGGCGCCGCAACCGTCAAATTGACGGCTGCGAAGTAGACGATCGGGAGGAAAGGAGGGAAGACCATGACGGAAATCCGCTCGGACAGCGCAGACGCCATTCCACCCGCAGAAGTCGCGGAGATGGAGCTTTACCATCCCAAAAGCTGGTGGACGAGATACGTTTTCAGTCAGGACGCGAAGGTGATAGCCGTCCAGTATTCTCTTACCGCTCTGTCGATCGGCCTGGTCGCCCTCGTGTTGTCCTGGCTGATGCGGCTGCAACTCGCTTTTCCCGGTTACTTCACCTTCATTGACGCAGATCGCTATTACCAGTTCATCACCATGCACGGCATGATCATGGTCGTTTATCTGTTGACCGCGCTGTTTCTCGGCGGCTTCGGCAACTATCTCATTCCGCTGATGGTTGGCGCGCGTGACATGGTATTTCCCTATGCCAACATGCTGAGCTACTGGATCTATCTCCTGGCCGTGCTCATCCTTGTCGCAGGCTTTTTCGCACCCGGAGGACCATCCGGCGCTGGCTGGACGCTCTATCCGCCGCAATCCGTGCTTTCAGGCACGCCGGGGGGAAGCAACTGGGGTATCGTCCTCATGCTTTCCTCGCTAATCGTCTTCATCATCGGCTTTACCCTCGGTGGCCTGAACTATGTCGTCACCGTTCTACAGGGGCGCACACGCGGCATGACGCTGATGCGCATGCCGCTCACAGTCTGGGGCATTTTTACCGCAACGGTGATGGCGCTGCTTGCCTTTCCAGCCCTCTTTGTTGCTTCGGTCATGATGCTGTTCGATCGATTGTTGGGCACCAGCTTTTTCATGCCTGCCATTGTCGAAATGGGAACGCAGTTGCAGCACGGCGGCGGCAGCCCCATCCTGTTCCAACACCTCTTCTGGTTCTTCGGTCATCCGGAAGTCTACATCGTGGCGCTGCCTGCCTTCGGTATCGTCTCGGATCTCATCAGCACCCACGCGCGCAAGAACATTTTCGGTTATCGCATGATGGTGTGGGCAATCGTCATCATCGCCGCGCTCAGCTTCGTCGTCTGGGCCCATCACATGTATGTCAGCGGCATGAATCCCGCCTTTGGTTTCTTCTTCGCCACGACCACTCTCATCATCGCGGTGCCGACGGCCATCAAGGTCTATAACTGGGTGCTGACACTCTGGCGTGGCGACATCCACCTGACCCTACCCATGCTGTTCGCGCTTTCCTTCATCGTGACCTTCGTCAATGGCGGGTTGACCGGCCTCTTTCTTGGCAACGTCGTCGTTGATGTTCCGCTGTCCGACACCATGTTCGTCGTTGCGCATTTCCACATGGTCATGGGCGTCGCGCCGATCCTCGTTGTCTTTGGTGCCATCTATCATTGGTATCCGAAGGTAACCGGACGCATGCTGAACACTATCCTCGGGCATATTCACTTCTGGATCACCTTCCTCGGTGCCTATGCCATCTTCTTCCCCATGCACTATCTCGGCCTGATCGGCGTGCCGCGCCGCTATTACGAGCTGGGCGAAACGGCGTTCGTACCGGCTTCGGCCCATACGTTGAACATTTTCATCACCGTGATGGCGCTGATTGTCGGCGCCGGACAAATGGTTTTCCTGTTCAATCTCGTCTGGAGCCTTTTCAAAGGCAAACCTGCAGGCGGCAACCCCTGGAGAGCGACAACACTCGAATGGCAGACGCCGCAAACCCCACCGGCACACGGCAACTGGGGCCGGGAATTGCCGGTCGTCTACCGCTGGGCCTATGACTACAGCGTTCCCGGAGCAACGGAAGACTTCATTCCACAGACCGTACCGGCCACCGGCGGCAACACGCGGGAGGCAACATCATGAGTGCCACGCTGATTTTCCTTACCGCCATCGGTGCGGTGATCGTCTGGTGGATGTCCGGCCAAAGGCTCACCTCGAAACCGTGGCTCGAGACTGGCACGATACCGCTCACGGATCACCCTTCCACGCCCCCCATAAAGATCGGATTGTTCGTATTCCTCGGCGTGGTCGGCGCACTGTTCAGCCTCTTCATCAGCGCCTATTTCATGCGGATGGCGTCTTCGGACTGGTGGGCAACGCCGGTGCCGCGGATTTTGTGGCTTAACACTGGCGTACTGATCCTCGCTAGTGCCACTCTTCAATGGGCAAAAGTCGAAGCCAAACGTGGACGCGAAAGCGCTGTCCGTCACGATCTAACCGCCAGTTTCGTTCTCGCGCTTCTTTTCCTCATCGGGCAGGTCGAAGCATGGCGTGAGCTTGCGTCTTCCGGCTTCGTCTTCTCGGGCAACCCGGCAGACAGCTTCTTCTACCTGCTGACAGGGCTGCACGGCCTGCATATCCTTGGCGGTATCCTTGTTCTCGGACACACAACCGTCAGAGCATTTTCGGCCGATTTCCCGCGAAACAGACTTCGCCTCAGCATCGATCTCTCGGCAATTTACGCCCATTTCATGCTGGCAGTCTGGCTCATTCTTTTCGCAATTTTTGCAGGATGGGCGAATGATTTCGCCGACCTGTGCCGACAACTGCTGAATTAGGAGGACAAAATGGTTCAGTCCGCCCAAACGCATGGTAACCAGCCAGTCCGCCCGTCCGGCCTCAAGGGCATTGCCGCCGATTTTTCCTCGGATCAACGCGCCTTCAAAACTGCGTCCTGGGGCAAGGCCATGATGTGGTTCTTCATCCTCAGCGACATTTTCGTCTTCGGATGTTTTCTGCTGGCCTACATGACCGCCCGCATGTCCACCACCGTTCCATGGCCGAACCCGAGCGAGGTGTTTGCGCTTCACATCGCAGGACAGGATGTCCCGCTGATCCTCATCGCCATCATGACGTTCGTGCTGATCTCAAGCAGCGGCACGATGGCAATGGCAGTGAACTTTGGCTACCGCCGCGAAAAGGGCAAGACGGCCGTTCTGATGCTGCTGACGGCACTTCTCGGTGTCAGCTTCGTCGGCATGCAGGCGTTCGAATGGACGAAGCTGATTTCGGAGGGCGTACGCCCCTGGGAAAACCCGTGGGGCGCTGTGCAATTCGGCTCGACCTTCTTCATGATCACCGGCTTTCACGGCACCCATGTCACGATCGGGGTCATTTTCCTGCTGATCGTTGCGCGAAAGGTCTGGCGGGGCGATTTCGATACAGAGCGGCGGGGCTTTTTCACCAGTCGAAAGGGTCAATACGAAGCTGTTGAGATCATGGGCCTCTACTGGCACTTCGTCGATCTTGTCTGGGTTTTCATCTTCGCATTCTTCTATCTGTGGTGAGGAGCGCCATCATGAACGAAACAGCGCCAGTTCAAACGCGAACCGAACATCAACAGCATTCCATACGGCTTTATCTACTCGTCTGGGGGCTGCTCTTCGTCCTCAGCGCCTTTTCCTACATGGTCGATTATCTGGGCATACAGGGTTATCCGCGCTGGTCGCTGATCATCCTCTTCATGCTTCTCAAGGCGGGGCTGATCATCGCAGTCTTCATGCACATGGCATGGGAACGGCTGGCCCTTGTTTACGCCGTTTTACTTCCCCCGATACTGGTGCTGGTTTTCATGGCGCTCATGATGTCGGAGGCGAATTACACACTCTTTACCCGACTGTCCTTCTTCGGCGCCACGCCCTGAATGACGTGAGCGCCGGAGAGGAAAGGCGTTCAATCCCTCAGAGGCGTTCCGGCTCGACGACCTTGCGGTAGAGGTGCCAGGTGGCATGTCCGAGAACCGGTATGACGATGGCAAGACCGGCGAAGAAAACTGCAAAGCCTGCTGCCAGCAGAACTGCCACGATCAGTCCCCACAACATCATTTCGATCGGATTGACGACCACCGCTTTCAACGACGTGTAAACCGCTGCCAAAGCGCCGGTATCGCGATCGAGAAGGAGCGGAAAAGCGACAACCGTGGTGCAGAGCACAATCAGGGCAAAGAAGAAGCCAATCAGGTTGCCATAGAGCATCAACTGCCAACCCTGAGATGTCGTGAAAACATCACTGATAAAGGTCATCAGCGATGCCGGCTGTTCAGGCCCGAACAGGCGGATATAAAGCGCTTGCGCGGTGTACATCCAGGCCACGAAGATCGCGACCAGTAGAGCTCCGACGGCAAGGATCGCCGGGATTGCCGGAGAGTGGCGGACTTCCAGTGCATGTTGCCAGGATGTGTCCATACCGAGTTCGCGCCTACGGCTGATCTCATAAAGACCAATAGCGGCGAAGGGTCCAAGCAGGGCGAAACCCGACATCAGTGGAAATACCAGAGGCAGGGCATTGGCGCCGGACGTCCAGCGCGCCAGCACGATGCCGGCAACGGGGTAAATCAGGCAGAGAAAAACATAATGAGACGGCTTGTCCCAAAAATCATCCAAGCCTTCTTTAAGCGCTGCGAAGACATCCGAAACACTGATGCGTCTGACATTCGGGAAGACGGCGTTATCGCGCCCACCCGCAATCACATGAAAATGCGCCATGACGTTTCCTCCCGATTACGCCTTGGCAGCAACGGTCAACAGGCATTCCCGCGCATAAACCGGGACCAATGGACCGAAACTGCACGTCTCTCCAGTATACGCCCCTTGGCGAAATCTGAACAGAGGCCCAAGGGATCGGCAATGGGATCGGTGACCAGGAAGGCAGTGTCCGCTGCTTCATCGCTATTCTTGGCGATCGACAAAGGGCCGTCTTTGCATAAAGACGGCCCCTCCGTTTTGCTTAGCGTTTATGTTGTCCGATAAGCTGCTCCATCATTGTCATCTCTTCGGCCGTCAGGTCCTGCAGCGGTGAACGAACAGGACCTGCGTCGAAGCCTTGCAGTCGTACACCAGCCTTGACGGCGGAGACGGCATAACCCTTGGCACGGTTACGGATGGCCATGAAGGGATAGAAGAAGTCGATGAGGATCGTTTCGCACTTGGCCCGCTCCCCGGCGCGAAGCGCTTTGTAAAACTCGACCGCAAGTCCCGGCACGAAATTGAAGACGGCCGAAGAATAGGTCGTGAAGCCAGCACCGAGATAGGCTTCGGCGAAAAGCTCTGCCGTTGGCATACCACCGAGGTAGGTGAGGCGATCACCCATCTTCGCGGTAATCTGGCGGACAAGACCGATATCACCTGTCCCATCCTTGAAGCCCACGAGGTTTTCGCACTCGTCACAAAGTCGCGCCAGCGTATCGGCCTGCAGAACGGAATTATCGCGGTTATAGACCATGACCCCCATCCCGGTTGCCTGGCAGACCGCCTTGATGTGACGGTAGAGACCTTCCTGTGGCGCATCGATCAGATAATGCGGCAGCAATAGAATGCCATCGGCGCCTGCCTTCTCCACGGATTTGGCAATCGAGACCGCGATCTCCGTACCATAACCGCAACCGGACACAATTGGCGTCTTGCCGGCGGCATCCTTGGCGACACGCACGATTTCAGGGATTTCTTCCGGTGTCAGCGAGAAAAACTCGCCTGTCCCGCCGGCAGCAAACAAGGTTGCCGCCTCGAAGCCGGAGAGCCAGTTCACATGCTCTGCGTAACTCTTGGGGTTAAATCGTCCTTCCTGATCGAAATGCGTGACCGGAAAGGACAAAAGCCCAGCACCGAGCGCATGTTTCAGGTCTTGAGTTTTCATGGTGTACCTCCTCTTGTCCGGGTGCGACGATCGCCACCCATCCCTCTGTTTTGTTTTTGGGATCTGCGCCTCAGGATTCCAGCGACTGAACCATGGCTGCGAGCCGTTCACAGGCACCGATAAGTTCCTGATCGGATGCCGCGATGGAAAGGCGGATGTAACCGGGTGCGCCAAACGCCGCGCCAGGCACGCTCGACAGACCGAATTGCTGTAATAGGCAAGCGGCGAAAGCCGTGTCGTCTTTGACGACATCACCGTTGGATGTCTTGCGGCCCAGCAGTTTCTGGACGCCAATGAAAGCGTAAAAAGCGCCATCGGGAGGAGTGAAATCGATACCGTCGATTTCGGCCAGGCGCTCAGCGACGACTTTTGCCCTCCCGGCAAAGGTCTTTGCCCCCTGCCCAACAAAACTCTGATCTCCCGTCAGCGCCGCAAGCGCTGCCGCTTGCGCGATGGGGGATACACAGGAAACGCTTTGCGATTGCATCTTGTTGAGTGCGGCGATCAACGGCTTCGGTCCTGCCGCATATCCAAGCCGCCAGCCGGTCATGGCGTAGGCCTTGGATACGCCGTTGACGATCAAGGTTCGATCTCGCAGTTCCGGGCAAGCCTGTCCGAAAGAGACGAAACTCGTGTCCCGCAAAAGGACATGCTCGTAGATTTCATCGGAAACGACGAGAACACGCGGATAACGGGCGAGCACGGCTGCGAGCTGACGATATTCCTCGGCAGAATAGATGGCACCAGTTGGATTAGAAGGCGAGTTCAGCATCAACCAACGGGTTTTCGGCGTTATCGCCTCTTCCAGTTGCTTGGCAGAAATTTTGAACCCTGACGCGGCACCACAGCCAACATAAATAGGCTCGCCACCGTGCAAGGATACGATGTCGCCGTAGGAAACCCAACAAGGCGTTGGAATAATGACCTCGTCGCCTGGTTCAAGGGTTGCGAGAAAGACATCAAAAAGGATCTGTTTGGCACCATTGGCAACCATGACCTCATCGACCGTGTAGTCCAGGCCGTTCTCGACCTTGAACTTGCGTGAAATCGCCTGACGCAGATCGACCATGCCGGCGGGCGCTCCGTATCGAATGCCGCCTTTGCGGATCGCTTGCATGGCCGCTTCAGCAACATGCTCAGGCGGTTCGAAGTCGGGTTCTCCGAGCGACAGATCGATAATATCGCGCCCTTCCGCCGCCAGCTTCTTCGCGGCCATGGCAATCGCCATGCTGGGCGACGATTTAATGCCTGTCGCGCGATTGTTCTCGAAACTCATTGTGGTTTCCTTGAATTCTGACGTGAGTTTGATGCCGGACGAGGCTTTCGTCTCGCCCGACATCACCGGGAGAACTATTTCGAAATGACGTAGTCGAAGGCACTGTCGCGTTCGGCGGCAGCGGCCTCACGCTTGTCGACCGGGCCATAACCACCACCGCCTGGAAGCTGCAGGATCAGCCGCCGGCCCGCCGGCACATGCTGGCGACCCTTGGACGCAAGACGGGTGCCGTCATCGAGAAGCACCGCACCCGCAGCACCATTTTCGCCACCCTCTCGGCCGCGTGGCGGATGATCGATACGATCGAACATCGCGTTGAAATGCATCTCGTGACCATCAGTCGGAGAGATCTCGACCACCTGACCAAGACCACCGCGAAACTGACCGGCACCGCCGGAACCGTCGCGCAACTCCTTGCGCCAGAAGATCACCGGACCGACATGCTCTGTGGCTTCGATAGACATCGAATGAACGCCGCTCGGGAATGCCGTCGCACTCAGGCCGTCGAGGGTCGAGCGGGCACCTGCGCCACCGCTATTGAAGAGCAGGACTTCGGCGCGCTGGCCACCATCTGCCGGCGCCTTTTCACCTTGCAACGGGCGCACGCTGACATGGAGGTTCCAGAGAGCACCCGCCCCTTCCGCCGGAACGCGGCCTGGCAGCATCTTGTGCACGGCCCCAAGCACGGCATCCGGGACGAGATGGCCGAGGACGTGACGAACGGACACCGGTGCGGGGTGCTGCGCGTTCAGAATGCAGTCCTTCGGTGCCGTCGTACGGAACGGCAGCAATGACGCGTGATTGTTTGGAATTTCAGGTGCGAGCGAGCATTTCAGACCATAGCAAGCGTAGGCAGCCGAGTAGATGATCGGGCAATTGATGCCCTTAGGGCTCGGTGGCGACGTCCCCTCGAAATCGGCGAGGATGTGATCTTCGGCAACATCGAGACGCACGGCGATGTCGATCGGAGAGCCATATCCATCCACGCGCATTACGTTGGAGTAAGAGCCCTTCGGCAGCGCGGCGATACGCTCTATGGTCGCATCATAACTGCGTTTGAAAATGAACTCGCCCAGCGTTTCCAGATCCGCGAGATCGAATTCGTCCATCATGTCCATCAGACGGCGATGGCCGATTTCATTGCATGCTGCGAGTGAGTAAACGTCGCCCACCACCTGGTGGCTCTCACGAACATTGTTGCGAAGAATATTGACGAGATCCTTGTTGACCTTGCCCCGCTCCGCGAATTTCATGATGGGAACAAAGATCCCCTCTTCGTACACCTCGTTCGCGTCCGGTCCGAAGCCTCGGCCACCCACGTCGACCACGTGCGCCGTGCAGGCGAAGTAACCGACCAGTGCGCCGTTGCGGAAGCTTGGCGAAACCACCGTGAAGTCGTGCAGGTGGCCTGTGCCCTTCCACGGGTCATTGGTGATGTAGACATCGCCTTCGAAGATGTTTTCGGGTCCGATATCGCGAATAAAATGCCCGACGGCTTCCGCCATGGCGTTGACGTGGCCGGGCGTTCCGGTCACCGCCTGAGCAATCATCTTGCCACCACGGTTGAATACACCTGCGGAAAGATCGCCCGATTCACGGACGCTGGTGCTGAAAGCGGTGCGGATAAGCGTCACGGCTTGTTCTTCGACGACGGAGATCAAGCGGTTCCACATGATCTGCATGTGGACTTCGGAAAGTGCGTTGGTTGTCATGGGTCTGTCCTCCGTTCAAGCGCTCTGCTTGACGCGTACGAGCAGGCAGCCATCGGCCTGCATGATGACTTCGCGGCTCGCGGTGATGATGGTTGAGGTCTCGCGTTCGGTGATGACGGCAGGCCCGCTCACCCAGTCGCCAGCCTTCATGTCGTTGCGGGAGACAATCGCAGCGTTCTGGAAGCGGCCTTCCTGAACATCGAATATTTCGCGCGTGCCGCGGGCTTTCGCTTCCCCGGCCTTTGCCGTCTTGCCGATCCGGTCGGGTGGCGCGACTTTTGAGGTGGCGCGAAGCGACCAGCTCACGATTTCGACGTCGAGACCGTCGATCACGCGGCCGAAGAACTTCTCATATTGCTCGTTGAAGAGGTTGCGGAACACCTCGCCATCGGCATCGACATAATCACGGACAGCAATCGTCACCGGCACTTCCCAGCCCTGACCAACATAGCGCATGTATGCCGTGCACTCGAGATCGGGGTCGGCATCCGGAGCACCGGAACGGACGAATGAAGTTGCTTCAGCAATCAGATCCGAGATCGTCTGGTTGATCGCTTTGGCTTCGAAGCGGCTGAGGCGGCTATAGGCACTGCGCACGGATTCAAAACCGAACGGCGCGCGTAGGAAGCCGATGGCCGAGCCGACACCGGCGCCCGGCGGAATGAGCAGTTCCGACATGCCAAGCTTTTCGCAAAGGCGCGCGGCATGGATGGGAGCGGCACCGCCGAAAGCGATCATGGTGAATTCGGAGAGTTCCTTGCCGTTTTCCACCGCATGCATACGCGCGGCATTGCTCATGTTCTCGTCCACGACTTCACTAAGCCCGTAGGCAGCCGTAGAAATGTCGGTCTCGAGCTTGGAAGCAATATCGGTCTGCATGGCCTTGTCGGAGGCCGGACGGTCGAGCTTCATTGCGCCACCTGCGAACTCATCCGGGTCAAGTCGGCCAAGGATCAGGTCCGCATCGGTGACTGTCGGGTTCTCACCGCCACGGCCGTAGCAGGCCGGGCCTGGTTCGGAACCGGCACTGTGCGGCCCGACGCGGATCTGACGCATGCTGTCGATGGTGGCGATCGAGCCACCGCCTGCACCGATCTCGACCATTTCAATAACCGGAATGGAAATCGGCATGCCGCTGCCCTTCTTGAAGCGCCAGGTACGCGCCACTTCGAAGGTTTTCGAGGTCTTGGGTGTCTGCTTTTCAATCAGGCAAATCTTGGCCGTGGTGCCCCCCATGTCATAGGAGAGAACCTGATCGAGACCATAGCTGCTGGCAATATGGGCAGCGAAGATTGCACCACCGGCCGGACCGGACTCCAGAAGGCGGACAGGGAATTCAATGGCGCTTTCGACGCTGATGATGCCGCCACCGGAGTGGATCATGAAGACCGGGCAACGTGTCCCCTCTTCCGTCAGGCGACCGACAAGGCGGTTCAAATAGGACGCCATCAGCGGCTTGACGAAAGCGTTGGCGCAGACGGTATTAAACCGTTGGAACTCACGCATCTGCGGAGACACTTCCGACGAAACCGATACCGAAATATCGGGCTTCTTGGCCAGAAGCCGATCGCGAACCGCGATTTCATGCGCTCCGTTCAGGTAGGAATGGATAAAGCCGATCGCCACGCTTTCGTAACCGGCGGCGATGATGTGGTCGCAAAGTGCGTCCACTTCGGCAAGGTCGAGCGGCTTCAGCACCGAGCCATCAGCGCCGATACGTTCGTCGATGACGAAACGCTCATTGCGCGGGACGAGTGGTGCCGGCAGGACGATATTCAGATCATACTGCTCGAAGCGGCTTTCCGTGCGCATCTCGATGACATCGCGAAAGCCCTTAGTGGTGATGAAAGCCGTGCGCGCACCGCGTCGCTCGATCAGCGCATTGGTCGCAAGCGTGGTGCCGTGAATGATCGTATCGATCTCGGACAGATCCACGCCGGCAACGTCTGCCACTTGGCGAATACCTTTGACGATCGCGTTTTCCGGATAGGAATAATCGGTCAGAACTTTGATCGAATGGAGAGTGATGCCTACCTCCATCGCAACGTCGGTGAAGGTGCCACCGATATCGACACCGACCCTGATCTGCTTGCCATCTTTCGCCATTTCTTGACTATGCTCCATAAGCGAGCTGTTGATGCGCCGGCCTTGCGAAAGCTCAATTTTCGACATGCCGGGGGCATTCTCCGCACGCGTTGCGACGGAGGCCAAAGCTCTTCAGTTGTTGATTTGCGGGTGCCCTGCGCGGCGGTGTCAGCGGCCGCGCAGGTCTTGGTCGTTATTGCTTGCCGGTGAAATCGACACCTGGCAGGGTTGTCGGGAGTTTGGCGCGATCAACGCCGATCCATTTCTTGTAAAGTTCGTCGAGCGAGCCATCAGCCGTGTGCTTGGTCACGAAATCCGTGAGAAACGCGAGCATCTCCTCGTCACCCTTGCGTACAGCCATACCCTGGAAATTGTCGGAGACCTTGTACTTGCGCTCGAACTGGGCATCGTAACCGGCCTGCTTGATGACAAGGCCGTAGGTGATGCTGCCAAGGATCGCATCGACCTGACCGGATAGAAGCGCCTGCACCGTCGTCGCATCATCATCGAAACGCTTGATTTCGGTGTTCGGCGGCGCGACCTTGACCAGCAGAGGATCGAACGCGCTGCCGCGATTGACGCCGATCACAAACTTTCCGAGATCCTCGTTGGCCTTGATCGCCGCGTCCTTCTTGCCCCAGACAGTGATGTCGTTCGACGAGTAGGGAATGACGTACTGGATGACCTTGGCGCGTTCCTCGGTGATCGTCATGGACGGCACGAGGAAATCGACGTTGCCGTTGACCAGCAGAGGAATGCGGTTCTGGCCGGTGATGCGCTCGAACTTCGCCTCGACGCCGAGTTCCTTGGCAATCATCTTTGCGATCTCGATATCGAAGCCGTCATTCTGGCCCTTCGGATCGATGAAACCCCACGGGAACTGATCCATCTGTACGCCGATTGTCGCCGTGCCCTTGGCCTTAAGTTCCTCAGGCGTCACGGCCAGCGCGGCGGTTGCAAAGGACGTTGCGGCGAAAAGCATGGCGGCAAGGCCGCTGCCGACTTTCGAACGCGAAGGGGTCAATGCTGTATTGGACATGTGGTCACCTCTGGTTTGGTTTTTTGTCATGCGTTCTTGTTTTACCGAGCGGCGTTCAGACGCCTTTCGATCCGTGCGCTGCAGTAGGTCAGCGGTATGCAGATGAGGAAGTAGATGAGTGCGACCGCCCCGTAGACCTGCAATGGCTGGAAGGTGATGTTCGCCATAAGCTGGCCCGAGCGGGTCAATTCCGTCAGACCCAGCAATGCTGCAAGCGCAGTTCCTTTCACCAGGTTGACGAGGAAGCTGATGGTCGCTGGCAGGCCGATGCGAAACGCCTGCGGCAGGACGATGTCGACCATGCGGTGAGCGTAACTGATGCCCAGGGCACGTGCCGCCTCGCTTTGTCCATCAGGGACGGCCTGAATGCTGCCACGCCAGATTTCGCCGAGAAATGCGCTGGTATGCAAAGACAAACCAATTGTCAGCGCCACCCAGACATCAACTTTGAAGCCAAGCAGCGGCAGGCCGAAATAGACAAAGAAAAGCTGGATTAGCAGCGGTGTCCCCTGAAACACCTGAATATAGGCAGTCATCAGGATGCGCAGCATCTTCCATTTGCTGGTACGCCCGAGCGCCACGGCGAGCCCTAGCGCGCCACCAACAGTAAAAGCCAGAAGCGACAGGACAACGGTCCAACGCGCACCTTCCAGCAGAAACAGGAATTCTCCCCAACCAAATTGACGGATCATCGCGTTGCCTCACTTTACCGGATAGGAGAAATAGACCCGGCCAATCATGCCGAGAGCGACGGAGAAGAACTGCGAAAGCACCAGATAGATGACGCCGAGGGCGAGATAGATCTCGAAGCTGCGGAACGTCTGGGAATCCAGCGTCTGGGCAAAATAGGTCAGTTCTTCCGCGGAAACCGAAGACATCAGGCTCGAATTCAGCATCAACAGAATGAACTGGCTGCAGAGCGCCGGGTACACCGCCCGTATCGCCGGGCGAAAGACGATGAAACGATAAATGTCGATGGTGTGAAGGCCGAGTGCTCGGCCCGCCTCGACCTGGCCGGCGCGAATGGACTGGACACCGCCACGAACGATCTCCGCCGCATAGGCCGCGCAATTCAGCGTCATGGCAAGGATCGCCGCCTGCTCGCCGCTCAACCGGATGCCGATCGCCGGCATGCCGAAGAAAACGAAGAACACCTGAACAAGGATCGGCGTGTTGCGGATCAGTTCGATGTAACCGATGGCGATGGCCCGCAACGTGGGCTGCTGGCTCATGCGCATCAACATGAACACGATACCGAGGCTCAAGCCGAATATCATCGATAGGGACGACATCTTCAGCGTGCCAATCACGCCATCGACAAAGATCGGCCAGGCGGCGAAGACGGGAGCGAAATCGAATGTATAATTCATCGGCCGCTCCTTAGTGATTGAGGATCTGGCTGAGGAACGTCTTGGTCCGCTCGTGGCTCGGATTGCTGAAGAACACGTCCGGCTTGGCGCTTTCGATGATTTCGCCACGATCCATGAAGATGACGCGGTGCGCGACGGCGCGTGCGAAACCCATTTCATGCGTCACACAGATCATGGTGATGCCGTCGTCCGCCAACGAAATCATCGTATCGAGCACTTCCTTGACCATTTCCGGGTCAAGCGCCGAGGTTGGCTCATCGAACAGCATGATCTTGGGATCCATGCAGAGCGCCCGGGCAATCGCCACGCGCTGCTGCTGGCCACCGGACAATTGCGCCGGGTACTTCTGAGCCTGTTCTGCGATATGCACCCGCTCGAGGTAACGCATCGCCTTATCCTTTGCCTCGGCGACAGATGCCTTGCGAACCCGGCGCTGCGCCAGCATGCAGTTTTCAAGAACGGTCAGATGGGGGAAAAGATTGAACTGCTGGAAAACCATGCCGACATCGCGGCGAATGTGATCGGCATTGTTGCCCTTATGCCCAAGCTCGGTACCGTTGACGACAATTGTACCTTCCTGGATTTCCTCCAGGTGATTTATACAGCGGATCAGCGTGGACTTTCCCGAGCCGGACGGGCCGCAGAGCACAATATGCTCACCCCGAGCGACGTTGAGGTCAATGCCTTTGAGGACATGCAGTGGACCATACCACTTGTTGACGCCGATCATCTCAATGGTTTTTTCCGACATGCTGGACCGGTTCATGGCCAGTTTCCCCTTTTTGTTCTCAAGCTTTTGGTGCGATTTCGAATATGGCGTCGACCTCGACAGACGATCCACGCGGCAACGATCCGGCACCGAGCGCCGTACGGGCATGGCGCCCCTTGTCTCCAAATATCTCGACAAGCAGATCAGAGGCGCCGTCGATCACGGCCGGATGGCCCTTGAAATCTGGCGGAGCGTTGACGAAACCTCGAAGCTGGGCGCAGGCGACAACACGCTCGAGATCGCCTTCAACAGCCTCATTCAACCGCGCCACAAGATTGAGCGCGCAAAGGCGGGCAGCCTGATAACCGTCTTCAGGAGAGATATCCTGACCAACGACGCCGACATAATGCTCAACGCCGTCGATCCTGGGGATCTGGCCCGATACAAAAACGAGATTTCCGACAAGCCTGTACGGAATGTAGTTTCCTGAAGCTGGGGCAATCGAAGGCAATACGATACCCAGCTCGGCGAGTCGTGAGGCGACACCAGCCATAGCAGCTTTCCATTTGCTTTTTGAACGCGCGGGCTGCGCGGACCATGTTCCCGGAGCCAGTCGTCATCCCTCCCGTCAGGTCAGGTCGATCGCTGGATCGCTTTTTCTGGAACTAAACATTATTGAAATAGTACCTCCTGTCAATACAAAAACAAGAGATACTATCTCTTTGAAAAAATCGATCCGGACCAATCGTAAGATTATGATATTATACAATTTTAATTATCAGGCCTCGATAATCTCCCGTCGAATATCAAAAGGGTTCATAATTTTTTTCATTTGAACCTCCTGGAAATCGCGATCCAAACGGGCCAAAACAACACACTTCGAGCAAGTGTGCGCACTCTTTATGCGGGAAAACCTACCAATGAGGTAGCATCACTGTCGCAAGTCATGCTACCTTGTCCGCATGAGATGAGTGCCGGAGGAGGCAACGAACGACATGGGTGACTTTTGGATACGCTAACGGGCCGGACCATACAGGCATTAAAAACGCACATCAGGGACAGCCGACTGGAAAACGGCTTCAAGCTGGGTTCGCTGAACGATTTGTCCCAGCAGTTCGGCGTCAGCCGAACGGTCATCCGTGAGGCGGTCGCCGCATTGCGCTCTGACGGAGTTGTCGAGGCACGACATGGTGTCGGCGTGTTCGTGAAAGATGCGCAGCGCATCATTCCTGAAGAACCCGGCACATTCGATGCCGATACCGCGCTTGCACCGCTCTCCCGCCTCAAGACGTCGTTCATGGACCTGCTCGAGTTGAGAATGGCATTCGAGGTCCATGCTGCAGGGCTTGCAGCCGTCAGGCGCTCCTGGGCGCAGGAATCGAATATCTGGAACGCTGCGCGTGAGTTCGAGGCCTCGCTCGAGAATGAATCAGCGCTTGACCATCTCGACTTTGTATTCCACCGCTCGATTGCCGAGGCGACCAACAACGGAGCGTTCATTGAGTTCTTCAGTTTGATGAGCCTGCAAATTCTGCCGCAGCCTGCCTTTTCCAAAGCGCTGAACCCTGCCCTCATCACGCCTGATTATGTTCAGAACACTGTCGTCGAGCATCGCGCGATCTGTGAGGCGATCAGCACCGGCAATTCAGAAAAGGCACGCGAAGCAATGCGTGCGCATTTGAACCGGAGCCATTTGCGCTATCGCGGCTTTTCAGATGGGGGAACCTCACCTCTCAGCAATGTTGCCCGAGAGGAGTGACGGGCCGTTGGAGACCCGCCCCTCTCTCGGCAGCGTCAGAGTGAAGTCCTGATCGCATTCCACGACGCCGCATCAGGTGCCGCCAGAAGATGGCCGCCCGTCATGGTTGGTCTGTACGTCTCGCCCTCCATGGTCGCAGCATGTCCGCCCGCTTCGGCATGGATCAAAACACCTGCTGCGTGATCCCAGGGCTTCAGGCTTTCATTGAGGCAAAAGCTCATCGCGCCGGTTGCCAGCATGCGATATTCCCACGCCGAGCAACGCCATGTCGTGACGCGCAGAAAGTTCAGCACGCGAGTGGCAAGCTTTTCGCGCCGGTCCGGCTCGAACATGTGCAATGGAATGAAACCATGCATCTCCTCAAGCGGTGTCGGTGCAGCAACCGATAGCCGTGTTTGCTTGCCATCCAGAGCCACGTGCCAGGCACCATACCCCCGACGGGCCACCAGAAAATCGCCGAGCACAGGGTAGTGGATAAGACCAGCTATGGTCTCGCCACCGGAAACGATGGCGAGGATGCTGCCGAACATCGGGGTGCCGTGGGCGAAGTGCCAGGTGCCATCGACAGGATCAATTACTGCGGCAAGATCGGCCGCTGCAAGCCGCGACAGAACGGATGCATCGTCAGACACAGCTTCTTCGCCAATGATCGCAATGCCCGGAAAGCGCGCGGTCAGCCGTGCGCTCAGACTCTTTTCTGCCGCGATGTCCGCGTCCGTGACGAGGTCATCGGCCACCGTCTTGGCGCGCATGGCGTCAGCGGTGACGCCGCGAAAACGCGGCATGATCTCAGCCTTTGCCACGTCACGCATATCGTCCATCAACGCAGACATGAGTTCGTCACTAACGGCTTTCATGCCTGCCGCGCCTCGATATAGGCCTTGAGGGCTTCCGGCTGATCCGTCTGAAAAACGCTGATACCGGCATCCATCAAACGGCCCCAGATGCTATCCGGGTCGATCATCGCCTTGTCATCCCGCCATTCGCCGCTTCCAACCTGGTCAAGCGTGTTGATCCACAGAGCCATATTGGCTTCACGGAAGAGATCCCGATTTTCCGCAATCGTTTCGATGCGATCGAAACGCATCTCGCACATGAACGGTTTGATTTCCGAGAGAAGCGCCATGGTGTCGTGAAACTCGCCGGCAGTGAATTTGGCCATGGCCATGAACGGTACGCCGTCGATATTCTGATCCTGTACCCAATCCACTTCATCGCGTGTCATGACGCGTGTTTTCAGATCGACATAAGACGCTGCCTGCATATCGCGTGCGCAAGCAGCGACTTCCGGAAAAAGACCGCGATCCTTGAGATCGAGATCGGCAAAGATGCGACCGCGAATGATCTCCAGCGCCTGCTTCAGGGTCGGGATGCGCTGATCGGACACTGCCCGGCCTTCCCCGCCATCATCTTCGCGGAGCGCAATGGCCTGCAACTCCGCCATGGTGAAAGTTTCTGCATCGCGATCGATACCAGCCATACGTAGCAACGTATCGTCATGCATGATGAACAGTTCGCCATCAACACTTTTGCGAATGTCGAGCTCAACGATATTGGCACCGACAGCGATCGCCCGTTCGATTGCGGCAAGGCTGTTTTCAGGCGCCCCGCGCCAGGCACCGCGATGGGCAACGATGGCGGGAGCACGCTTGGGATCGGCGATGTAGTCCTGGTAATGCGTCATTTTGTTTTCCTTGGAAATGTCCAGGCGACAGCCTGAAAAGAAGGCTTGATCCACGACGCTTCGTCAGCCTGCGGCAGGTCACGAGCATCGGGCCGCCGCGCTTTCGCGCTATGACCGCGAGAAAGCAGGGCTAAAACTATGGTTCAGTGATATTCCTTGATGCCTTCGCACACGATTTCCACCGGCTTCAGGGCACCGGGAATGGCACGACCGGTTTCCCCGTCGAAGAGATGCAGGCGCTCGGCTGAGAACGACAGGGATAGTGTCGACAGCGCGCCAATGTCTACGCCAAACGGGGTCGCAATGCGCAGTTGCTGACCGGCCAGATCCGCCTCGATGATCTCGTGCGAACCAAGATCCTCACGGTAGCGAATTTCCGCTTTGAGAGAACCGCCTGATATGACGACAACATCCTCCGGGCGGATGCCAAGCTGGAAATTGCCTCTACCGTCGTAATTCGCCACGGCCTGCCCGTCCGGCAGGCGCAACGTTGTGCCATCACCCGTCACGTTTAGAACGTTCATCGGCGGCGCGCCGATGAATTTCGCGACGAAGACCGATGCTGGGTGATGATAGATTTCCTTCGGCGTGCCGAACTGCTCAACTCGACCCTTGTTCAGGACGAGAATGCGATCGGCCAATGTCATCGCCTCCACCTGATCATGGGTGACGAAGACACTGGTTGCGCCGATGCGACGATGCAATTCAGCAAGTTCGACACGCATATCGTGACGCAACTGCGCATCAAGGTTGGAAAGAGGCTCATCGAACAGCAAAACGCCGGGCTCGCGAATGATCGCCCGTCCGATTGCGACACGCTGGCGCTGACCGCCCGAAAGCTGGCTTGGCTTGCGGGCAAGCAGATCGGCAAGGCCAAGAGTCTTAGCGACAGTGGCGACCCGCTCTGCACGCTCGGCCTTCGAAACGCCTGCGACCTTGAGACTGTAGGCCATGTTCTGTGCGACGGTCATATGCGGATAAAGCGCATAGTTCTGGAACACCATGGCACAACCACGATGCTTCGGCTCGAGATCCTGGACCTCGCGTCCACCGATCATGATCTTGCCACCGCTGACCCGCTCAAGGCCGGCGATCATCTGCAAAAGTGTGGACTTGCCGCAGCCGGACGGACCCAGAACAACGGTAAACTCGCCCGGTCGCAGGGCCACATCAAGCGGCGGAATGACGACCGTCTTGGCATCATAGGCCTTGGTGACCCCGATGAGTTCGATATCAGCCGCTGCGGCACCTTTAGCAATCGCGGTCATTGGTCATTTCTCCGAGAGAACGAGGCCCTGAACGAGAAAGCGCTGCAAAAGTGCGATCATCGAAAGGGGAATAAGGCATACGAGTACGGCACCGGCCATAATCATCGGGTAATCGGGAACCTGCCCATCATTGTCGGGCACGAGGCGGGCAAGGCCCACCACCGCCGTTTGCATGTCCGGCGTCGAAGCGCCCACCAGCGGCCACAGATACTGCGTCCAGCCGCTGAGAAAGGTCAGGACGAACAGGGAGGCAACACTGGTGCGGGCAAGCGGCAGAAGGATATCGAACAGAAAACGGATCGGCCCTGCCCCATCCATACGCGCCGCCTTGAACAGATCCTTGGGCAGCGTCATGAAAAACTGTCGAAACAGGAAAGTACCCGTTCCATGCGCCACCAATGGCGCGACCAGGCCCAGATGCGTATTGAGCACGCTGAGTTCGAGATGCACCGGTGCGCCGAACATGCTGGTAATGAGGGTATTGAGCCCGGTCACATCCAGCACCGCATTGAGCGGAGAGAAGATGTTGGACGCGACCTGGTAGGTGGTGATCACACGAATATCGAGAGGTAGCATGATCGTTGCAAGGATCAGCGCAAATATCACCCCTGCCCACCGTACGCGGAAATAGACGATCGCATAGGCCGACAGGAACGACAGCGCACACGTGGCGAATGCGTTGGAGAAAGCCACGATCAGGCTGTTGAGCATCTGGACCGGGATGCGCGTGTCTTTGATGACCTTGCCGACATTGGTGAAAAACTCGCCACCCGGATACCAGGCAAGCCCGTTGCGCAGCAGGAATTCATAGGACTGCGAGGCAGTAGACAGCGTGAGATAAAGCGGTCCGACAATATAGACGATCCCGATGAACAGCAGGATGCTGGCAACGATGTTGATGGAGCGTGCATTCTCGATCATTTTTCAGCGCTCGTAGTTGATGCGTCGGCCGATGAAGAGGAACTGGCAGGCCGCGATGAGAATAACGAAGACCATGAGGATCGCGGTCTGCGTGGAAGCACCTGAGAGGTCATACCCCCTGAAACCGTCGACGTAGATCTTGTAGACCATCAGGGTCGTGGAGCCGCCCGGACCGCCACCGGTGATCGTGTCGATCAGGGCGAAGACCGACGTGATGCTTTCGGTAAATTCCAGAACGAACGTCAGAAACAGTTGCGGCATGATGAGCGGAAGCTGCACATCGGCGATACGCCGCCACGGGCCAGCGCCATCCATTGCCGCAGCCTGATACATGGTGTGCGGAATGGACCGCAGACCGGCAAGCAGGATGACGAAATTGAACGGAATGCCGCTCCAGACATGTGCCGCCACCAGCGTGATAAAGGCGTCCGTGCCATCGATACCCGGGTTCCAAAGGCCGGGAAACAGTCCGTTGAGCGGCGCCATGATGCCGACAAACGGATTGAAGATGAAGGCAAAGACAACGCCGATCGAAGCACCAGCGATACCCTTTGGCCAGACGAGAATGTTGCGCGCCGGCAGCGACATGCGGATCTTGCGGTCGGCGGCGATTGCCAGCATCAACGGCACCGCAACGGCAAGCGACGACGCCGTCAACATGAAGATGATCGTCCGCCAGCCGGCAATCCAGAACTCCGGGTCAGACAGGACGCGGGAGAAATTCTCGAATCCAACGAATTGCGAACCGCCGCCGAACGGCTGTTCCAGGTAAAAGGACCAGTAAAAGGCCTGAAAAACAGGCACGTAAAAAAACAGCAGGATCAGCAACATCAGGGGCGCCACCAACAGGATAGGCAGCCAGCGATTGCTGAACAGGAAAGAATCCGACGACATGGAAAAAGTCCCAGAACAGGAGACAGGTGCGGGACGGCACTGCGCCCCACACCGCGGATGCTAGGCTTGGATCAAGGCAGCGTCTTACCCTTGTAGGTCTGCTCGAACCGACGCAGCAACTGGTCGCCACGCGTCTTGGCGTTATCGAGCGCCACCTGCATGGTCTGCCGTCCTGCGAAGGCTTTTTGCGTCTCTTCCATGAAGACTTCGCGGAACTGGACGTAGAAACCGAGGCGAATGCCACGTGTATCTGGCGTCGAGGGCTGATCCATGGACGCCACACCAACCTTCGCAGTGGCATATTTGGGTGAATTTGCCTCGTTGCTTTTGGCAATCTCATCAACGACGTCCGTCGTCACCGGGACGTAGCCGGTCGCCGCGGTGAAGAACATCTGCTGTTCAGGGCGACGCAGGAAGTCGAGGAACGACTTGGCCGCTTCGATCTCGGCCTTGTCATGCCCCTTCATGACATAGATGGACGCACCGCCGACAAAGGTGTTGTGACGCTCGTAGCCCTTGTACATTGGCGCCATATCGACCGTCAGTTCGTATTTGCCCTCAAACGCCTTGGCGGCGGCGGTGTATGAGCCTGATGAACCTTCCATCATCGCGCATTCGCCGGCATTGAAAGCCGCTGCATATTTACCGGCCTTGGTGTCAGCATCCAGCCTGACGAGCCCTTCATTTCGCCACTCGACGAGATTGGCGAGATGCTTGGCGGCAAAGGTCGTGTTGATGACATATTCAGCGTCGAGACCATCATAGCCATTGTGCTTGGTCGCAATCGGCAGACCGTGACGCGCCGAGAACTGCTCCACCACACGCCAGGTGTCGCCATCCGTAACGAAGGGGCATGCATGGCCGGCGGCTTTCAGCTTGCGAGCTGCATCAATAACCTCTTCCCAGTTCGTCGGCGTCTGCATGACGCCCGCCTTCTCCAGTTCCGTCTTGTTCGTGTAGAACAGAAGTGTCGAAGAGTTGTAGGGCTGTGCGAACAGCTTGCCACCGGATGTTTCGTAATAGGCGCGTGCGCCGCCGATGTAATTATCCCACTTCACATCAGGCATCAGATCCTGAACCGGCTCGACGGCATCGGATAACATAAGGTCCAGAGTGCCAGCGTCGAAAAACTGGATGAGAACCGGATGGTTCTTGGCGCGATAGGCGGCGATCGCTTTCTGCATCGACACTTCATAGCTGCCCTGCCCCACACAATTGACCTTGTGCTCATTCTGCGCCGCGTTGAAGGCATCGCACTGCGCCTTTATGGCAGTCTCGACAGGGCCGGTATTGCCATACCAGAACTCAATATTGGTGGCCTGCGCCGCGCTGGCACATCCGAGAAGTGCGACAGTCGCCGCCAAAGTGAACTTTTTCATCATGCCCTCGCTGATTTTGCGGCGAGCCTGTCTGGCCCTGCCTGCGATGGCGGATTACTACACTTTATGTGTAACAATTAGATGACAAAGCAATATGCTTGAAAACACACAACTTTGGTTATAAGTGCTGAAATCAACACGACTGAACGTATGATATAAAATACACTTTATGGGTAAGCCTTTGACGACAATGGGAGCCTATAGCGCAGAAGCCCTGATCCCCGAGCGTTTTCGCCGTACGGGCGAGGTGGATGTTGTATCTCCCAATGAACGGCGGCTGCTGCAGCTCATTTGGCGAAACCCGGGCATCTCGCGTTCGGAAATCACCGGACATACGGATCTCACGCAGCAATCCGTACATCGCATCCTCGACCAGCTATCGGACCGTGGAATTATATTGCTGGGCTCGGCCAAACCGGGAATGGGCCGCGGCCAGCCAAGCCCGATGCTGCGCCTGAACGGGGCGCATGCTTATGCCTGCGGCATCTCGGTCAACACGGATGTGATTGGCATTTGCATTACGGATTTCGCCGGAAAGACCCTGGGCGAGCGCGAAGTAACGCTACGCGAAACAACCATGAGCCAGGCATTGCAGCTCGTGAAACAGCAGGTCAGAGACCTGCAAAGGCAAAACGACCTCAAGGACGAAAATTTCTTCGGGACCGGCTTTGCCATCGCCGGCTACCACATCGATGGCACCCGTCACAATGCACCGCTTCCTCTCCATGAATGGTCGCTGATCGAGCTTGGGCCAATCATCGCCGACCTGTTCGACCGGCCGGCTTGGGTCATCAATGGCGGCAAGTCGGGTGCGATAGCCGAATCCATGTTCGGGGCTGGCCGATTCATCCGGCACTTCGCATATCTGAGTTTCAACTACGGTTTTGGCGGCGGCGTCATCAGCGATGGAGAACTTCTGCAGGGCGGCAACGGCAATGCAGGCGAATTCTCCGGCATGTTCGACGCGGAGGAATCGGAACGTCGCCCGGCGCTCCAATATCTGATCGACCGGCTGAACCGAAACGGCATCAACGTGCCCTCGATCCACTACATGCGCCGAAACTTCGATCGGAACTGGCCAGGCGTCAGCGAATGGCTGGAAGAAACGACGCCCGCCTATAACCGCCTCATCAATGCCATTCGCGCCGTGATCGATCCGCAAGCGATCGTATTTGGTGGCCAGATCCCCCCAGACCTCGCCCGCATGATGATCGACAGATCGAAACTCTTCGACCGCCCACGATATGGCGTTCACCGTCCCGGACCTAAGCTGATCGTATCGGAAATCGCAACCGACGCTCCAGCCATCGGCGCCGCCATCATGCCCTTCCGCCGAACATTTTACTAGCGCAGAACCCGACGTTTCGGCGCCAATGCATTCCCCGTCAAAACAACGGCCTTGCCTGCTGGCGGCGATGGAAATCGGCATGGCACAGAAACATTTCCATGAGCGACGAGAATTTGTGACGCAGATATGAAATACCCCTTGTCAGTCCCGCTATTGATGTTTAAGAGGGGCCCGCACGACGCAAGCGTTGTGCCCGCGGAGAGGTGGCAGAGTGGTCGAATGCACCGCACTCGAAATGCGGCATACGGGCAACCGTATCGTGGGTTCGAATCCCACCCTCTCCGCCATAATCAACGCTAAGGCGTAATTTCCAAACTAATTTGATTCACGGCGTGGTCGCAAAGGTTTTTCCATCAGCCGCACGAACTCACGGTGAGGGCGCAGGCCATCCGTTGATCGACTTAGCCGAATAGCTCTCACATACGGCATAGAGGCTGAAGCGCGTTCAGAACGTCAGTGCGTTGGCTGTCATCCTATCCCCCAAGAGTGGAATAATCAAAATCGCTACGCAAGCGACAGTGTTTCCGTGATCCATATGAACGACGACATCTGGCCATTGCCTCTTGTGGCTAAGGCGCTATCATGACGGTGCTATTGGACGGTTAGCTTTGGGAGGAGCGATACGTGAGACGCATGTGGCCAGACGAATTTGCCTTTCTGCTTGACGGCGCGGAAGAGGTAGACCTGAATATTCCACCGGTGGCACACGAAGATGGCTCGCCAGGAAAAGCGACATCAAGAAAAGCCCTGAAAGCCCGGATCAGCCAGCAGGATTTCGAAAAGATTTGGTCTCTCGCAGAGGCCCGCTATCGGCTGGACGGCAAGTTTTCGGGTAAAGCCATTACACTCATCGCCAACAATCCCCATTACCAGAAATGGCATCCTGCCGACGGCGGGAGCGTCGAAAACATGTCTGATAGTGGTCACAAATACACGACGAACTACGTCATCGTGCATTTCCTCATGGATGACGTTCGCGAACCAGTCGAAGCGTGAGGTTTTTCACGTGGTGGCCCCTGCCGATGGCTGGAAGACCACTTCCGATACCTTAAGACGATGCATTCATAAACTCAGCAGCGCCGGATAACTCCTTGGCGCTGCTTTGATTGGCTATTCCACCATCGCCGGAGCGGAGCGTAACGTATCGATGCCGTAGAAATCGGCGGGCCGAGAGATCAATCCGAATTGGTCGCCAAAGAGTTGCATTTTTTTCGAACTCGCATATAAGCGACACAACTTTAATTTTCTGGAAGGGGAGCGGACCGATGCAAAATATCTCTTCTCGCCCCATTGGGGTCTCGATCTAACTCAGTTTGTACTGAGATTGATCGTTCGAACTGCCTTCAAAAAAGGCAAATAGCGAACACCCATCCAGAGTTTACTAATATGGGCAATTTTTCCGAGGATGCTTCGGCATCCCCTCAGTCGGCATGTTCGCCGACTACAATACATCTTCACTTCTCAAACAGAAGCTGGATCGACGGCGCAGCCCTCGACCAACTTGAAAAAATGGCGCAGTTGCCGGGTGTTAAAACCCTCGCGGCCTTTCCTGATCTGCATCCGGGGAAATACGGCGCGACTGGTGTCGCCCTTCTTTCCGAGAAGTTGCATCCGCTATTGATCGGTAACGACATCGGCTGCGGGATGTCTTTTTTTGAACTTGATCTTCCAACCCGGAAACTAAAACTGGACAAAGCAGCAAACCGCCTCCGACGCCTGGACACCGTCACAACTGACAGTCCATCAGTCAGGCTCGAAGAACTTGGTTTGCCAGACGACCTCTTCCCAAATGCATTGGGGACGATAGGCGGGGGCAACCACTTTTGTGAATTGCAGGCCGTGGAAAGCCTGAACACCGAAACCGACGCGACACCCATGGATAAGCAGAAGCTTTATCTTCTGGTCCATTCTGGTTCCCGCAGCTTCGGTACGGATGTGTTTTCCAACGTTCTCTCAAGTAGTTCTGATGACCTGACAAAGGGACTTGATCCACTGGCTGAGAGCGCAGTTCATTGGCTGGACAAGCACAACCAATGCTTGACGTGGGCATCGCTCAATCGTCGTTTGATCGCTGAAAAAGCGGCATCCCTGCTCAACGCCGACATTCGACTAGTGACAGATATACCGCACAACCTTGTCCGGCGGGTTAAGGATGGCTTCGTCCATTACAAGGGAGCGGCTGCAGTGATGCCCGGAGAGCTTGCGCCGATCGCAGGATCACGGGCAACGCTCAGCTACATCGTAAAAGCCACCAGCAAAGTCACCTGCTCCCTGGGAGGAATATCTCATGGTGCCGGCCGAAAATATGACCGCGCCACAATGCATGGCCGCATCGGCAAAACTCGCTCCGAGCGTGATCAGCTATTACGAAATGACTGGGGTGGCATCGCGATCTGCGATGATCGAGATCTTATCGTCGAGGAAGCCTCATCGGCCTACAAGGATGCAACGCAGGTTGTTGCAGATCTTAAGGCGGCGGGCTTGATTGACAGTCTCGCTTCCTTGCGGCCGCTTATAACCTACAAGAAAGCAATAGGAGAGGACAGGATCGTCCACCATACCGACAAGCCAAATCATCGTCGCGAAGGAGGTCGCAAGCATGAACGATATTGATCTGCTTATCACCGCCGGCACGGGGCCGACCGAGTGCCGGATTGCGGTCAAAGCACTTCTGGACATTCTCCAGAAAGAGGCCCGGGATCGACATTGTCAGTGTGAGGTGAGTCTGGGAGCCACGCCGGATGCACATGGACCCAAATCTGCCCTCGTGAGCCTGGAAGGTGAACGTGCCCGGCAGTTGGCCGCAGAGTTTTGTGGAACAGTCAGGTTTCTGTTCAAGAGCCCTGTCCGCCCGGGCCACAAACGACAGAACTGGTTTGTCTCCGTACAACCAATTGACGTCAACAGTGGCACCGATGTTGAAATCGATTCCAGTGATTTACGTTTCGAAACGTTGAGGGCCGGCGGCCCAGGCGGCCAACACCAGAACACGACCGATAGCGCCGTTCGCGCGATCCACGTTCCGACCGGATTGTCAGTCATTGCCCGAAACGAGCGGTCTCAACATCGAAACAAAGCTCTTGCTGTCAAACGGTTGACATCCCTGCTGCAACACCTTGAAGATAGGAAAACGGAGATGGCAAAGTCAGAGCGTTTCTATGCAAATCGTTCAATCGAACGCGGAAATGCCGTGAAGACTTTCAAATTGTAGCCTGGAAAGCTGGCGCATCGGCTGATCGTCGATGCGCCAGAAAGACTGTCAAAGAATGCGCAATTTGATCACGGAAGCGCGAAAAATGGCTTTACCTTCTCGTACATGCGAAACCGATCGATCGGGGCCATATTTACATAATGCGTGGTCATGGCTTCAGGCGTTTCCACATGAAACGGTGCGTCGATGGGACAAAACATCAGAAGTTAGTCAATGCTGTGCAAAAAAGAGTGCTTCATCAAGCGCTGCTGGATCGAACACAAACAGAAACGTCTGAGATAGGGCCAATTGCCGCCAAATCAGATCGTGAGACAAATTAATGCCGCAGCCGTGACATTACACGGCCGGCGTATCCCTTGTGCGGCTCAGGCACCCCTAGGGCAGGCGGCAATGATAGGCATCGTCGTCTGAATTGACCATATTCAGTGCTTATCGCTCTGCGGTTTCGCATCCGAATTGACTGAAGGAAGAAAGAACTCGACGTCTTCCAAAGTGTCCTCATCCAACCCGGCAATGTTCTCCAGCCAGAACGCCTTGGCGGCTGGTGGGTCGTCCTGATACTGACGCACGAACGTTTTGTCATCGTCAATCATCACTTGCCTCGTGCCCCCGAGCCGCAGGTATTCTTCGGCGAGCCGGCGTGTCTGTGTCATTTCCATATCAAAGCCTCCCGACAACGAATTTGGTGACGATAATCCCTGAAGAGGGACGGAGTGCACTGGACAGGTAAGAAGCTCGTCTGCCGTTTCGTTGGCCATCAGGAGAAAACGGAAAAATCCTGATGTTCTTCGGCGCTGTCATGTCCGTTTGACACAGTGAAACTCCTGTGATGCAAACGCTGTGGAATAAGGATAGTTCCTATCCAACCACATGTATCTGTCGCAGCTGCTGGGCTTAAACATGGGAAGCATATCGCACGTGCGACCTGGAAACTTCAGCGAGCCACCTGCCTTAGAACCGTGACCAGGCTCTCGACATCGCGCGGGCCATTATACCTCAGGCCATTGATGAATAGGGTCGGTGTGCCGTTCACACCGCTTCTGAGACCACCTTGGAAATCATCCTCGATCTTGCGGTCGAAACGACGCGCCAGGATCTGTGCGGTGTCCGAAGAAGGAAAACCCAAAACGTCGGCATAACGGCGCAGATCTCCATCCGTCAGGGCCTGCTGGTTTTCGTAAAGAAGGTCGTGGGCCTGCCAGAAAAGTCCGTGGCTCGCCGCTATCTCGGCAAATTCGGCGGCACGCATGGCATGTGGATGCATCTCGGCCAAAGGAAAGTTGCGGAATACGAACAGCAGTTCGTCTCCCATAGCGCTCTGGACAGCCTTGAGAACAGGATAGGCCTCGCCGCAATAGGGGCACTCATAGTCGCCATATTCCACCAGCGTAACGGTGGCGGAGCGTGAGCCCTGGACATGGTCGTATTCATTCACGGGAATAGTGAGCCGGCTCATGCGTTTATCTCCTGCAGAGAAGGAACAGCAGCGATGGCATCAAGTGCGTCAAGAATACCATCGGCACCGGGGTTGATGCCGAGAGGAGAAACGTAACTCCAGCGAATGACACCGCCGGCATCGATCACAAACAAGGCGCGTTCAGTTATTCCGTCCGCATCCCGGTAAACTCCGTAGCGGCGCGCGACCTCGCCCTTCGGTTCGAAATCGGCCAGCAATGGGAAATGCAGGTTGCGGGCTGCGGCAAATGCCGCGTGGCACCACACACCATCCACGGAAATGCCGATGAGTTGTGCGCCGCGAGCGTGAAACGCCGGAAGTGCGGCATTGTAGAGCACCATCTGGTCACCGCAGACCGGGCTCCAGTCGGCCGGATAGAAGGCCAAGATGACCGGCGCTCCCTGAAGATCCTCCAGCGCTACAGTCTGGTCCGGCGTCGAATGCAGGCGGAATGCGGGAGCGCGGTTTCCCGCCGAAAGCGCCTTGCTAGCGTTATGTTCAGACATGATTTCATTTCTCCTATGGCCCACATGCATGCGGGAACCTGCGGTCAAATCCGGATGATGGTTTCGGATGCCAGAGGATGCGGCTTTTCTTCGACGAGAAGCGCTTGATCCTCGGGAGCGTTCTGCAGCAAGGGAAGTTCAAGCTGGATATCCTCCATCTCAGGGAGGCTTGCGATGCCGTCTCGAAGAGCGGGATCGTCACAAGGTGTTTTCAACCGCATCGGCAGCTCCTCATCACCAGGGAAGCTCCGCTGCCCGCGTTTTTCTGCGCGGGCAGCGGCGCTTTTCAGATCCTCAAGCCTTCACGAAGGCAAGAAGGTCGGGATTGATGACATCCGCGTGGATCGTCAGCATACCGTGCGGATAGCCATTGTAGACCTTCAGCGTACCATTCTTCAGAAGCTTGACCGACAGTTCTGCGGAATCTGCAATCGGCACGACCTGGTCGTCGTCGCCGTGCAAGACGAGCGTGGGTACAGTGATTGCCTTGAGATCGTCGGTCTGGTCGGTTTCGGAGAAAGCCTTGACGCCATCATAGTGAGCCTTGGCGCTGCCCATCATGCCCTGTCGCCACCAGTTCTGGATCACACCGGGATAGACCTTGGCGTCCGGACGGTTAAAACCGTAGAACGGGCCGGCCGGCACATCGACGAAAAACTGGGCCCGGTTGTCAGCGACCCCCTTGCGGAAACCGTCAAACACTTCGATCGGCAAACCGCCTGGGTTAGAGGCGGTTTTCAGCATCAGCGGAGGAACGGCAGACACCAGCACAGCCTTTGCCACGCGTCCCTGAGGCTGGCCAAATTTGGCGACGTAGCGTGCGACTTCGCCGCCACCCGTCGAGTGGCCAATATGAACGGCATTCCTGAGGTTCAGGTGCTCGAAGACAGCTGCGGCATCAGCTGCATAGTGGTCCATATCATGACCGTCGGAGACCTGCTGTGAACGGCCATGACCCCGGCGGTCATGGGCAACGACACGATAACCGTTCTGAATAAAAAACAGCATCTGGGCATCCCAGTCGTCGGACGACAGTGGCCAGCCGTGATGGAAAACGATCGGCTGGGCATCCTTCGGACCCCAATCCTTGTAGAAAATCTCTACGCCGTCTTTGGTTTTTACGAATGATCCGGTCATGGGAAATACTCCTTCGTTCGGTGTTTGGGTGTTTTTTGAAAAAGCGAGCGACGGCACGGTCATCGCGGTGGAAAGGACGGCACCGGCCAGAAGGACATGCCGTCTGGAAATTGCCAGTTCGATTGGGTTTTCGATCATCTCACCGCTCACGGCGCGTCGTCTCGAACAGGAACCAGGTGCGACGCTCTGTCTCGTCGATCCAGTTTTCAATCAGGCTGGTCGTGGCGTGATCATTGTGTTCCGACGTCAGTGTGTGCGTCTGCCGCAGGATCGCTGTCAGTTGCTTGTTATCCTCACGAAGCTCGGCCAGCATGTCCTCCGGCGAGACAAATTCGGCATCGTTATCCAGAATGCGCTGAAGGCGCCCGATATGGCCGATCGAACGGATGGTCGTGCCGCCAATTTTGCGGGCACGTTCGGCAACGTCGTCCGTCATCGCGAAAATCTGCGCGCCCTGCTCATCGAGCAACGTGTGGTAATCGCGAAAATGCGGTCCGGAAACATGCCAGTGAAAATTCTTGGTCTTGAGGTAGAGCGTGAAAACATCCGCCAGCAGCGCGGTCAGCGCAGCGGAGATTTCCCGGGTCGCATCAGCGCCGAGATCGGTTGGCGTTGCCAGTGGAAGCTTGCGGTGTCTGGTAGCTGTGATCGTGTCCATGATCTTTCTCCTTTGAGCAAATGACGGCTCGTTGCTGAGCGCTCATGTTGCTGCTGTCTGATCTGCCTGAAGGATAGGTAGAAGCAGGGGTCCGGAGAAATCGGCTGCTGGTACAGTCGATCCGATACCTAAGTGTAGTTTCGACAAATCCCGGCACGGCGTAGCTTTTGGTCATCGCCTCCCCCTCGAAGGCGACTGGCTCGTCAAAGCCAACAACTCCGGTGTCCCTCCCCTCCTCCGGAGCCGCGGATCATCCCCTCGATCCGCCAAGGCCGTCTTCCGCCGCCCGGAGACGGCCTTTTTTTTCGCCTCGAGAACCTGCGAAAAACTGGCAACCTATGCTTGGGTATTATGTTTACCCCGCGCGATCGCAGCTATTTTGAGCGCGCAGAAACCCCGCTCAACACCGGTGAAGCTTCAAGGAGTTGCAGAGATGGAAGATCAACGCCCGGAAGGTATCGAACAATATGATCAACCCGCCGGTGGCTGGGGAGCGCTGAAAGCTGTCGCCAAGACGCTCGCGCACCAGCAAATCGTCGCGCAGGGTACGATGACATTACTGAAGGCGAACCAGCCTGAAGGTTTTGACTGTCCTGGCTGCGCATGGCCTGATCCAAAACACACCTCATCCTTCGAGTTTTGTGAAAACGGCGCCAAGGCCATTACATGGGAATCCACCGCCAAACGATCGGGACCGGAATTCTTCGAACAGCACAGCGTTTCCGAACTGTGGGAATGGACCGATCACAATCTGGAGGATGCCGGCCGCCTCACCGTTCCGATGCGGTACAACGCCGAAACCGATCGCTACGAGCAGATTGACTGGAATGATGCTTTCAGCCTGATCGCCCAGGAGCTCAACAAGCTCGACAGCCCGGATGAAGCCGAATTTTACACATCTGGCCGCGCCTCCAACGAAGCAGCGTTTCTCTACCAGCTTTTTGTCCGCGCTTATGGCACGAACAATTTTCCGGACTGTTCCAACATGTGCCATGAAGCGACCAGTGTCGGCCTGCCAAAATCGATTGGCGTCGGCAAGGGCACCGTCACGCTGGAGGATTTTGACCACGCCGATGCCATCTTCAGCTTCGGTCACAACCCTGGCACCAATCATCCGCGCATGATGACGACGTTGCACAATGCTGCCCGGCGGGGCGTGCCGATCGTCGTCTTCAACCCGCTGAAGGAAAGGGCGCTGGAACGGTTTGCCGCCCCGCAGGACCCGGTAGAGATGGCCACACTGTCTTCCACGCAAATCGCCTCCGCCTACCATCAGGTTCGCACCGGCGGCGATCTGGCCGCCCTCAAAGGCATTATGAAAGCGGTGTTCGACATGGATGCCGAAAGCCTGGCAGCAGGTGGCGAGGGTGTCCTCGACCGTGCCTTCATTGCAGAACACACAGCAGGCTTCGAAGCGCTTCACACCGATATCGACAACACGTCCTGGGAAACGATCTGCTCCGTCAGCGGGTTGACGAAAGAGGCGCTCGAAAGCGTTGCCCGGATTTACGCAAATGCCTCCAATGTCATCATCTGTTACGGCATGGGCATCACCCAGCACGCCAAGGGCACAGGCAACGTGCAGCAGATTGCCAATCTCCTCATGCTTCGTGGCAATGTGGGCCGCGAGGGTGCCGGAATAGCTCCGATCCGTGGCCACTCCAACGTGCAGGGAGACCGAACCGTCGGCATTACCGAAATTCCCAACAAGGCGCTGCTCGATGGAATGGAGCGCGCTTTCGGCTTCAGACCCTCCGGGGAAAAAGGCCATAACGCCATTGAATCCATCGAAGCGATCGCGGCTGGAAAATCGAAAGCGCTGATCTGCCTTGGCGGAAACCTCGCCGTTGCCATGTCCGACCCGGGTGTGACATTTGCGGGCATGCGCAGGCTTGATCTTGCTGTCCATATCGCAACAAAACTCAATCGCTCACATCTGCTGACCGCCAGAACCTCCATCATCCTGCCATGCCTCGGACGCACAGACCTCGACACGCAGGCTTCGGGACCACAGGCCGTCACCGTCGAAGATTCCATGTCAATGGTTCATGCGTCGCGCGGTTTTCTCAACCCGCCAGGGGAACTGCTGAAGTCCGAACCGGCCATCATTGCCGGCATTGCCAGGGCAACGCTTGGCAACCGCCACGGCATCGACTGGGATTGGCTGATCGCAGACTACGATCGCATTCGTGACAAGATCGAAGAGGTGTTCCCCGACTTCCGTGATTTCAACAGGAGGGTGCGGGTGCGGGGAGGCTTCCGCCTTGATGTCGCCGCTTCCTTTCGTCGCTGGAACACGCAAAGCGGCAAGGCGAACTTTCTGATCTCAGCCGGGCTCGACGAAGATCCAAGGATCGGCAATCCCGATGCGCTTGTGCTGACGACAATCCGCAGCCATGACCAATACAACACGACGATCTATGGCATGGACGATCGCTATCGCGGCGTGTTCGGTCGCCGCGATGTTATCTTCATGAACAAGGACGACCTTGCAACGCGCGGCCTGAAGGACGGAGACAGGATCGATATTCATGGCCTCGTCGCAGATGACACCGGAAAACATCTCGTACAGGGCTTTACCGCTATTGCCTACGACATCCCCAGGGGGTCGGCTGCTGGGTATTATCCCGAGATGAACGCCGTCGTCGCGCTCAGCCATTACGACCGGCTGTCCGGCACACCTTCCTACAAGGGTGTCCCGGTCACCGTGACTGCGGCAAGCGATTGACATATCGGATTGTTCACCGGCCCCCGTTTCAACTCGAAACCCTGTCGCGATGGTGACGGGGTTTCATTCGTTGGTGTCTCGCCATCTCCCGCAAACCTGTCCATTCCGATGGCCCAACTACACCTTGGTATGATTCAGCCCGTGAAATCGAGAGACTAGCCTGATCGCATCAAAAACGTGGCCGATCTTCAGGCGGTCAGATGCGAGGTTTTGTCATGTACGAGGATTCCATAACAGGTTTCGCCGAGTCGGGTGCCCATAAGGCGCAAGTGGTAAGAAAACAGCTTTTCGCCTTTCTTACGGGCGCGGCCATGGCCGGTGCCTATATCGGTTTCGGCGATATCCTGATGTTCACCGTCAGTGCTCACGTCGATCCCGCCTGGAGCCATCTGGTGATGGGAGCGGTCTTTTCCTCCGCGCTGACAATCGTGGTCTTTGCCGGTTCGGAACTGTTCACGGGAACGGCAATGTATATGCCTCTCGCGTTCCTGATGGGGCGATCGGGCATTGCAGACGTGTTCCTCGTCTGGTGCAGCGCATGGCTCGGCAATCTCGTCGGCGCGGTTCTTCTTGCCGCCCTGTTCCACATGGCAGGTGGCGGCGTGTTGCTCGGCGATGGCAGTGCGGCGTTTTTCGCAGCCGTTTCCGCCAAGATGTCTGCCGGATCGACCGAGCTTTTCGCCCGTGGCATCCTCTGCAACTGGCTGGTCTGTCTGGCAATCTGGATGGCAGGACGCACCGAAAATGCAGCAGCAAAGATCATGCTGATCTTCTGGCCGATTACCATATTTGTGGCCGCCGGCTACGAACACTCCGTGGCCAACATGTTCACATTCTCGATGGCATTGTTGGGCGAACATCCCGCCAATGTCACGATTTCCGGTGCAGTACATAACCTTGTCTGGGTCACGCTCGGCAACCTCGTCGGTGGCTCCGTCTTCATGGCGCTCGGTTACTGGGTGCAGTTCCGCAGCAGTGGTCACGTGTCCTTTGTTCCTGTGCCCGCAGCACTTGGCGATAAAGCCCGCGCGGGCCGCAACAAGGCGTAACGTCGATGAATGACCGGAACGATCCTTCTCCTCCCCCGACACCCACCATGACGCGAGCCGGCATCAGGCGGCTGACAATCCCGCTGTTTGCCATCGCAGCCGTCATGGCCTGCGTCTCATGGTCAATCAGTGACTGGGGCAAATGGGTTGCGGATGCCGCCAGCCAGACAACCGACGATGCCGTTGTCGGCGCCGATGTTTCAACGCTCAGCGCGCAGATCAGCGGCGTTCTCAAAAGCCTTCCTGTCGCGGACTACCAGAAGGTTGCCAAAGGGCAGGTTCTGGCTGAAATAGACCCCAGCGAATATGATGCGGCGGTGAGCGCTGCCGAGGCAACCCTCGACGCGGCGAACGCCTCGGTGGCTAACCTTTCCAATCAGGTTGAATTGCAGAAGGCGGTCATCCGGGTCGCTGAAGCGCAGAATGCCTCGGCACTGGCGCAACAGACCCAGACACGCGCAGAACTGCAGCGACAGAATGATCTCGGTGTCGCGACGTCCGAGCACCAGCGTCAACAGTCTCAATCGGCGTTCCTGCAGGCGGAAGCCGCGGTGAAATCGAGCTCGGCTGCCATTGATCAACAGCAGGCACAACTAAAGGTTCTTCAAGGGGAACTGCCGCTTCTTGAGGCTCAGGCGGACGGCGCTCGCGCCAACCTGCAGACGGCTTTGATCCATCGAAGCTACACACGCATAACAGCCCCTTTTGACGGAGTGCTGAGCCGCAAACTCGTTCACGAGGGCGATGTCGTCAATGCAGGTTCCGGGATCGTCTCTGAAGTTCCCCTGCCGCATGTCTATGTTACGGCGAATTTCAAAGAAACCCAACTTGCCCATATGGCGCCGGGCAACCGTGCAGACGTGACCATCGATACATTTCCCGGAAAGACACTCCACGGAAGGATCGCCGCGCTGTCACCCGCCAGTGGAGCAATTTTCGCACTACTGCCAGCCGACAATGCCACCGGAAACTACACAAAGGTTGTCCAACGCATTCCACTCCGCATCGAACTTGAACCGGGCCAACCTGAGATCGACCTGCTGAAACCGGGAATGTCGGCCATCGTCACGGTCGATACCTCTCATCAAGACATATCTCGGCGATGACAACGCGCATCTTCGGACCTGTCACGAGCGGCATCAACGCCAGTCGCCCTGTGCTCATCGTTGCAGCGCTTCTGCTGGCGTCTTTTGTCGTCGGCTTCGACACCCGTGTCTTCGCCGTCGGGCTCCCGGATTTGCGCGGTGCGTATTCGCTTAGTGCCGACGAAGCCTCCTGGCTGAACACCATCGCCAATTCACCCCAAATCCTCGTTTCGTCGGCAATTGCCTGGCTCGTCACGGTGTTCGGCATACGCCGTATCATGATCCCCTCCGCACTGGCCTATGCCGTGGTGTCCTGGGCAATTCCTCAGGTGCCGGGAGGAACAGCTCTGCTCGTTTTGCATGCCGTCAGAGGACTGCTGCTCGGGGTTTTCATCCCCGCAACGCTGATGGTGGTCTTCCGCAATCTTGCGACAAGATACTGGCTGATCGGCATTGCGCTTTATGCGCTGCGTGTTCCCCTGTCGCAAAGCCTCGGTTTCGTGCTCGTCGGCATCTATGGCGACTACCTTGGCTGGCAATGGTTATATTGGCAGGATGTGATCCTTGCACCGCTCATCGCGCTACTTTTGATCGTCGCGGCCCCGAAAGAAAAGATCGATATCGGTCTGCTGGAACACGCCGACTGGGGTGGCATGATGCTGCTCGGAACGGCGATGATGTTGATCTATATCGGCCTGGACCAAGGCAACCGGCTGGACTGGTTCCAATCTGGAACGATCAGCGCACTGATCGCGGGTGGATGTGTGTTGGCTGTCGGTTTTTTCCTCAATGAAAGCCTGGTCAGACACCCTTGGGCACATGCCAGTGTCATTCTGTCACGCAACATCGGCCTGGGTTATGCAGTCATCATCTGCTTCAGTCTGTGCAGTGCCGGTGGCGCGATCGCGGTTCCCGGCTTTTTGCAAACGGTCGGCGGATTACGGCCCATCGCCATCTCCAGCCTCTATTTTACAAGCGCCGTCATACCGGTGCTGCTCTTCACGGTAGCGGCCATCATTCTTCAACGCCGTTTCGATTCCCGCATTGGCATCATCATCGGGCTTCTTCTCATGGCGGCCGGGACGCTCTTCGGCGTTCGCGTGACAGCCGACTGGTCACCGGACAATTTTCAGCCAACGGTTCTTCTTTATACCGCTGGCCAGGCTTTCGCATTTTTCTCGACCGTCGTTTATCTGATCGCCAACTCCGACCCAAAACGTGCGACAGCGGTTTCCGCCTATATTCAGGTCATCAGACTGGGCAGCGTCGAGCTGGCAACAAGCCTGATGACAACATGGCTGCGGCAACGCGAACAATTCCATTCCGCCATTCTGAGCCAGAAGGTGAGCGCTGGTTCGCCTGAACTGCATATGTGGATGGAGCGGCTCCAGACGGTTTTCGGCAAGTCCAGTCACGGCACATTTGACGCCTTGCTTCTCACCGCATCGCAAATCCGGACTCAGGCTTATGTTCTGGCCTATTCCGACATGTTCATGCTGTCTTTCGTTGCCGCTGTGGCAGGTCTTGCACTGGTGGCATTCATGGGAAAAATGCCGTTTGGCCCCCTTCATCCCGACTATGAGCACCAGCAACGCCCGAAAACCTGAGGTACAGACCGAAAAGTCGGCATCTGCTCTCTTCACCCGGAACGCTTTCATCCAAAAATGGAGTGTATTTTTCAATACCGCGGCGCAATATTCCCGATATCCTTGCGTGCAGGAACGCGTCCGACCCAGACCAATGTATAGGTTAGGTTGTGCTCGAAAAAACGTATTGTCGTGAAAAATCGCATCGGGGGAACAATGTCGATTGCGTCAACGATATTTCGCTCTCGCGAACCGGAAGGCGGAGCCCATCATCTCGCCTTCGGTCTGGGAGCCCTGGCATTGGCTGCTGCCGTCTTTTATGTCGATACCTATACCGACATCGAAGGCGCAATCGCCGTGCTCTACGTGATCACGATGCTTTTGGCCGCTCAGGCAATCACGCGATCTGCACTGATCACAATCTCCTTCGCCTGCGCCATCCTGTCGTTATTGTCATACGCCATGACGCACGCACAGGATGCAGACCTGCAATCCGCACTGCGCCTTCTCGTCGCCTTATCGGCTCTGGCAGTCACGACAATGTTGCTGCTGAAGACGGAAACCGCCCGTCTGGCATTGCTGTCGATCAACGCCGAACTGAAGGAAAGCGAAGAACGATACCGCTCGATTTTCGACCGCACGCGCGTGGCGCTGTGGGAACGCGACTACTCCAGGCTTCATACTTTGCTCGTGGATCTCAAACAGCAGGGTATTGTCGATATGCGCGCTCATGCCCGCGCCAATCCGGGATTTACCCAGAAGTGCATCGATCTTATCACCGTCGTTGCCTCGAACGAAGCCGGCAAGGAGATGCTCGGTTACGATTCCTCCGTCAGCGGCACCTTAAAGCAGTCGGTTGTCTCCGCACCCGACAAGTTTCTGGATGTGCTGCAAGCCATTGTCGATAACAGGCGGGTTTTCGAAGACAAGGTGGTCGTCCGCACTGTTGGCGGCGAAGACAGGCTGGTGCTTCTTTCAATCAGTTTTCCGGCGGAATCCTCCTCCTTCAATCGGGTGGTGGTGAGCATGGTCGACATCACCCAGCGCGAAATGGCGCTCAAGGCTCTCGCCGAGGCACAGGCCGAACTGACGAAAGCCTCAAAAGCCGCGACCGTCGGGGCCATGTCCGCCTCACTCTCTCACGAACTGAACCAGCCACTCGGCGCCATCATCGTCAATGCGCAGACATTGCTGCGTTGGCTGGATCGCGATCCACCCGATCTTGCTGCGGCACGCCGTTCGGCCGAACGCATGATCCGCGACAGCCAGCGCGCCAGCGAGATCATTGAGAACACCAGAAGCATGCTGGCTCATACTGGTGGCAAGCTCGAAACCTTTGAGTTGGACGAATTCATTGACGAGACGCTCGGTCTCCTCGAGCACGATCTGGAACGCAGCGGTACGACCGTCAATGTCGAAAAGGAAACCACGCCGCCGGTCAAGGCCGTCAGGATTGAACTGCAGCAGGTTCTCATCAATCTGCTCACCAACGCCATTCAGGCCATGGACGAAGCGGGCATTGGCAATCGCACAATAACCGTTCGAAAGGAAAGTCAGGACGCCGATACCATTCGCGTCATTGTTCGCGACAACGGGCCTGGCATTGCCGCAGAAATAAAGGAAAAGCTGTTTTCGCCGTTCTTCACGACGAAGGCGACAGGTATGGGAATGGGGCTTTCCATCTGCCGCACGACATTGGAAGCACGCGGTGGGCGGCTTGATGGCGACAACCACCCTCTCGGTGGCGCGGTTTTTGCCATTTCCATGCCAATCAGCCCGGAGGTTGAGCATGCCTGAAGCACGCAAGATATCCAAGGAACCGCCTTCGCCGGTCGTGTTCATCGTCGATGACGACATATCCATGCGAGAGGCTCTCACTGATCTTTTCAGGTCCATGAAATTCGACGCCGAAGCCTTCGAAAGCACGGCGGCTTTTCTTGAGAAAGCCAATCTCGACCGGCATGGTTGTCTGCTGCTGGACGTGCGCCTTCCCGGGATCAGCGGCCTTGATTTCCAGATGCAGATGGATCGCATCGGCAACAGGATGCCGATCATTTTCATGACTGGCTTCGGCGACATTCCGATGAGTGTGAGGGCAATGAAGGCTGGCGCCGTGGACTTCCTGACAAAACCGTTCAAGGAGCAGGACATTCTCGATGCTGTCGCGACCGCCATGGAACGCGATGCCTCGCGACGGCTGGAGAACGCCCAGAACGAGGCTGTCGCGTCTCTTGCCGAGCAACTGACACCACGAGAACGCGAGGTCATGGGCGCCGTCGTTCGCGGCCTGATGAACAAGCAGATCGCTTACGAGCTTGGAATCAGCGAAGTGACCGTGAAATTGCACAGAGGCAACGTCATGCGCAAAATGGAGGCGAGATCCGTTGCTGATCTTGTCAGAAAAGCGGAGTTGCTTGGTTAGAAGCACAAACCACCTGTATCTTAGTATGGTATCATTTAAACCGGCGCGGGCGCATAGAAGATATAAAGAAAAACAGAAAAGGTCGCCTCATTGCCCCCCGTACCCATCATCGCCGTCGTTGACGACGACCAGGCTATCCGTGAAGCCATGGATGACCTCATCATGTCCTTCGGTTACGAATGCCGCCTGTTTTCCTCTGCAGAGGAGTTCCTGAAATTCGAGCAGCACGCGGCAATCGACTGCATTGTCGTGGATGTGAAAATGCCAGGTCTCTCTGGCATCGAACTGCAGAGCGAACTGAACCGGCGTGGCAATCATCCACCGATGATCTTCGTGACATCCTATGAGGATGACCGGACACGCAATGCCGCCTTGAGCGGTGGCGCCTTTGCCTTTCTTCGCAAGCCCGTCAATATCGGCAACTTGATCGGCTGCCTGGAATCCGCCCTCGGCCAGCAGTCCTGATCCACACCACCACGCCAATGGCCAACCGACGTTTGTTCATGGAAGAGGAGTAGAGTCTTTGCTGTCCTTGTCAAATCTGCAGATCTCCGAAAAGAACGGCGTTCTTTCTCTATCCGCCAATCTTTTCAGCAGCCAGTCGAACCAGTCCTATACGCTTCGCTGCGAAGTCGAGAGGAACGGATCGATGCCAATGCTGGACCACCTGACGGCTGAACATCTGGATCGACCTTCCAAGACGGTACAGGCAGCCCTCCCCTCGCCCTGACCGTATCCTGATCCCCAACACACAATCGCTCTCTCATGCTCAGGCCTTACCGTCTGGGCACGCATTGCCGTTGAGGCTGCGGCATTCCATTGATCGGATCGATCCCTAACACTTCAGCACATACAAACTAGACCTCTGTATAGATGCCGACGCCTCCGCCGCACCGTAGCCTTTGCTCCAGTCAAGCGGCGCCCCCAAGGGCTGGTCCTCATGACACCATCACCCTTTTTGTGGAGCACGGCATGACCTCCATCAGCAAGAATGCGGACGAGCGTAAGCCTCGTCCCCTCAAAGTCGCGGCAGTTTTGACATTGGGCGCGGTAGCAGTGCTCGCGGGCAATGCTTTCCTGATCAGGAACACCGAACCGGCTCTTGCTGCTTCGGAAGACGTCGCATCAGCCAGCGCATTCCACATTGTCGCACCACAGACAATCGACCGGTTGGCTGGCCTGTCCGTCTCCACGACGGGAGACGGTGATACGACCGCAGAGGCGCAGCCTGTTCCGACCCTGGACAAAACGTCCTGCATCGCGACGCGCGCTGCTCAAAAAACCGATCGCCATGAAACGCTCGACCCCAAAACCTTCTGCCAACTTCAACACCGGCTTTTCAATGCGGAACTGATCGACCGGATCGCCACACTGCAGTTGGCTTCGCAGCCACGCCTTATCGAAGCCTCGTCCCAAATCGCCATGAACAAGGATTTCTAAGATGGAAACATTATCAAGACGCGCAGTTCTTGCCATCGGCGCCATCGGCAGCACCGCGCTTGCCGCCAGCACCGCAAAGGCAGCATCGTTTGGCAATCCGGACCAACCGGCCGAAGGTGCCATCAACGCCAATGCCGCAAGCCTGACCGATCCGGGACCGAAGAACCCTGCTATCAACAGCGAATTTCCGTCGTTCCAGGATCCACCCGCGACCGATGTCGGCGATATGCAGCTCTTCTGGGGATCATTCAACAACGCAGCAAAACGCATTCAGAATGGCGGCTGGGCACGTCAGGTGACGAAATCGGATTTTGCGATTTCCGACGCGGTTTCCGGCGTCAACATGCGTCTGGGACCAGGTGGGATCAGGGAGATGCATTGGCATCGTGCTGCCGAATGGGCGATCATGACCAACGGGCAGTGCCGCATCACTGTGCTCGATACGCAGGGTCGCGCCTATGTGCAGGATGTCGAGGCCGGTGACCTCTGGTATTTTCCGGCCGGCTTCCCGCATTCGCTGCAGGGTATTGGGCCCGACGGGTGCGAATTCGTTATCGTCTTCGATGAAGGCGACCAATCCGAATACGGCACTTTGCTGCTGACCGACTGGCTCGCCCATACCGCTCCCGACCTGCTGGCCAAGAACTTCGGTGTTCCGCAGGATGCCTTTCGCAATATTCCACTTCAGGATCTCTGGATTTTTCAGGGTAAGGAGCCCGGTCCTCTATCGGTAGATCAGGAAGCCGTTGCCGGCGCCGGCCTGCCGCCTTTTCCTTTCACCTACAAGCTGGCGGCATCCAAACCTCTCAAGGAAAATGCAGCCGGCGTCATTCAACTGGCCGACAGCAGCGTCTTTACAGTTTCCAAGACGATTGCCGCTGCCATCGAGACCATCAAACCTGGCGCTGTCAGGGAAATGCATTGGCATCCGAACGCGGATGAGTGGCAATACTGGATCAAGGGTGAGGGACGGATGACGGTATTCGACGCAGGTCCGCGCAGCCAGACTGCCGACTTTCGCGCCGGCGACATTGGATACGTCAAGCGAAGCCAGGGCCACATCATCGAAAACACCGGAAAGACCGATCTCCAGTTCGTCGCAGTCTTCAAGACCGCTGAATATCAGGAGGTCAGCCTCTCCTCGTGGTTGACCCATACCCCGCCGGCACTGGTAGCCCAACACCTGAACATCAGCCTCGACGATCTGGCGAAGTTCCCGGCGAACCAGCCTGCGATCATGCCAGGTTGAATGGTCCTCGATATTCCCACCGGCGTTTCTGCATGGCCGATCCGCCGGTTTTCCATTCAAGACACGCTTGCAACTGAGCGAAGGTAAGACACCATGGACATAAGCACCTCGTCCCATCACCAACATGTCGCTGACGGTCTCGGTCGGGGCGCCCTCTACGCCATGGCGGTCGCCAGCGGCGTCGCCGTTGCGAATATCTATTACAATCAACCCATGCTTGGCATCATCGAGACCGATCTCGGTCGAACTTCCGTGACGGGGTTGGTTCCGACCGCGACACAGCTCGGTTACGCCCTCGGCCTGTTTTTCCTTTTGCCGTTCGGCGATATCGTTCACCGGCGAAAGCTCATCATTGGCCAATTCATCGTCCTGGGCGCTGCGCTTGCTGTCGCAGCAATCGCGCCCTCGGCATGGTTCCTCGTCGGCGCTTCGCTGCTGGTTGGTGCAAGCGCAACCGTGGCTCAGCAGATCGTACCCTTTGCAGCGAGCCTGGCGAGGCCGGAAAAGCGCGGCTCCACGATCGGCACCGTTATGGCCGGTGTGCTGAGCGGCATCCTTTTCAGCCGAACTCTTTCCGGTTTCGTTGGTCAGCATGCCGGATGGCGGGAAATGTTCTGGATCAGTGTCCCGCTTTCGCTGGCCGCTGCCGTTCTGATGTTCTTTACCCTGCCCGAACACCGGCCGACCTCCAGAATGCATTACCACCGCGCCATCGCTTCGCTGGCGCATCTGTGGAGCAGGCACAGGCAATTGCGCACCGCCGCACTGATGCAGGCAGCGCTTTTCGGCTCGTTCACGGCCTTCTGGACAATCCTTGCATTTTATCTCCAGACGCCGCGCTTCAATCTGGGCGCAGATGTCGCCGGTCTCTTCGGCATCATCGGCGCTGTCGGTATTTTTGCCGCCCCCCTGGCAGGACGCATCGCAGACCGGCGCGGTCCACATTTCGTGGTCTGGATCGGTGTGCTGCTGACCCTTCTGTCCTGGGCCATCTTCGGTCTCTGGGGCTCCCTTGCCGCACTGATAATCGGCGTGATCGTTCTCGACTTCGGTGTGCAGAGCACGCTCGTTTCGAACCAGCACATCGTTTATGCACTGGAACCTGAGGCCCGTAGCCGGTTGAACACGATCTTCATGACCTCCATGTTCCTTGGTGGCGCAGCAGGCGCGGCACTTGCCACTTTCGCGTGGGAACAGGCGGGCTGGAGTGGTGTCAGCGTGTTGGGTGCCCTGCTCGCGCTCGTTGCATTGGCTATCCGGCTTCTTGACCACCGCGCCCCGCGCCGTTCCACCATCAAGGAATAGGGGCGCGCCATGAAACCTCAGACAATTCGCATTGCAGGCGGTTCACTTGCAGGTCTCTTCGCCGCGATCCTGCTGCAACAGGATGGACATGACGTCAAACTTTACGAGCGCTCGTCGTCCGGGCTTGGAGGCCGAGGTGCGGGCCTGGTCCCGCAGCAGGATCTGTTCGACATTCTCGGCCGGATTGGCTGCGAAGATGTTGCCCACGTTGGCGTGATCGCGAAAGAGAGAATCTATCTCAACGCAACAGGGCGTGTCGCGCAACGGCTCGACATGCCACAGATGCAGATCTCCTGGGATTACCTGTTCGAACGCGTATCATCTCGCCTTGCCCCGAATACGTATCGTCTTGGCCACCATGTCGATAGTGTTAAGGAAAACGATGACGGTGTTACCCTTACCTTTGCCGACGGCACGCAGGAGCGCGCCGATCTGCTGATCGGGGCTGACGGCCTCGGTTCAACAGTTCGACGAGCCCTTAACCGCAATGCGACAAATTCCTTTGCCGGTTACGTTGCGTGGCGCGGACTGATCCCCGAAACACATTTGCCAGATGATGCGGCCTTGCTGCTGGATCGCTTCACGTTCTCCATCGCCCCTGGCATCCACGTTCTCGGTTACCTCGTGCCGGGATCAAAGGGCGAAACGGACAAAGGCCAGCGACGTTACAACTGGGTCTGGTATCGCCAGACATCGACGGAAGAATTGGCCCGAACCTTCACGGGCCAGGACGGTCGGCAATTCGAATATTCGCTGCCGCGTGGCGAGCTGTCAAATATCCGCCGGGAGCAATTACGCAAAGACGCTTTCTCGCGGTTACCGCCACAACTGGCGCTCGCGGTGCAGGTAGAGGAAAGCCCCTCAATCCAGGGCATTTTCGACTACGAGGCAGAACATATTGTCTCGCACCGCATCGCGTTGATGGGAGATGCCGGTTTCGTCGTTCGCCCCCACACGGCAATGGGTGTTTCCAAAGCTGCCGGTGATGCGATGGCACTGCAAGAGGCCCTGCGCCAGTCGGATGATCTGCCTGAGGCTCTTTCACAATACCAGCGCATCCGTCTGCCAGTCGGCAGGGCCATCGCCGCCTATGGGCGACGTCTCGCCGAAACAGCTTTCTGAACTCACGTTTGAGGCTCAGCCAGCAATGTTCGCACCAGCGGGATCACCTTCGTGCCGTAAAGTTCAATGCTGCTCATGAGCTTTTCGTGCTCCATGGGACCAGCCGAGTATTTCATCTGGAAGCGCGAAACACCGAGCGTGCGGACAAGCTTTACAATCTTCTTTGCGACTGTTTCGGGAGAGCCCGCGTAAAGCGAGCCGTGCTCGATCTCGTTTTCAAAATCCCGTTGTGTAACAGGAGGCCAGCCGCGCTCCCGTCCGAGACGGTCGCGGATCTTCTTGAAATGCGGGAAGAGATCACGGCGCGCCTGCTCATCGCTTTCGGCAACATAGCCCGGCGAATGCACGCCGATTTCACCCGCCGGGCGACCCGCTTGTTCAGACGCCTTGCGGTATAACTCCACATACGGTGCAAACCGGCCGGGATCACCGCCGATGATGGCGAGCATGAGCCGCATATCGTACCGCACGGCCCGCAACACGGATTCCGGGCTACCGCCAACACCGATCCATGTTTTCAGATGCCCCTCTGCCATGGGCGGATAGATGTGCTGATCGACCAGGGGCGGTCTCCAATCCCCCTGGTAATTAATCAGATCTTTAGTGGCGAGTTGGGAAAAGAGGTCGAGCTTTTCTTCAAACAGCGCCTCATATTGTGAGAGGTCATAACCGAAGAGAGGAAAGGATTCGATGAACGAGCCGCGACCGAGAATAACTTCGGCTCGGCCATTCGAGAGAGCATCAAGCGTCGAAAACCTTTGAAATACCCTGATGGGGTCGTCGGAACTGAGCACTGTCACGGCCGATCCCAAACGGATGCGTTCGGTACGAGAGGCAATGGCGGCGAGTACCACCTCTGGCGCAGAGACAGCAAAGTCCTGTCGATGGTGTTCACCGATACCGAAAAAGTCGATGCCGTTGCGATCGGCCAAAACCGCCTCTTCGACGACATTGCGGATGACCTGCGGTTGGGCGAGAAGCTGTCCGTCTAAAGCGGTCGTGACATCCCCAAAGGTGTCGAGGCCGAATTCAAGTGATTGGGTCATGGGATTTCCAGTTCATGCGTTATCTATGTGGAGCTGAGCGTGGGACCAGCTTTCATCGGTTCTCAGAGCGCGGGACGCGTATTTCGCGACCACGGCCATTGGCCTTCGATCTCGGCTTCGAGGGAAAAACTCAGAAATGTTCTGATGAGGACAATCAATCCCAGCAGGCCAACGCTTTCCCAGGTCAGTGGCGAGATGATCGTGGCAATGATGTCGGCACCAATCAGAATTTCCAGTCCGAGCAGGATGCCGCGCCCGAGGTTTGCGCGATACCGGTCGTAAGCGTCATGTCCAGAGGCGGATAGCAGGTCCCGCACATAAACGATCGTTGCGATACCGACACCGGCGAGGATCACGCCGACGCCGAAGAATTCGAGGCCTGATGCGAGTGGCCTCAGGATCGGTGCGATCAGACTTGCCAGACCGCCAGCTTCACTCCCAATATCCATTGCGATAGTCCTTCTAGTTGAAGAGAAACGATTTCGGCCTCGTGGCCGCAGAAGCAGTGGCTTAGTTGGCGTCGGCGCCAGCCGTGCTGGCAAACAGAGCCACCAGTGCAAGAATGGCGGGCAGGCTGAAGGCTGCTGCGGGGGCATAGATGTAACCGGCAGCGCCAAAGCCACATCCAAGCGCGAAGGTAAACACTGCGGCGCTCATCTTCTTGATCCGCGCTTTGGCGGCAGCCACTTCGTCGGCTTTCGGATCAGCCAGAAGATCCGCGAGGTCGAGCATGATCTGGGTTGTCGTTCCGGTCATCAAAGTCGATGGCGGTGCTTTTGCAAGATGAGCCCGATGGAGCCCGTTCTGAATAGCCATGGCAGACACCAGCAGCATCGCGACCACGAAAGTTGCGACGGTTTCGCTTGCATTGAACGGCCCATGATAGAGAGCATAAAGTGCCACCGCAGCCAGCAGCGCCAGCTTCACCAGCAACATCGGCCTGATAGGCGAGCGGCCCGCGTTCTGAAGCTTCAGGCAAACGAGACGGGATGCAAAGACTACGATGCAGAACATAGGAAGCGCCAGAAGCTTGGACAACGCTCCGCCGAGGCCAAGGGCTGCGGTCGCACCCAATGTGACGAAATTCCCTGTGACATGGGCGGTGAACAGCCCCGACAGCGCCAGGAAGCCAAGCGTATCGACGTAACCTCCGTTGAAACTCAGGAGCATGGGGAGAGAGGGAAACTTCATGGCATTGATCTCGATCGCTGTTTCTAGTGGAAGAACGTCTGCCGCGTTAAGCGTCGGCTCGTTCGGTTCGATGGAGAGATTTTGGCCAGAAACTGCGGATCCAACAATTGCAACAATATTTTCGAATGAGTTGCGATTTATGAAACAATAAAAGAAGGAGCGGCTTTTGACCGCTCCCTCGTTTCTCAGGCCTTGCCGGGCCGATTGATTGTCAGAAAATGCCGGACGACGGGCTTATCCGGGCCTGTGTGATAGGCAAGAACCTTGCCTTGCAGGTCGGCGTCGGCATTTGAGACACGCTTGTGTTGTCTCAGATGTTCAGCCCAGGATTCCACCATGAACCATTCCACGATCTTCTGCGGATCGGCGGAGTCCTCTGTAACGCCCCAGCCATAGGCTCCATCCCGGCGACGTTCCTGCGACAGGACGTCAAGTGCATGCAGGAAGGCTGTACGGTGATGCTTTTCGACGTTGTATTCGATCAGGATCAGGACAGGGCCGCGATCATGAGCAACCGGTTCGGCAACGAGAGGTTCAGGCCAATGGTTGGACGGCACCATGTCGGCATCGCCAGCCGGCAGTTTCAGGCGGTGCATGATGACACCAGCAACCAGCAAACCTGCAGCGCCGATAAGAAGGGCACCCGGTACTCCAACTGCTTCACCAACCGCACCCCAACCAAGGCTGCCTGCGGTCATCGCGCCATTGAAAACAGTCAGGTAAACGGCAAGACCACGACCACGGACCCAGTTTGGCAGGACAGCCTGAGCCGTTCCATTAAGGGTGGTCAATGCGGTGATCCAGGCGGCGCCGAGCAGAAGCAATACGATGATGGCAACCCATTTTGGCGGCGCCATGGACAAAGTTCCCATGACGACAGCGGTGACGACAGCCGCCCCTAGCAACAAACCATCGGCATCAAAACGTTCACGCAGTTTGGGCATGATCAGCGCGCCACCGATAGCACCGGCGCCGACAGCACCCAAAAGAAGACCGTAGAAGCTGGCGTCTCCACCCAACAATTGACGGGCGACCAGAGGCAACAGAGCCCAGACGGCACTGGCGAAGGCGAAGAAGATGGCTGCACGCAACAGAACGACATGCAGAGGCTTGCTGGCGCGGGTGTAACGAAGGCCGGCGCGGAAAGCACCGAAGAAGTTTTCCTGCAACGCATCGTTGGCGTTCTTTGCCCTCGGCCACCAGACCAGCGCCGCGATGACGACGATATAGCTGGCAACGTCAGCACCATAGGTGAAGGCAGCACCAAAAGCAGCAAGCAGGAGACCACCAGCCGCAGGGCCGATCGACCGGGCGATATTGATGCCCAGTGAGTTCAGCGCGACCGCACTTTTAACGTCTTCGCGTTTGACCAGTTCAGGAACAATCGCCTGCCACGTCGGCCCCATCAATGCGGCACCGATGCCGCCCAGGAAGGTCAGGCCGATCAGGGCGCTAACGGAGAGCATGCCGGAATGAGCCAGCACCATGAGGCTGACGCTAACCGAAGCCAGCAGCAACTGCACGGCAATCAGAAACTTGCGCCGGTCGAGGATGTCAGTCAGGACACCCGCCGGAATGGCGAGCAGGAAGATTGGCAACGTCCCTGCAGCCTGAACCATGGCGACGGCCGCAGGCGACGCGGACAGATCCGTCATCAGCCAGGAACTCGCCACATCACGCATGAAGCTGCCAGTATTGCCGAGAACCGTGGCAGCCCAGAGGACTGCGAAGACGGGTTGAGCGAGCGGAGCAAAACTGCTCATCGAAGATTTGTTGGCACTCATTTGCCTGCTCCTTTTGTGAGATCGATTGCTGCGACGATGACGAAAGCACCGGCCAGTCCGAGGTGTTCAAAGAATGCGTTCGTTGCCATCATGCGATCCATGCCAGATGGCAGCTCCCAGAAGCGTAGCGCGATGAGTGTCGCAAGCAGCGTAAAGCCGGAGAGAGCGAGAGCGCCGAGCCAACGTAGAAAACCGGAGACCACCATGGCGGATGCGGCAAGCTCAAATCCAATGACCAGAACGGCGAACACGGGAGCTGGATGAAGTCCGAAATGGTTCATCTCGGCAATAGCGCCTGGAAAGTCAGCGATCTTGGTGAGAGGGCCCTGAATATAGGCGGCGCAAAGCGCAAGAAGTGCAACGGTTCGTGTGACGGGCGCCGCAACGACGTTGGCTAAAAGCCCGCCCCGGCGAATTGTTCGAGTTGGATCGATCATTGTCTGCTCCTGCATCTTTGCCGTTCGTTGCGAGCGGCTTGCGTGTTCATCTGATGGAGCGATATTGGCTTGATGCATTGCGAACTACAATTGCATCAATATTTTCTATTTAATTGCGATTTATGCAATAATGATAATTTGGGCCACTCTAACGCTGAATGCGATAAACGGGCATCGACGAAATCGATGCCCGTTGAACCGTTAGCCAGTCACTACAGGGCTCAGACCGCCCAGCAGGAGCAACCAAGCGCGCCGAAGAAGCCCTTCAGATCGGCGATCGGCAGTTTCGAGGTCCATGCACCGGCGTGATCATGCCCATGAACACCGCAATCGCTGGCGCAGCCGCACGATGTGATCGCAGTACGACGCAGCGAGCGAGAGCCCGCACCGTCAGGTTCGCCCCAGGCCGCGTAACCGCCGAACTTGCGGACAGGCGACCAATCTGGCATCGCCGGGGGAACATCATTCTCATCGAGTGCCTTGAAGTCGCCGGCACCATAAACGATCTTGCCGCCAACCATCGTAAGGTCCGAAGTGAGGAAAGAGATTTCATCCTCGGCGCAGGCAAAATAGTCCTTGTCAGGAACGATGAGATCGGCGAACTGGCCCTTTTCAATACGGCCTTTCTTGCCTTCCTCATTCGAGAACCAGGTGACCTTTTCGGTCCACATGCGCAGTGCCGTTTCGCGATCAAGGCAATTGGCACGCGGATAAAGCTGCATTCCGCCGACCGTCTTGCCGGTTACCATCCAGAACAGCGAGACCCACGGATTGTAAGAGGCAACACGCGTTGCATCCGTACCGGCCGAGACATTGACGCCCTTGTCCAGCATGCGGCGGATCGGCGGTGTTGCTTCCGCCACGCCATGACCATAACGCTCGACGAAATATTCGCCCTGATACGCCATGCGGTGCTGGGTGGCGATGCCGCCGCCAAGCGCGGCTATGCGGTCAATCGATCTTTCGGAGATGGTTTCCGCGTGGTCGAAGAACCAGTTGAGACCTTCCAGCGGAATATCCCTGTTGACCTTCTCGAAGACATCAAGCGACCGCGAGATCGTCTCGTCATAGGTGGCGTGCATTCGCCAGGGCCAGCGATTTTCGGCGAGAACGCGCACAACCTCTTCCAGCTCGCCTTCCATTTCCGGACCCATCTCCGGGCGTGGCTGGCGGAAATCCTCGAAGTCAGCAGCGGAGAAGACCAGCATCTCGCCAGCACCGTTGTGACGGAAATAGTCGTTGCCTTGCTTGTATTTGACCGAGGAAGTCCAGTTGAGAAAGTCCTCTTTCTCCTGCTTCGGCTTCTGGGTGAAGAGATTGTAGGCCAGGCGAACGGTCAGCTGATTTTCATCGGAGAGTTTCTGAATGACTTCGTAGTCATCAGGATAATTCTGGAAGCCACCGCCGGCGTCGATCACACCGGTTACGCCGAGCCGGTTCAACTCACGCATGAAATGGCGTGTCGAATTGACCTGATACTCGAAAGGCAGCTTTGGCCCCTTTGCCAAGGTCGAATAGAGAATACCCGCATTCGGCTTGGCAAGCAGCATGCCGGTCGGGTTACCATTGGCATCTCGGGTGATCTCGCCGCCCGGCGGGTTTGGTGTGTCCCGCGTATAACCGACAGCGCGAAGAGCAGCACCGTTAAGCAACGCGCGGTCATAAAGATGCAGCAGGAAAACGGGTGTATCAGGCGCAATCGCGTTGATCTCCTCGATCGTCGGCAAGCGCTTCTCCACAAACTGGTGCTCGGTGAAACCGCCGACAACGCGGACCCATTGCGGAGCGGGCGTAATCGCCACCTGTCGCTTCAGCATGTCCATCGCGTCGGCCAGCGAACGCACGCCGTCCCAACGCAACTCCATATTGAAGTTCAAACCGCCACGAACGACGTGCGTGTGGTTGTCGATAAGGCCGGGCAGAACGCGCTTACCTTTCAGATCGACGATCTTGGTGTCTGGTCCAGCGTGCGACATGACGTCTTCGTCACTGCCGACTGCCAGGAATTTTCCGTCCTTGATGGCAACGGCGCTTGCGGTCGGATTGGCACGATCGAGCGTGGTGAAGAGACCATGGTGGAGAACGAGGTCGGCGAACATGGGTCGGCTCCAGGGTTCTGTTTCAAGATGGATGAGTGTTGCGCGGTGGCAATTGCCTGCCACCGCGCGCTGGCAAACGAATCTCCCCCGGGAGACTCAGCTATCAGATTTCGTCTGGTTCTGGCGAGCCGTCGCAATGTCTGTGCCGGTGTCGCCTTTTGGCATGTGACCGAACATGTGCGGCTTGATCTGGTTGATCCAGGAAATCGCCGCCGGCTCCTTGCTCCAGAGCGTCTTGGCAAAAGGAACAATCTGTTCGCCAACGAGAATTCCCAGAAGGCCGACAAGAGCGATGACCGGTGGCGCGGGAGAACGAACGTTGAGGAGACTGTAGACGATGCCAACCAGCAAGCCGGCACCCAAAGACATGAGGTAGATTTTCATGATAGCGATCCTTGAGACGTGAGGCGACTGCTCCGGGAGTTCATTGCCAACCGGAGCAGTGTTGCTAATGGATTACTTGGCAGGGTTTGGTCCGATGCGCTTGCCGTGCTTGACGCGTTCTGCACCGCCATGGACGTGGGTGACGGCATAATCGATGCCCATGCCGTAAGCGCCCGAATGTTCCTTCACCAGCGACGTGACCGCATCGTAGGTTTCCTTGCGGGCCCAGTCGCGCTGCCATTCCAGAAGCACCTGCTGCCAGGTGACCGGGATCACACCAGCCTGGACCATGCGGTCCATTGCGTATTTGTGCGCATCGAGCGACGTGCCGCCGGAGGCATCAGCCACCATGTAGATCTCGTAATCGGCAACATCATGCAGCGCCGAAAGCGCGAAGGTCGTGTTGCACACTTCCGTCCAGAGGCCGGAAACCACGATCTTCTTGCGACCGTTGGCGGCGTTCCTGGCCAGCGCATCACGGACATTCTGGTCATCCCAGGAGTTCATCGAGGTGCGCTCGAGAATGTCGTTTTCCGGAAACACCGCCAGCAGTTCCGGGAAGGTGTTGCCGGAGAAGCTTTCGGTTTCGACCGTGGTGATGGTGGTCGGGATGTTGAAGATCTTGGCAGCCTTGGCGAGACCGACGACGTTGTTCTTCAGCGTCTGGCGGTCGATCGACTGGACGCCGAAAGCCATCTGCGGCTGCTGGTCGATGAAGATGAGCTGGCTGTTGGCGGGGGTCAGGACTTCAAGCTTCGACATGGTGGTTCTCCGTAAAATGATGGCCAAAGGCGGCTGGGTTGAAACGTCGTCGCTTGGGCGTGACCGGTGTGTCATCTGGTGTTGTCCGGTGTGTCCGTCGCGCCTCTGTTGGAGCAATAACTAGCCCAACCGAACGCCGCACAGAATTGCAATAATAATTGCGAATGAATTGCGATTATTGAAACAATATGCGGGCCGCACTGCGCCGGTGCAACGGCGCGAACAATCGCTCAAATGCCGTTGAGGGTCTTGTCTCGAAGTCATCCGCTTTGACGATTAGTCACATAGGTTCGGGACCAGACCTGTCACGATCCCGTCAACAGCCCAAATATGTCAGCGACGAAAAGCCCTTGGCTGTCGTCAGACGTTGCGTCGCCAATGCCCGGGCGATGTCCCCACAACGTTGGAGAAAACACGCGTAAAGTGGCTCTGATCGGCAAACCCGCATGAAATCGCCACCTCCGAAAGCGAAACCTCCGGGTTCTGCAGTAGCTCGCGCGCCCTGCTGATCCTCTCCTGAATCAGCCATTGGTAAGGGGTCATTCCCGTTGTATCTCGAAAAGCGCGAATGAAATAACCGCGAGACAGATTGCAGGCCCGTGCGACATCCTGAACCGCGATCTCCCCATCCAGATTATCGATCAGAAGGTTCTTTGCCATCAGCTCTTGGGATCGCGACAGCTTTCTGGACCGGTTGGTGGTCGTGATTGTTTTTCCGCCGTAGCGCTGGACCAGATATGTACCGATTGCTGTTGCCATTTGATCGACAAACAGAGCGCTGGTTTCCTCCGGTTTTTCAAGGGCGGGGATCAGAGCACGCACCAGATTGGCAAGCACGATATCCTTGGATGCTGTCTCTCCCATCAAAGACGAGATACCGGTAAGCTCCGTTTCATCGGCAATCCTTGTCAGCGCTGCCGGGGAGATCTCCAGCAGCAGGAAATCAAACGGTCCACCGAGGTCTGCCTTATAGGCATCAGAGAGATCGCGGATGTAGATGGAGTTTTCCACGAACATATGGCTTGTCGTCTTTTGCGCACCAAAAATGCGCCGCGTATGCCCGCCAAGCGTCGAAACACCGATCGCAAAACCACGATCACTCGGTTCGGTCGCGACCTGCTCAAGCTGGTCATCCCGCGTTCCCTTCCGGAAAAACCTGATATCCGCGCCGCTCAGAGTCTGGTTTTTGTAAAGCTTGTCGAACGGACAACCGAAGCTATCAACTGCCTGTTTCGCAGGAGGCTGTGACATACCTGTGGAACGATCGCTCACAGAGGACTACCTTCTCGTCTGCTTTAAAGATGTTGCCGTACCTGTACTACGATTCCGTAGCCCGGCTCCGCATCCTTGTCGAATGCCATGCGTTTTGTCGACCAGGGAAATGATCGAAAATTGCGACAAGGGACATTTCTAAAATTATTTCCAGACGCTATGGTTGCAGAGATCGGGAGGACGATCGGCACAATCGTTATAGGTGCAATGTTGGACGCAGGCGAGAGAATTGCAGGCTCTTTTGGGGCCGCAAACGCACAGTCGATGGTGACACAGCCGTTCGGGAAAACCAAACTGGCCATCACCCATCTCTGCCGTTTTTACGAAGTCGAGAGTGATCCAGTCGTACTACCGGCAGACGACGCATTTCTTGTGGTGCTTTATCTGGCGGATGTCGAGCACCGCGATCTCTGGCCGAACCGCCTTCCGACACCGCTCAGAACCTACCCGAAAGGCTCCATCTGCCTGATCAGCCTGGAGCATGGAGCCTCCATTTCAATCAAAGGGCAGTTCGAGGCACTCGCCTTCCACATCCCCCGCCAGCATCTGAAAGAGCTTCGCGAGGAAGCTGGCGAACCGCACATCGACGACCTCACCATCTGTCGGGGCATAGAGGACCGCATCATCAGCAATATCGGAGCGGCGATGATGTCGTTCTTCGAGATGCCGGAGAACACCAGATACGGCCTCCTCTTGCATGTCGGATTGGCTTTCAGTTCTCACATTGCCCATTGCTACGGCCGCTCACGCCAACTGCATTGAGCGACACATCCTAGCGATGGTCGGATTAGGCGTCGCGACCTGCGATAATGTCTTGAGCCACCAGCGCCTGCAAACGCCACAGATTGCGGTCACGAATCCCCTCGGCCTGAAGGTCAACGACAGTGTTGTGCAGATATTCGGCGCACGACCCACCCTGGCCACAAGCCTTTGCGATGAGCGACGATGCTTCCTCGATCGGCAAGGGCTGTGTCAACCCGTGACGTTTTGTGCTTGCCCAGAATGTCAGGGCCTTGCGCACGCCTTTTTCGGTTCGCACGGGAAGCCAGCGGATCATGTCCATCACCTCCCGATACCTGATCTCGCGCGCTACCAGTCCGCGAAGATCCTGGCGTCGGCGCTCAGGCGAGAGCTCAAAAACAATCCCGTCGCACCGCCCGCCACGCTCAAGCACCATCATCAGTCCCGGCTGATCGCTCGTCGCCCGCCACCGCTCAATCTTCAGTGAAAAGGATCTGTGCCACCCGAAAGCCGTTCCGCGCTGGCGGCCAACCGGTTCTAATTCGGGATTCCAGATCAGCGAACCATAGGCAAAAACCAGGAGGGGATCGGTGCCAGCTTCGCTTTCAATCCGGTCAACAAGCTGCTCCAGTTCCGCCTCGCAAAGCGGTGTCCACCCGGGTTCCGGACCATCATCTCGGACATCCCGCATGGTCAGGGCAACAAGTTCGGGCGTCAAAAGCATCATGGTCTCGATTGTTGTTCAACTCGGTCTGCAAAAATGGCCGCAGCAGTTTCCTGCTGCGGCCATGGCTCATATCACGCTTTGATGAAAGCGAGGATATCCTCGTTGAGCGTGTCTGCGTTGACGGTGAGCATACCGTGCGAGAAGCCGGGATAGGTCTTCAAAGTACCGTTTTTCAGAAGCTTGACCGCCTTGTGGGCGGAAGCGACGATCGGCACGATCTGGTCGTCTTCACCATGCAGCACCAGGGTCGCAACGCCGATCGACTTCAGGTCTTCGGTCTGGTCGGTCTCGGAGAAGGCCTTGATGCCATCGTAATGCGCCTTGGCACCACCCATCATACCCTGACGCCACCAGTTCTGGATCACCCCTTCCTGAACCGTCGCACCATCACGGTTGAAGCCGTAGAAAGGACCGGCCGGAACGTCGCGGAAGAACTGCGCCCGGTTGGCGGCAAGGGCTGAGCGGAACCCGTCAAACACCTCGATCGGCAAACCCTCTGGATTTTCTGGCGTCTTCAGCATCAGCGGCGGAACGGCCGAAACCAGAATAGCCTTGGCAACACGACCGGCAGGCTCGCCATGCTTGGCCACATAACGGGCAACCTCACCGCCACCGGTCGAATGACCGATATGCACGACGTTCTTCAGGTCGAGCGCCTCGACAACAGCAAAGGCGTCGGCAGCGTAATGGTCCATGTCGTGACCGTCCGCCACCTGGGCAGAGCGGCCATGGCCACGCCGGTCATGGGCAACAACCCGGTATCCCTTCGACAGGAAGAACAGCATCTGGGCGTCCCAGTCGTCCGAAGACAGCGGCCAGCCATGGTGAAACATGATCGGTTGGGCATCCTTCGGACCCCAGTCCTTATAGAAAATCTCTACGCCGTCCTTGGTGGTGATCGTGCTCATTGTCTTGTCTCCGTTCGCGGAATTGATGTTCGAGGTGGTTGCTGTGGCCGTTGCCGCCATGATCGGCCGTGTTGGAAATGCGGCGGCGGCCGCGAGTGTTCCGCCGAGGATCAGGGCGCTGCGGCGATTGAAGAGGGGAAATCCGGTCATGGTCTGCTCCTGGACGATTGCTGCTTACCGGCCGCGTCCGTGTTTCGATGGAAGGAAGGTAACGCGCGTCATCGCGACCAACAATTGCAACACTGATTTCGATTGAATTGCCGATTATGAAATGATCGATGCGGCTGGCAGGGTGCGGGCGGTTCACCGCACCCTGCCGAAAATTCCAGATCTGCCTTACTTGGCGGGGTTCGGTCCGATGCGCTTGCCGTGCTTGACGCGTTCTGCACCGCCATGGACGTGGGTGACGGCATAATCGATGCCCATGCCGTAAGCGCCGGAATGTTCCTTCACCAGCGACGTCACCGCATCGTAGGTTTCCTTGCGGGCCCAGTCACGCTGCCATTCCAGAAGCACCTGCTGCCAGGTCACCGGGATCACACCAGCCTGGACCATGCGGTCCATTGCGTATTTATGGGCATCGAGCGACGTGCCGCCGGAGGCATCAGCCACCATGTAGATCTCGTAATCGGCAACATCATGCAGCGCCGAAAGCGCGAAGGTCGTGTTGCACACTTCCGTCCAGAGGCCGGAAACCACGATCTTCCTGCGACCGTTGGCGGCGTTCCTGGCCAGCGCATCACGGACATTCTGGTCATCCCAGGAGTTCATCGAGGTGCGCTCGAGAATGTCGTTTTCCGGAAACACCGCCAGCAGTTCCGGGAAGGTGTTGCCGGAGAAGCTTTCGGTTTCGACCGTGGTGATGGTGGTCGGGATGTTGAAGATCTTGGCAGCCTTGGCGAGACCGACGACGTTGTTCTTCAGCGTCTGGCGGTCGATCGACTGGACGCCGAAAGCCATCTGCGGCTGCTGGTCGATGAAGATGAGCTGGCTGTTGGCGGGGGTCAGGACTTCAAGCTTCGACATGGTGGTTCTCCGTAAAATGATGGCCAAAGGCGGCTGGGTTGAAACGTCGTCGCTTGGGCGTGACCGGTGTATCTCTGGTGTTGTCCGGTGTGTCCGTCGCGTCTCTGTTGGAGCTATAACTAGCCCGACCAAACGCGGCACAGAATTGCAATAATAATTGCGAATGAATTGCGATTATTGAAACAATTAATATTCCCGATGTGGGGCGAGGAGAACGTGACGCTGCGCGTATCGCCCTTCAAAATATCACGACATCAGGCGGCCTGGGAGTGAGCGTCAAACCCGTCGTCGATGTGCATCATTCAAGCATAAAAAAGGGCTCCTCGCACGACCGGGTTACCCGACAGTGCGAAAAGCCCATGACCGATCTCACGTAAGAACGCGAGCCGGCGTTGCTCAGAGAAGATCGTAACGCTTCAGAATATCCCGGATCTTGTTGTCCTGCTCCTCATCAGGCAGCAAGGCAGGCTGTCGGCTCGCACCGACGGACGCGTCCTGAAGATAGAGCGCACGCTTCACCATGGCGGGCGCAAAGCCCAGCGCGTACAGGTCGGTGCGAAAGGCCGTATAGATTGCCTGCTGGCGTTCAGCCTCGGCAACATCGCCCGTATTGTAGCCTGTAAGAATGCCGGAGAGCACCTTTGGTAACGCGTTGCCGAGGCCGGAAATGCAACCTGCCGCGCCGTTTTGCAGTGACCAGAGAACGAGATGGTCCGGTCCCGAATAAACCTCGAAACCAGGCATCTCCTTTGCAACCTGCAAATAAGCCTCCAGCGTCTGCTGCGCGCCGCCGGAATCCTTGATACCGGCGATGTTGCCGTGAACGGCGAGTTTTCGTGCCGTTTCCGGTTCGATGTGGTTCTGGGTGCGGGCGGGAATGTCATAGAGATAGATCGGCGTCTCCACCGCGTCTGCGACAGTGGAAAAATGGCGGATCAACCCGTCCTGGGTGCAGGCAATGAAGAATGGCGTGATGACGGCAATGCCGTCGACGCCGATACGGTCGAAGGCCTTGGCAAGCTGCAGTGTTTCGAACGTGGCGGGCATGCCGGCATTGACGATGACTTTGGCGCGACCATCCACCTCGTCTACGACCTCTTCCGTCAGTCTAATTTTTTCTTCATGCGTCAGCGCGGTAAAATCACCATTGGTTCCAGCGCACATGATGTTGTTGCCTGCGGCCACCTGACGGCGAACCTGTGCGCGCGTCGCCTCGTAATTGATCGTTTCGTCCTCGTTGAAACAGGTCACGAGCGCGACAAAAGCTTGTTTCGTCATGAAAGAACTCCCATTGAATTTCAAATCGCCTGCCCTGCTCGAGCCGGGCGGTCAGTAGCATGTGTGTCAGGATCAGGGTCGAGGCTCGCAGCGAGAAGCGCACGGGTATAATCCTGTCGCGGCGCCTCGAAGACCTGCCGCACCGTGCCGAACTCGACCAATTCTCCACGCTGCATGACCATGACATGATCGGCAAAGTCCCGAACAACCGGCAGATCATGGGCGATGAAAATGAAAGACAGCCCCATCTCGCGGCGCAACTTGTCGAGAAGTGCAATGACCTGCGCCTGAACGGACACATCGAGCGCCGACACGGCCTCGTCACAGACGATAAGCCTGGGTTCAAGTGCCAGCGCGCGAGCAATGGCAATACGCTGTCTTTGACCGCCAGAGAACTGATGAGGATAGCGCCCCATATGTTCCGGCAACAAGCCCACCTGCCCGAGAAGCTCCGCGACACGTTCCCGCCATTTCGCTTTCGGCAGAATATCCGGATGGATTACCCAGGCCTCGGAAACAAGCTGGAAAACGGTCATGCGCGGATTGAGGGATTGCGTCGGGTCCTGAAACACCATCTGCAGATCGCGCCGCAGGCCGAACAGTTCGGATGGCGAGAGCTGGAACAGATCGCGGCCCTTCCAGAGCGCCTGCCCCGCATCCGGTTCGTCGAGCCGCAGCAGAATGCGCGCAAGCGTTGACTTGCCCGACCCGCTTTCGCCGACAACAGCAATAGTTTCGCCGGGCATGAGATCGAAGGAGACACCCTTCAATGCTTCAAATGCGCCATAACGTTTGCGCACATCGCGCACACTGAGCAATGCCTCGCCCGCTGCCTTCGGTTCATGCATCTCACCCTTGCCGGGTGCGGCATTGATCAGTTTGCGAGTGTAGGCATGCTGTGGGTTATGATAGACCTCGTGGACGGTCCCGGCCTCAACCAGTACGCCCTTCTCCATGACCACAACCCTATCGGCAATCTCCGCCACGACCCCCAGATCGTGGGTGATGATAAGAACCGCCATGCCGGTTTCCCGCTGCAGTTCTTTCAGCAAGGCGAGCACTTCGGCCTGCACCGTCACGTCAAGCGCGGTAGTTGGCTCGTCGGCAATCAGGAGGTCGGGTTTCAGCGCCAGCGCCATGGCAATCATGACCCTTTGCCGCTGCCCACCGGAAAATTCATGCGGGTATTTCTTTAGCGCGCGTTCAGGGTCGGGAATACCGACACGCCCCATAAGCCGAAGCGCTTCGGCTTCGGCCTTTGCCCTGTCGAGACCATGCGTCGTCATGGCTTCGCGGATTTGCCAGCCGACCGTATAGACAGGATTGAGGTGGCTGAGCGGATCCTGAAAAATCATGGCGATGCGCTTGCCATTGATCCCACGCCGCGCCTCCGTTGGCATCGTCAAAAGGTCACGACCATCAAGCAGGATCTGTCCGCCGCTGATACGCCCGGGCGGCATGTCGATCAGATTCATGATCGCTGATGACGATACCGACTTGCCGGAGCCGCTTTCGCCAAGGATCGCCAGCGTCTCGCCACGGTCGATATGGTAGGAGATATCCTTCACGGCATGGACGACGCCGCTTGCCGTATGGAATTCAACGGAAAGATTGCGGACTTCAAGAAGATGGTCAGCCATTCTTGCGGCCTTTCATTTCCAGCCGCCAGCGCTGCACCGGATCGAGCGCGATGCGCAGCCAGTTCGAAAGCAGATTAAGCGACAGTGTGGTGAGGATGATGGCAAGTCCCGGCCAGAACGACAGCCACCAGGCATTTGTCAGATATTGGCGTCCCTGCGAGATCATCAGACCCCAGGTGATTTCCGGCGGCTGGATACCGATGCCGAGGAACGACAATGCGCTTTCCGCCAGCATCACATAGGCGAAATCGAGCGTGGCAAGTGTTGTCAAAGTCGGCAGGACGACAGGCAGGATATGCCGGAAGAGAATTCGTTTTCCCGAAGCGCCCATGACCCGGGCCGCCTGAACGAACATGCGCTCGCGCACCTCAAGAACCTCGGCTCGTGTCGTGCGGATATAGACCGGGATGCGGGTAATGGAGAGAACCAGCATCAGGTTGAGAATGGACGAGCCGAGCAGATAGAGAACGATCACCGCGATCAGCAGCGACGGGAACGACATGATGACATCCGCAAGCCGCATGATGATCTGGCCTGTGCGCTCCGAAGAGAAACCGGCAATCAGTCCAAGAAGCGTTCCCACGACAGACGACAGCAGGACAGCGCCAGCGGCAATCATCAATGTGTTCTGGGTGGCTGCAATGATACGGGCAAACAGCGAGCGCCCGAGCGCATCGGCCCCCAGCCAGAAATACCATTCCCGCTGCCAGTCAAACGGCGCGAGATTGCGACCGCGCAGGTTCTGTTTCGTCGCCAGATCTCCAAGCCAGGCTGGACCGATGAAGGCGAGAACCACGACGATCAGGAGAAAGATCACGGCGCAGAGTGCGAACTTGTCGGCCCAGAGCATGCGTGCCAGGCGAACAGGAAATGATGGTTCGTCCACGATCTGTGTGTCGGCGGTTGAAAGGCTCATGGCTGAATACCCCCTCAATGGCGAATACGGGGATCGAGCAGCGCGTAGGCAAGGTCGATCAGCAGGTTCATCAGGAAGATGGCGAGGGCCGTCACCAGGATAGCCGCCAGCACCACATTAAAATCGCGCTGCAGAATGGAATCGATCATCAGCTTGCCTACGCCGGGAAAACCGAAAATCGTTTCAACGACAACGGCACCATTCAGGAGGCTCGCTGCCTGATCGCCGATCACGGTAATAACCGGTAGCATGGCGTTGCGCAGCGCGTGCACGAAGATGATTGGGCCGGATTTTACACCCTTGGCACGGGCTGTCTTGACATAGGCCGACGACAGGGCGCCGATCATCGAGCCGCGCACCACCTGCACGATGATACCGAAGGGTCGCACAAAGAGTACGGCAATCGGTAATATCCAGTGCAACAGCGAGCCGGTGCCGGATGTTGGGAGCCAGGCGAGATTGACCGAGAACACGACGATTGCGACGATCGCCAGCCAGAAATCCGGAACAGACGCGCCGACCAGCGAGATCATCGAGGCCATGCGGTCAAAAAAGCCACCGGACCGAAAGGCCGCGAGCGAGCCGATCACGATCGCCGCCGTTGTGACAAGCGACATGGTGATCAGCGCAAGCCAAAGGGTCCAGACGAAAGCCTCGGTGACGACGTCGAGCGCCGGACGCGCCTTTCTGAGCGATTCACCGAGATCACCCGTCAGCACGTCGCCTGCGTAACGGAAAAACTGCACCATCAGCGGATCGTTCAAACCGTGCAGAGCCCGGAACTGCTGTTTCATTTCCTCCGATGCCTCGACGGGCAGGAACAATGCCGCCGGATCGCCTGTCAGGCGGGAGAGAAAGAAAACCATCACGATCAGGCCGATCAACGAGATCAGGCTGGCCACGGACCGTTTACGAATGAAGCTCAACATGATCGCCTCCGGAGTTTTATGGCAACGGCGGGCACCAGGGCCCGCCGTTGCATCTGGATGGATGCTTGGACGCAGGATCTTGATGCGGCCGTTATTTGATGCCGATCTCGGAAAGCTGCAGCATCGAGTTGGTGGCGATGGTTGGCTTGAAATCCAGCCGTTCGGAAACACGCGAGAAACCGACCATGTGGAACAGCAGCACATCGGCCACGACATCATCATGCAGGTAGGCAATCAGCTCGGACCAGAGCTTTGCACGCTCGTCGCCAACCGCAGCGGATGCGCGTTCGATCAGGTCATCGACCTTGGGGTCAGAGAAACCGGCCTGCGTGCCCTTCGTGGCATATTTGAAGAACATGGTGAAGGACGGGTCACCCTTGGAGTTGTCGTGCATGGCGGCAACGATCTGAGGGCCGCGACCTTCCTTGAAGGGCTTGGAGTAGTAGCTCTCATGCTCTGCCACTTCGACGAACTTCAGGTCGATCTTGAAGCCGACATCCTGCAACTGCGACTGGATGGCTTCCATGATTTCCGTCACGTTCGGGAAGTTTGCCGTGCGGGCAATGATGGTGATCGGCGTATCGACCTTCACACCAGCGGCTTTTGCTTCCTCAAGCAGCTTCTTGGCGCCATCGGGATCGTAGGGGAACACCTTGACATCGGGGTTCCAGCCAAGCGTGGTCGGCGGAACGAGTGCCGTCGCCAATACAGCGCCATCGGGAACAAGTGTGCCGAGGAATGCCTGCCGGTCGATGGCAAGATTGAGGGCGCGACGTACCCGCACGTCGTTCAACGGTGCGATATTATGATCGAGGCGCAGATAGACCGTCTCGCTGTCGAGGTAAGAAAAATCGGTCTTGTCATTGGTCGCATCAAGCTGCGAGATCGACGGTGAAAGATCGGCTTCGCCCGTCTGTACCATGGCTGCACGAACCGACGGGTCCGCACGGAAAAGATAGGTTGCTTCAGTGACCGCAGGTTTCTTGCCCCAATAGTCATCACGTGCCGTCAGCACGATCTGCTGGCCAGGCGTCCAGTTGGTAAGCTTGTAAGGCCCGGTACCGACTGGCTCACGGATGAATTCCATCTTCGTTTCTTCGGGAACGATGGTCACCAGAGACATCAATAGCGGCAGAATGGGTTGAGCCGGATCGGTCTTGAAGTCGATGGTATTGTCGTCGACGATGGTCGGCGTCACGGTCATGCCGCCGAAGTAGCGGCGAGATTCGCACGCGTTCTTGTCGCTCATGATGCGCTCGAAGCTGTGTTTGACGTCTTTCGCGTCGAAACTGGTGCCGTCGGAGAATTTCACACCCTGACGCAAATGGAAGCGCCAGCTACCATCCGAATTCTGCTCCCATTTTTCCGCCAGTCGCGGCTGCACGCCGTTCTTGCCGCGCACATCGAGTTCGGTCAGTGTTTCACTGACATTTTCCATGATGATGCGGCCGATATTCGAGCGCGTTGCCATGCAAGGCTCAAGCAGATCCGCTTCTTCGGCCAGAACGATCTTGATGGGGCCGGAAGCCGCCATCACCGGTGATACCACGGCGGTCAGGGAGCCCATCATCAAGGCGCCCATCATCAAAGTCTTCTTCATTCCATTCTCCTCCCAGATCAGAAATTCAGTTCCATGGCAGCGCACCGCGGGGTCGTTCCCGAAAGAAGCCCCGCCTGATGTCTCAGGACATGGCGTAGCGGATGATTGTCTCCTCCACCCGTAAACAGAGCATCGACGCTAACACATTTTTTGTCAATTTATTTTTCGTAAGGATTTTTATTATGGTCAAAGCACTTTATTTTTATCATGTTATTTCAATAATTTATTAGATATCCTGACAACAGAATGCCTTTCTTATTTTTGCATTTAAACTTGACAACTTTTTGTTTTTGGAATTTTCATCGAGGCAAGAGGAGATCCAAATGACCCCTGACGACATTGCCCGGGCCATGACCGGCGCCATCGTTTCCGCTTCGAGCGAACGACAAGAAGCCTTGCTGCCTTCGCCGATGATTCAAAATCATGCGAGCTTTCTGCACCTGCTTGATGATGGCGCACTCGTCTGCGCCTGGTTTGGCGGCACACTGGAGGGAAAATCGGATATCTCGATTTTTGCATCCGTGCTGTTACCCGGCACTTCAAACTGGGGAGAGGCACAGCGGCTGAGCCACGATCCTGACCACTCCGAGCAGAACCCGGTCCTGTTTACCGCGCCCGATGGCACGCTCTGGCTGTTTCATACGGCCCAGCCGTCAGGCAATCAGGACGAATGCCGTATCCGCATGGCCAGGATCGTTCGTGACATATCCGCGCCTGAAAAGCTCTCGTCTGAAGAGGGGCATTTCCTCGACCTGCCAAGGGGATGCTTTGTCCGGGCGCCCCTTTCCATTCGTGATGATGGAGCCTGGCTTCTGCCGATCTTCCGCTGCGTCCAGCGCCCCGGTCAAAAGTGGAATGGCAGTCATGATACGGCGGCCCTCGGCGTCTCGGAAGATGGCGGCAAGACATGGCGTCTGGAGGATCTTGCTGATTCCATCGGCTGCGTTCACATGAGCCCCGTTGCCAGCACAACGTCGTCCTATTCCGCCTTTTTCCGCCGCCGGCAGGCCGACTTTGTCTACCGCACACAAAGCAGCGATGGCGGCCGCAACTGGTCTGCGCCACAGCCAACCGATGTGCCGAACAACAACTCCTCCATTGCCGCAATCCGCTTGAAGGACGGCCGGCTGGCGATGATCTGCAACCCCACCAGTGCGGCGCAATCGAGCGACCGGCGCGCTTCGCTCTATGACGAGCTGGGGGAAGACGACAAACGTCCGGATGCCGACCCGACGGGCGGCTGCGTTCCGGTGTGGGGTGTGCCGCGTGCACCTCTCAGCGTCTGCCTGTCCGAAGACGACGGCCTGTCATTTCCAACCCGCCTCCTGATCGAGGACGGCCCTGGCACATGCCTTTCCAATGACTCGACAGACGGACGCAACAAGGAAATGTCCTATCCCTGGCTTCTTGAGGCACCGGACGGCACGCTCCATCTGAGCTACACCTATTATCGACGCGCGATCAAATATGTCCGGCTTGCTCCGGGCTGGGCCGACAAGACGGACGGGAGAAAGTGATGAGCAATATCATTGGTATCACCATGGGCGATCCATGTGGGGTTGGTCCGGAAATTACCGTCCGGGCACTGGCCGAAATGTCATCCACGGATCGTGCTGCCACCCGTATCTATGGAAACCTCGCCACGCTTGAGGCGGCGCGGGAAGCACTTGGCGTCAGCATCGACCTCACATCCCATGTTGTCGATCTGCCTGTGGAAGGCGCTCCTCTTCCATGGGGGACATTATCACCGGTGGCAGGCGACGCCGCATTCCGCTTCATTGAGCGGGCCGTGCGCGATGCCGAAGCAGGCACGATCGGCTGCATCGTCACCGCACCGATCAATAAGGAAGCGCTCAATCTGGCGGGACACCATTATGATGGTCACACCGGCATGCTCCGCAGCCTGACCGGCTCAACGGCCGCCTATATGCTGCTGGCGTCGGAACGGCTGAAAGTCATTCATGTCTCAACCCACGTCTCTCTCCAGGAAGCGATCCGCCGGGCCACCACAGAACGGGTGCTGGCGACAATCCGCGCCGGTAACGACCACTTGAAGCGCATCGGTTATGAACGTCCGCGCATCGCCGTCGCAGGCATCAACCCGCATTGCGGCGAAAACGGTCTCTTCGGAACAGAGGATGACGATCAGATCGCGCCGGCGGTTGCCGCAGCACGCGCCGAAGGCATTGAGGTGCATGGGCCGATCTCCGCCGATACGGTCTTCCATCGCGCCTATTCCGGCGCTTTCGATCTTGTGGTGGCGCAATATCACGATCAGGGACACATCCCGATCAAGCTCGTCGCCTTCGATACCGCGGTCAACGTCTCGGTAGACCTTCCGATCGATCGTACCTCCGTCGACCATGGCACCGCCTTCGACATTGCCGGCAAGGGCATTGCCAATCACGGCAACATGAACGCCGCCATCGCCTATGCCCGCAAGCTCGTGGCCGGCGAAAGCCGGAAAGGATGACAGCATGTTTAAAGCACCCATACTCATCCACCAGCCGCGCCGGCTTGTCGTCGGTGCAGGCACGATTTCCGAAGCTGGCGCCTGGGCAGGAGAAACCGCCTCGACACTGGTGATCGCCACACCTCTGACCGCAAAATTTATCGATCGGCTCCAACTAAAGGGCCCTTTTACAGTCTTTGACGCCATTCCCGGGGAACCCGACACAGCAACGCTTGATGCTGCATTGGCGGCGGCACGTGCCGCAAAACCCGAGCTCGTCATCGGCCTTGGCGGCGGCTCCGTCATGGACGTGGCAAAACTGGTCGCCTCGCTCTGGAATTCCTCTCAGACGCTCGAAGACGTTGCAGGTCCGAACAAGGTTGCCGGACGCGATACGAAGCTGATCCAGATCGCCACGACAGCGGGCACCGGTTCTGAGGCCGGCATCCGTTCGCTCATCACCGATCCGGTCAAGGGCAACAAGATTGCCGTCGAGAGCCCGTTCATGATCGCCGATCTGGCGATCCTCGACCCTGAGTTGACCTATTCCGTGCCGCCAGCGGTGACGGCAGCCACCGGCGTCGATGCCATGGCGCATTGCGTGGAAGCCTTCACCAATCGCAAGGCGCATCCAATGATCGACGGTTTCGCACGCATGGGCTTCACACTGGTCGGCAAATATCTGGCGCGTGCCGTGCAGAATGGTGAGGACACCGAAGCGCGTGAAGGCATGATGCTCGCTTCCTATTACGGCGGCATTTGCCTGGGCCCTGTCAACACGGCGGCCGGTCATGCCATCGCTTATCCGCTTGGCACGCTTCTGCATCTGCCCCATGGCCTTGCCAACGCCGTTGTCTTTCCACACGTTCTGGCCTTCAACCAGCCTGCGGTTTCACAAAAGACGGCAGAAGTGGCCAGCGCTCTCGGGATTCGCGATCACCTCGCCCAGGACGAGCTTCGCAAGGCGGCCACGGAGTTTTGCGCCAATCTTGGCATCGAGATGTCGCTCGCCCGCCACGGCGCTACGGAAGCTGACCTTGTCCGTTATGCGCAGGATGCCCACGCAATCCGCCGGCTGATGGACAACAATCCGGTCGATATGAGTGTCGACGACGTGCTTGGCATTTACCGCCACGCATTCTGATTGCAGCGCCGGTGCGCCCCATAGCGCATCGGCCAATGCCAAACTCTGCTTTTATGGATCAACCGACATTCGAAGATTCAAACAGGCGGTCACGCGAACCTGTGAGATGGTTGAGCATCAATTGCCGCGCCGCATCGGCGTCGCCGTCGGCAATGGCCTTTGCAATGGCTTCATGCTCCGCAAACACGCGCGCCAATCCTGATGCCTCGCGTTTGACCGACATGCCGTGAAACTTCATGCCAACGGCAATGTGATCCTTCAGCGCTTCCATCGCCGTCGAGAAATAGCTGTTGCGTGCCGCCCGCGCGATGGCGAGATGGAACTGGTAGTCGGCGTCTTCCCGGTGAGACTGGCGGTTCGTCGCATCACGAAGCATTTCCAGCGCTTTTTTGATGGCTGCCAGCCGTTCGCCATCATGACGCAACGCCGCAGCCGCGGCCGCAGCCGGTTCCAGCGTCAGGCGAAACTCGTAACAGTTCAGGAGATCGGCGACATTTTCGAGTTGGCCAAAGCCCAGCGGCTCACGCATGCCAACCGCTCGAACATAGCTGCCAGACCCTCTGCGGGAATAGATAAAGCCCTGATCACGCAAGCGCCGAAGAGCTTCACGCACCACTGGTCGCGAAACTTCGAATTCCATTGCCAGCTCATGTTCTGTCGGCAGGCGTTCGTCAGGCTTATAGGCACCGGATTTGATGGCCCTGTGCATGCGCTCGAAAATGATGTCGGGAAGTGCCTTGCGTGCCGTTTCTCGTGTCAGCGCCATCTTGTCAGCTCTCTCCAGCATCATGTCTGCCCAGCATCATCTTCGCAATTTGCGTCAACGTCCCAGCTTGCCCAAAACCACCCGATTTCGCAATTATGCAATGGTCGCCCGAAACGCCGACACCCAGACCCGGCAGGCATTCACCTGCAAGGCGCAGCCGGGAAATGCCCATGGCACGAAGAACGGCTTCCGCCGTTGCGCCACCGGACAGAAGAAGCGTTCTGGCGCTCGCCGTCAACATCGGCACGACACCTGCTGCAAGGTGATCGGATACATCCTGATGAGAACAGCTTTGCGATCCCTGCGTTGCCTGCACCAGAACAGGCCCGGACGTGTCAGCTTCATCCTGCGGCACGACGCCGTTCGGAGCGGCCAGCGTTCTTACCAGAGCTGCGGCAACAAGATGATCGATCTGTGAGAGGGTGATCGGGTCGCGTGAACCGATCACGAAAAGGCCCTTGCCTTCTGGCACCTCCGCAGGTTCGGTCGCTGTGCGGCCAGTCATCTGCTGGGCAAGCGCCTCCGCGAGACCCCGTGCCCCGATCAGCAGATCGACGCCATTCTCCTGCGCTTTCACAAGCGCAACGCGCAGATCTTCCTGTGAAGCGACATCAGGAACTGTGCTGCGTCCGGCATGTCTCCCTAACGTCGCGCTGATCGATATGGGTTCATCGACACCAAAACCCTGCAGCGACCCATTGGCGACAACCCGGCCAAAATCCGGAATGGCGGGCACAACCAGTGCTCGACCAAAAGAAATCGCGTCCAGTTCAGCCGCAATATGCCCTTTCAAACGGGAATCTATTTTTTTGAACAGCACGACATCGCCAGGCAGCAACGCCAACAGCGTTTTTGTTCGGTGCTGCGCTTCCTCGGCTGTCCCATCGCGACAGCCAAGATTGACGCTCAGAACATCCGGAGCTTCCGCAAGAGCAGCTTGAACCCCGTCGAGATCCATGGCGATCTCCGTCACCAAGCCGCGTCCCGCGAAGGGAGCGGCGGCGTCCAAAGCACCGGTCAGATCATCGGCAAAGATTAACAGCACAGCTTAGATCCCAGAATAAGTTGTCATGTTTTTTCACTGTAAATGCGTTTATAATCAAATGAAAGAACGTTGTGAATAACAAACTATGACAAGTTCATTCCGGACGTTATGCAGCCCTTGGATGATTTCGTGCTTGAGAGAAGAAAAACGCATCTAGGGAGGCATCGATCCCATCGCTGCCAGACGGATTGCCTGTTCTGTCTCGGTCCGACTACAAAATAAAAATGGCCGGCAGTTACCTGCCGGCCAAAAAGCAATCATTCGTCAACCGAGCCTGAGGCTGGCGCGCCTAAAGTGAAAAGCGCGGCGTTTACCACGCCGCCTTGGAGATCTCAGACCGCGAGGAAGCCGCCGTCAACTGGCAGAACGGCGCCCGAAATCATCCGGCTGTCGTCGGAGAGCAGAAGCGCGATGCTTTGCGCAACTTCTTCCGCCTCAGCGAAGCGGTTGAGCGGGTGGCGCACCATCATCGGATTGCTCTTTACCGGATCGCTCCAGGCTTCGGCGGCCAGTTCCGTCAAGGTGATCGTCGGGGCAACAGCATTCACGCGGATGCCGTGCGCACCAAGTTCCTTGGCCATCACGCGCGTCGCGCCTTCAAGGCCTGCCTTGGACGCGGCATAGCACAGATGATCCTGAAAACCACGATGGCCTGCAATCGACGTGATGTTGACAATCGCGCCGCCGCCGCCAGCAGCAACACGCGCGCGCGCAAATTCCTGGCAGGTGATGAGTGCTGCGCGCAGATTGATGCCCAACACCGCCTCGTAGCCGGCCTCGGTCACATCAAGTACGCTTTCCAGCACGTTGATGCCGGCGCTGTTGATCAGAAAGTCGCAGGTACCAGCCTCTGCCATCGCGGCCCGGGTTGCTGCAGCATCGGCAAGATCGACACGGATCGAGCGACCACCGATTTCCGCCTTCAGGCTGTCGAGGTCGGACTGTGTGCGGCTGAGCGCGACGACATCGGCTCCGCGTTCGGCCATAAGCCGGGCACAGGCGCGACCAATACCCTTGCCTGCACCGGTGATGATAACGGATTTACCGGAAAACTGCATGAAACCCTCGAAATGTTATGGCCCGCAAGCCGAAAGAGACGTCAAAGAAAAAGCCTGCCGAAACCGGTCAGTGCGACAGAAGTGCCGCGTCGTTGTCGCGAATCTGCCGCGCTGTGCGCTGCAACGTCAGGAAGGCGTCATAACGAGCATTCTGCACAGCCTGCATCTTCACATCGGGTTCGCACCGCGTGGCAACACGTGACATGGCCGGCATCGCTGCACGCAAGTCAGGGAAAACGCCAGCCGCAACAGCACCGAGCATCGCAGACCCCAGAAGCACCGGCTCTTCGCACGCCGTAACTTCGATTGGGCAACCGGTGGCGTCGGCCAGAAGCTGGCGTGTCAGAGGATGTGCGCCAGCACCGCCGCTCACGCTGATCGTTTCAATCGGCGCGCCGTGACGTGCCTGTGTTTCAATGATCTGACGCAAGCCATATCCAAGACCGCATATGCCAGCCACATAGAGCGCAACCAGCGAGTCTGGTCCGGTTTCCATGCCGTAGCCCATGATGACCGCACGCGCATGCGGATCGGCAAACGGCGCACGATTGCCGAGAAACTCTGGGACGACATGCATTTCATCGGCCAGACGCACGGCCGCAGAGGCCGATCCGCCGAGTTCCAATGCCCTGTCGGCCAACCATTGCGGCAACGACTTGCCCTCGGCTTTGGCCGAAGCTGTGGCTTCTGCAGTCGCGGGATGGAGCTGCACCAACTGGTCGATCGCGGCTCCGGCTGCGGATTGTCCGCCTTCGTTCAGCCATGTCCCCGGTACCATCGCAGAGTAATAAGGGCCCCACACACCCGGCACGAAGGCGGGTTCGGCCGTGGTGGTCATGGTGCAGGACGACGTGCCGAAGACATAACCGAGGCAGCGGAAAGCATCACCGCCTGCTGCGACCGTTCCGATGCCACCGGCATGTGCATCGATAAGCCCGGCGGCAACCGCAGTACCGGGGCGCAGGCCCATGGCTTTTGCTGCAGCCTCATTCAGACCGCTTCCGAGAGCCGTACCCGGATGGACGACGCTCTGCCCGATACGGGCGAAGCCCTGGTCGACAAGATCGCCGAGTCCAATTTGGCGAAAATACCCTGCATCCCAGCGCTCTTCATGCGCCAGATAGGTCCATTTGCAGGTCACGGTGCAGGCGGAGCGATCCAGCGCGCCACTGGCTTTCCACGTCAGAAAATCTGTCAGGTCAAAAAAATGTTCGGCGCGAACGTAGGTCTCTGGCCGGTTCTCGCGCAGCCACACCAGTTTCGGCGTTTCCATTTCCGGGGAAATGCGGCCGCCGACATACTTCAGTACGTCGTGACCTTCGGCATTGATACGCTCCGCCTGGACGACCGCGCGATGATCCATCCAGACGATGATATCGCGTTCAGGGTGAGCTGGATCGCCAACCGGCAAGGTTTCATTGTTCGGGCCACGCACGACGAGCGAGCAGGTTGCGTCAAAGCCGATGCCGGCGACCGCAGCCGGGTCAATCCCGGCGCGGGTTACGCTTTCCTGAACGGATTCGCAGACGGCCTGCCAAACCTGTTCGCTCGATTGTTCCACGATGCCGCCATCCTCGCGGTGCATGGCAAGGGGCCGCCGGGCCGTGGCCAGCAAGCCGCCCGCCGCGTCGAACACACCCGCTCGCGCTGAGCCTGTTCCGACATCGACACCGATCAGATATTGCGCCATCGCAGTTCTCCTTTTTTACAACCGGCTCAGACGCGGTCGAAGTTGGTCGGCAGGACCAGCATATCGCGGATCGTGACCGTGCGCTTGCGGGTCAGCATGTAGACAACCGCGTCTGCGACTTCGCTGGCATCGATGAGGCTGCCGGATTCCTTGGCCTTGCGGAGATTTTCTTCCGGCCAGTCAGCCAGCAGCGCCGAAACGACCGGACCAGGCGAAACCTGGGCAACACGCACACCATGCGGGATCATCTGGCGACGCATGCCCTGAACGAAGCTGGTGATCGCCCACTTCGAACCCGAATAGACCGGCTCCCAATAGGTCGGGAAATGACCGGCGATCGAGCATGTGACAACGATGTCGCCAGTCTTGCGCTCGCTCATGTGCGGGACAACGGCCTGAACATTCTTCATCACCGCGTTGACGTTGAGGTTCAACATGCGGTCGATCGCTTCAGGTGTCGTCTCGGAGAGTTCGCCGCCAATATAGGTGCCAGCGTTGCAGTACAGGATATCGATATGATCGACCTTCTGCAGGATTTCCGGCACCATCGCGTTGCAGCTATCTGCGTCCAGCAGGTTGGTGACCTGCGGAATAGCCTTCTCGCCCAGCTTGCCGGCAAGTTCTTTCAAGGCAGCTTCATTCCAGTCGACCATGACCACAGTCGCACCCTGCGCCAGCAGAGCTTCAGTGGTGGCGAGACCGATCCCCGATGCTGCGCCGGTGATGACGGCGATCTTGCCTTGCAATGATTCAGACATTCCATTCTCCTGTTTTGGAAAGATTCCGGGGCTGGCTCAACGCCACTCGCGCCCGATATAGATGGCCAGCAGGATGATGCCGCCCTTGATGACGTCCTGCAGGTAGGGGTTGATGCCCATGAGGTTGAGGCCGTTGTTGAGGATGCCAAGCAGCACCGCACCGATCAGCGTGCCCAGGATCAGGCCACGGCCGCCGGCAATCGCCGTACCGCCAAGCACGACTGCCGCAATGGCATCGAGCTCGAAGCCGACACCGGCATTCGGCTGACCGCTCATCAAACGACCGATCAGGATCATTGCGGCAATTGCCGAGGTGAAACCGGAAATACCGTAGACGGCCAGCTTCACACGGCGTGTCTTGACGCCGGAAAGACGCGCGGCATTTTCATTGCCGCCGAGTGCGTAGACATGCCGGCCGAAAGCGGTGCGCTGCAGAAGCACCCAAGCAAGGGCGTAAACAACGACCATGATAACGACTGGCACCGGGATGACACCAATGCGGCCGACGCCAAACCAGGAAATCCAGCTTGGAATGCCACTGACCGGATAACCGCCGGAATAGATGAGGCCGAGACCGCGTGCCATGCCCATGGTTGCCAGTGTCACGATGATCGCAGGCATCTTGCCCCATGCGACCAGCACACCATTGATCAGACCGATACCCAGGCCGATGAACAGGCCGATCACCAGTGCCAGTTCAGCAGGCAGGCCCGATTTGACCATCAGACCGGCACTCAAGGTGCCAACCAAAGCCATAACAGCGCCAACAGACAGATCGATACCGCCCGTTAGGATTACGAAGGTCATGCCTACGGCGAGGATGCCGACGACCGAGACCTGACGCAGCACGTTCATGATGTTGCCGAGGCTGAAGAAGTTATCGCTTGCAAGCGACATCAGCACGGAAACGACGATGAGGCCGATCAGCGGCAGGGCCAGCGGTGATTGCAGCACGCGCAGAATGTTCAGCCCGCCGGACTTACCGGCGGCTTCGGTGTTTGCATCATACGACATGTTCAACTCTCCCCGTCGTTGCGTGGGTCATTATTGTTTCGGAATTGACGTCTTCGCCCTGAACGGTGGCGACGATCCCGCCGGAGCGGAACACGCAGACACGGTCGGACATGCCGATCACTTCGGGCAGTTCAGACGAAATCATGATGATCGAGTAACCCTTGGCGGTGAACTCGCGCATCAGGGCGTAAATCTCGGCCTTGGCGCCAACATCGATGCCGCGCGTCGGCTCGTCGAAAATCAGCACCTGCATGTCATGGTTCAGCCAGCGGGCAATGACCACTTTCTGCTGGTTGCCACCGGAAAGCGTGTCGACCCTTGCCAGCGGCCCCTGGGCCTTGACGCGCACCTGGCCCATGGCAGTGCGCGTGCAATCCATTTCTTTCTTCAAATCGATGAACCAGTGGTTCTTGCGATATTTGCAATAATTGTTGAGCGAGATGTTCTGCAGGATCGAGAAGCTGGTGATCAGTCCCTCGTCCTTGCGGCTCTCCGGCAAGAGACCGATGCCATTTTCAAGTCCCTCATCAGGACCGGAAATGCGTTTCTCCACGCCATTCAGACGGATCTTGCAGCGTGCCGCGGAATAGGCGCCAAGCATGGCGAGGACGGTTTCCGTGCGACCCGAACCGACAAGTCCGGCAAAGCCCAAGATTTCGCCCTTGCGTAGTGCAAACCGCGAAATCGGCCCGCCTTTCTTGAGCTGGATTTCCTCAGCCTCGATAACAAGCGGCAGGGCCGGATCGAGTGTCGGCTTGGGCGGAAAGCTGTTTTCGATGCGGCGACCGACCATCATTTCGACCAGCCGGTCGTTATCGACGTCCGATACTGCGCAGGAACCGATGAACTCGCCATCGCGCAATACAGTGATGCGGTCGCAGATCTCGAAGATTTCTTCCAGATGGTGCGAAATGAAGATGATCGCGACGCCCTGCTTGCGCAGTTCGCGCATGACCTTGAAGAGATGCTCGACTTCCGAGGGTGTCAGCGTCGCGGTCGGCTCGTCCAGCACGAGGATGCGCGCATCCAGCGACAGAGCCTTGGCGATTTCAACAAACTGCTGTTCGGCGACCGACAGGCGATGAACCGGCACGTCGAGCGGCACATCGACGGACAGCCTGCCCATGATCTCGGCGGCGCGCTGACGCATGGCCTTGCGATTGAGCAGACCAAAGGCACCGCGCATCTCGCGGGCGAGGAACATGTTGTCCACCGCATCCAGATAGGGGATCAGGCTGAATTCCTGAAAGACGATGCCGATACCGGCCGCGATCGCCTCATCGTAATTGGCAAACTGATGGGCGACACCTTCGATATGTATCTCGCCTTCAGACGGCTTGATGATGCCGCAGAGAATTTTCATCAAGGTCGACTTGCCAGCGCCGTTCTCGCCGAGAAGCGCATGAACTTCGCCCGTACGGACGTCGAGATCAACGCCGTGCAGGACCTCGATCTTGCCGAAACTCTTTTTTATTCCGTTCAGCTTCAGCATTTCGCCCTCCTGAATGGTTCGGACCTAGAGGGCGGTGCGTCCTGATGGACGGTCGCAGGCCGCTCTAACGTATTTTACATCTACGCATCGCGCATCATCACGACTGATCGTGTTTCTGCGCGATGCGATAGGGTGCTCCGCCCCCAGTCAAGGACCGAGGACGGAGCTGGGAGGAACTGTTACCAGCTGAAATCAGCGGCGTTTTTGCTGTCCACGACCATAACGTCGATCGGAACTTCCTTCGGCACGACGCGAGCGCCCCACTTCTGGGCAAGCGCCATGGCAAGGCCGACGCGAACCTGGTCACGCGGGAACTGAGCCGTGGTCTGGATGAAAGGCGTGCCGTCAGCAATGGCCTTGACCGCTTCCGGTGCACCATCAACCGAGGTCAGCTTGATGTCCTTGCCGGAACCCTGAATAGCGGCCATGGCGCCCATTGCACCACCGTCATTGACCGAGAAGATGCCGGCCAGGTTCGGGTGCGACTGGATCATGTTTTCCACGACGCCGAGAGCAACCGAGCGGTCCTGACGACCGTTCTGGGTGTCAACGAGTTTGATCTCAGGGAATTCAGCGAGTGCTGCCTTGCAACCTTCAACACGCTGCAGGATCGGAACAACCGGAATGCCGTCGAGGATCGCAACTTCGCCCTTGCCGCCGAGCGTGTCACCCAGGTACTTGCACGACATGTAACCGGCGTCGCGGTTCTTGGAACCAACGAAGGTATCGACCGGGCCATTGGCGTTTGCGTCAACAGCAACAACGGTTACACCGGCAGCCTTTGCGGCATGGACGGCGGCTTCGATGCCGGCACTATCGGTCGGGTTGAGAAGCAGAATGTCGATCTTCTGCTGCAGCATGTCTTCAACGTCGGAAATCTGCTTTGCCACGTCGTGACCGGCGTCGGTTACGACCACATCCGCACCGATGCTGGCGGCAGCTTCTTTCAGCGCTTCCTGCATGGAAACGAAATAGGGGTTGTTCAGCTCCTGAAAGGTCATGCCGATCTTGAGCTTGTCCTGGGCAACGGCAGGAGCGGCGATCAGCGCCAATGCGACGGAAGCTGTAAGAAGAGACAATTTCATGTAATTTCCTCCCTTGGGATAATTGCGGACAGCACATGTCCGTTTCCGGATGGCGCCATGCCGCCCGAATTGGTTGAAATCAGTGGTGTCGTGTCATGTTACTCCGCCATGACGAACGCCTTTTGGGCCGCGAATGTCGTGCGGAATTGGGATGGAGACATTCCCTTGAACTTCAGGAAATGCCGGTTGAAATTCGAAAGGTTCGAGAACCCGACATCGTAGCAGATTTCTGCAACCTTGACGTCCTGATCGGTGAGCAGCATCTGGCAGGCGAGATCGATCCGCAGCTGATTGCGATAACGCACCAGGGTCGTTCCGGTATGGCGCTTGAAGGCGCGGGAAAACGCACTCTGGCTTTGCCCGACCATTTCGGCCAACTCGCCCTCCTCGATCTGCTCGGTCAGATGTTCACGCAAGTGCGACAAGGCGCGGTTGATGCCGCTATCGCCAATGCCCGTCAGATCAAGCTCGAAGCTAAGGCTCGCCAGAACTTCATAATGCGGCGCATTGACCAGGAGATCGAGAATTTCCCAGAACAGTGCGAGGCGCGCCATACCCTGCGCCTCCAGCAACCGCTCCATCACCGGGCGCACCTTGGCGCTGGTTTCCTCATCGAACAGCAGACCCCGGCGGCTACGCTCAAGCAGCGGACGAAGCGCGTCCATTTCCGGCATCGACGAGCAGGCGTCCTCGATGAACGGCTCGGGAAACTGGATAACCAGAGAGCGGGCTGGCACAACCTCGCCGGGCTCGATCTCGCTGATCCAGTTCTGCGGCAGGTTGGGGCCCGTCATGATGAGCTGGCCTGGGCCAAAGCTGCCGACGAAGTCGCCGATATAGAACGTGCCCGATGTCGCTACTACGAGGTGGATTTCATATTCGGGGTGGTAATGCCAGCGCACCGTGCGGAACGGATAGCCATGCCGCCAGGCAGCGAAGGATTCGCCCTTGCGTATATGGACAAGTTCCAGATCGGGTTGCATTGACGTCCTCTCCCTTTGCACGCTGGCCCATCAAAGGGCTGGGCGTCTGGCTCCTCGTTCCAAGCACCGCCCCGGCGTTGGCAGAAACCATAGGGCCGCCGCCGATCCATGATCCACATCACCGCGGAATAAATACTGATACTTTTTTGACTCATTCATGCCGGAAATTGAAGAGTGCGCCATTTGCAGCATTTCGGCCAAATGCCGCAAAGCAACCGAAAATACTGCAATGCAGCAGTATTTCAACGCTGACAAAGCGATTCACAAGCTATTTTAGAGACTTGATAGCTCAGTTTTGCTAATTCTGAATTTTTCGTGATGTCGCGAAGCGGGCAGAAAAGACTTGTACTTTTCGCATAATCTCATGCGATTTTCGTATCGGCACACCGTAAAGTAGCGGAAATTGCGCCTGGCATCTCGATGCGGTTGCGGCGCGGCAACGTTGCGGCCGGATATTGAAGGTGCCGCCGTCTGGAGACCGCGACACCCAATTCTTGTTTTACTGCGGCATGACGATTTGCAGTTTGACGTCTGTCTCACGCGCTTCCACAGCGCGGTCGAAACCGGCAATGCTGTCATCAAACGCGATGGTCGCAGAAATCAATGGCTTCAGATCGACCTTTCCGGACGCGATAAGCGCAACGGCGCGGTCATAGACGTTGGCGTAACGGAAAACGGTTTCGAGACGCAGTTCCTTTGCCTGCAGGCCGACGATATCGACCGGCACCGGATCAACCGGCATACCGACCAGCACGATCGCACCACCCGGACGAGCAAGCTTTGCCATGCCGAGGATTGCAGGGGCCGCACCGGAGCACTCGAAGACAACATCGCAACCCCAGCCGTCGGTGATTTCGGCCACCGCGTCGGGCAACGAACGCTCGCGAATATTGACGGTCTCAATGCCGTCATATGCGCCAATGATATCCAGTTTGGGCTGAGCGAGATCGGCAACGATGACCTTGGCGCAACCGCCGGCCAATGCGGCAAGCGCAACCATCATCCCGATCGGGCCGGCACCGGTCACCACGGCAACATCACCTGGCTGGATACGGGCACGAAGTGCCGCCTGCATGCCAATCGCAAAAGGCTCGACCATGGCGCCTTCGGCAAACGAAACATTGTCCGGCAGCTTGTAGGTAAATGCGGCAGGATGGATAACTTCAGGCGTCAGGCAACCATGCACTGGCGGCGTTGCCCAGAACGTGACGGCCGGGTCGACATTATAGATGCCGAGCTTTGCAGCACGGGACGTCGGATCCGGAATGCCGGGCTCCATGCACACGCGATCGCCAACCTTGAGGTGCGAAACCTCCGAGCCGGTCTCGATGATCGTGCCAGACGCCTCGTGGCCCAGCACCATCGGCGCGTTTACGATGAAGTGGCCGATCTTGCCGTGCGTGTAATAATGCACGTCCGAACCGCAGATTCCGACCGTGTGGGTGCGAATGCGCACATCCTTCGGGCCCAGCGTTGCCGGAATATCGAAATCTCTGAGCGACAGCTTGCCTTTTTCTTCCAGAACCAGCGCTTTCATCGCATCCTCCTTCTGTTCCAAAATGCCGATGATGTTTCGGAGAAAGGTGATGAAGGAGAGTGTTGGGCAAAGTAAATAGAAATTCACGTCAGCAGTTGCTTTTCTTTGTGCGCAGGAAAAAGCGTATCAGGGAATGAAGCCCTTTCCTTCCAGTCCAGCCGGTTTTGCACATACTCGAGCAAAAACTGGCATGCACGATTCGATCAATTCAAAGGCAATCAACGCATAGCCGTACCATCGTGACACCCCGGATCGGAGGCGCAAAAGCCGGTATTGTCCCATCGTTTTCGTTTATCCCGGCGAACGAAAGTTCGCATCCGTTCGTAGGCCCGGAAACGTCCGCTGACCGGGCGATGACGCCCATCAGCGGCTGCCTATTCTAGTGACAAAAATTGACCATATGGTCAGTTTTTAATCCCGGCAACTCCATGTATCGCATTACAAAATAGCGGAAGCCGTAAAAATGCGCGTATTTTGAAATGGCACGGATCTTGCTGCCTCACTGATGATGCAAACAACGCCATCAGGGGAACGACATGACAAGCAAGACATCGTTGCAGGACGAAACAGTCCCTTCCACCACGGCCGGAATTTCGCGCCGCAAGCTTCTGGGTACGGCTGCTGCCGGCGCGACGGCCGCCGCCTTTGGCAACTTCACCATTTTCTCGCGACAGGCGCAGGCCGCCGAGCCGCTGCGCGTTCTTTGCTGGCCAGGCTATGAAGAGCGCGACGTCATCGCCGAGTTCGAAGACCTCCACAAGACGAAGGTAGAGTTCAAGATCTATATCGGCGGCGAGCAGATGCTGCAGTTTTTCGCCCAGACCCCGCCCGGCACTTTCGATGCCATCATTTCCGATGCCGAATATGTCCAGAAGCTGAAAGCCAACAAGGCGATCGAAGCCTACAAGACCGATAGCTTCAAGGAACTGGCCAACTACCACCCCAAGTTCCGCGACTTCGCGCCAACCAAGGGCGAAACAGAAGGCACGGTTTACGGTATTCCGACCCGCTTCTCTTTCTATGGCATTTCCTACAACACCGACGAAATGTCGGCCGAGGAAGCCGCAGACTGGAATTCGTTGCTCAACCCGAAATATGAAGGGAAGATCGGCATGTTCGACTGGTACCTGCCGAACCTCGGCAATGCCAGCCTTGCCGTCAATCCGGCGAACCAGACACCTTACGCCATCACTGACGGCCAGCTTGCGCAGGTCAAGGAATTCCTGACCAAGCTGCGGCCGCAAATCGGCATGTTCGGCTCTTCCAACCAGCCGATCGCCCAGGCCATGCTGGCTGGCGACATCGTGGCTTCGCCAACGGGTGACCTCGACATTGATCTGAAACTCGCCGGTTACGACAATTTCTCTTCGACAATTCCAAAGCAGGGCGGCATCCGCTGGCAGGAAGTCGCCTGCGTTTGCTCGGCCTCCAAGAACAAGGAACTGGCGATGCAATGGGTCGACTACATGACGTCGCCCAAAGTCCAGTCCAAGCTCGTCTACACCAAGGCGTTCAAGGCTCGTGGCCCGAACATGAAGATTGTCGATCATTGGGATGAAGACCAGAAGAAGCTGCTCTCTTATGTTCCCGACCCGGAAAACCCCGGCAAGATGCTGGTCGAAACGCTGATCGATCGCTCCATGCCGCGTGGGCTGCCGTCCAACCAGCCGGAACAGGCCTGGATCGACATCTTCAACGAATTCAAGACGGCCTGAGCCTGCTCACGCTTCGAACACATGCGCTCCCGGCTGTTCCGGGAGTGCCCTTCTTTGCAGGATGAACCATGACCGCATCGCCTCCCGACCTGGAACTTCTGTCGATTACCAAGCGCTTCAACGACTTCGTTGCGGTGGATTCCATCAATCTGAGGGTCGGCCGGGGTGAATTCGTGGCCATCATGGGCCCATCCGGATGCGGAAAAACCACGCTTCTGCGCATCATGGCTGGATTGGAGACATCGTCTTCCGGCCAGCTTCACATCCGCGGCAAAGATGTCTCGGACGTGCCCGTCAATCTCCGTTCGACCCGTCTCGTCTGGCAGAATTACGCTTTGTTTCCGCATCTCGACGTTGCGGGCAACATCGCCTTTGGCCTGACGCTGAAAGCCCATGACAAAGCGATTGTGGCGGGTAAGGTCAAGGCGATGGCGGACCTTGTCGGGCTTTCCGACTTTCTTGGACGTAAGGTCAGCCAACTTTCCGGTGGGCAGAAACAGCGTGTGGCACTCGCACGCGCGCTTGTGACGGAACCCGAAATCCTGCTTCTCGATGAGCCGCTTTCGGCACTCGACGCCCATCTGAGAATACGCATGCAGGGCGAGCTGCGTCGTATCCAGCAGCAACTCGGCATGGCATTCATCTACGTGACCCACAATCAGATCGAAGCCTTCTCCATGGCAGACCGGGTGGTTGTCATGAACAAGGGCAGGATCGAACAGATCGACAAACCCGAGGAGATGTATGCCCGTCCGAAAACCGAATTCGTTGCCCGCTTTGTGGGCACCAATAACCTCTTTGCCGGTCGTGTGCAGGATGTGTCGTCCCGTCATGTGACTGTTCATTGCGGCCATGGACAGGTCGTGGTCGCCACAGATGACCCACCACCCGTTGGCGCCTCCGTTTTTGTCGTGGTTCAGGCAGACAAGCTGACCCCCGCACCCACCGGAACACCTGGCGAGAACCGGCTGGACGCCACCATGCGCGGCCGGGAATATGCCGGGTCTCACAATGTCTATCTGCTCGATCTCGTGGACGGCACGGAAGTGAAAATGACCGTGCAACATATATTGCCCGGTGAAATCAACACGCCGGTAACCGCGTGGTTTGCGCCTGAGAATGCCTCCCTGATCAGAGGTACGGCATGAGCCTCACGGACACTCAAAACCCGAAGCGGCTGAGGACGCCCAACGACAGCCCCCTCAAAGTCCTGTTTTTGGCACCGCTTGCCATCTGGCTGACACTCCTTTTTCTGCTGCCATTGTTCTTTCTTTTGTGGATCGGCTTCTGGCGCGTGGAGAATTTCCAGGCCATTCCGGACGTCTCATTCGCCAACTATGCCGAGATTTTTTCGAGCTTCTTTTCGCGCTCTCGGTACGGACTTGCCCTTGCCCAATCGCTCTGGGTAGCCGTTACCACAGCTTGTTTTGCGGTCATTCTTTCTTATCTCGTGGCGCTTTCAATTGCCTTTGCCGTGCCGATGCGCTGGCAGAGGCTGGCATTGCTTCTGGCTATCGCGCCTTTCTGGTCGAGCTACGTGCTGCGTCTTTATGCCTGGCAGACCATTCTATCGCGCAACGGGGTCATCAACTCGGTGCTCAAGCAGGTCGGTCTTTCCGACTACCGGATCGAGATCATCTATACGCAGATTGCCACCCGCATCGGCCTCATCCACTATCTGGCACCAATCCTGATTGTCATTCTTTATGTCAGTATCCTGGCAATCGACAGGGTGCTGATCGAGGCCGCAAGGGAACTTGGAGCCACTCGCTGGCAGGCTTTCACCCGTGTCATTCTCCCGCTTTCGAGATTCGGTCTGATGACGGCGGCAAGTTTTGCGGTGATTGTCGGGCTTGGCGATGCACTCTCCGGCAACCTGCTCGGCGGGGGGACAGGCGCATCCATCATCGGCAAACTACCGACTTATGCGTCGATGATCATGTCCGACTACTCGAGTTCGACCAATCTCCCACGAACATCCGCGCTCGCCACCATTCTGATCGCCCTCATGGTGCTGGCGCTTGGCATCGGCTTTTTTATGGCCGAACGCGCCCGCAGGAGGGTTAGCTGATGCGTGGCAATCCCTGGATTTTCCTTGGCAGAGTGTGGCTTGGTCTTGCCTACGCCTTCATGTTCCTGCCGCTGGTAGTGCTCGTTCTCTTCTCATTTCAGAAGAACCGGTTTCCCGGATTTCCGCTGCAGGGCTGGACACTGCAATGGTATGACAAGCTGTTTACCGACGGTACATTGATCAGGGCGCTTGGCAACACGCTGATCGTGTCACCCGCCGCCGCGACGGTTGCGACCGCCATCGCCTTCTTTGCGGCTTACGCATTCAACCGCTTCACATTCCGCGGCAAGACAACCTTTCTGGCACTTGTCACGCTGCCCATCCTCATTCCACCGCTCATTCTTGGCGTTGGTTTCCTCGGGCTTCTGGCACGTTTGCATCTTTCGGGAACGCTGTTTTCAGTCTTCCTCACCCACGTCGTTCTGATCACCGCACCAGCCCTTGCAATCATCCAGCTTCGGTTGTCGCAGATGCCGCCCTCACTCGAAGAAGCAGCCTGGGATCTTGGCGCGACCGAATGGCAAGCTGTCACGAAGGTCGTCCTGCCTTTCGCGCTGCCCGGTATTTTCGGCGCCTGGCTCCTTGCGTTCACCTTCTCCTTTGACGAGTTCATCATCGCCTGGTTCGTCTCGGGCTTTCAGCCGACATTGCCAGTCGCGATCTATTCCGTGCTCGTCGCGGCAATCGATCCGTCACTGAATGCCATTGGCACAATCGTCTTTGCCATATCCTGCCTTGTTCTCATCGGCCTCGAACTCGTGCTGTTGCCCCTGCTCGTCGGCCGGTCGGACAATCACTCCTGAAAGACACCGCATGACGCTTCTTTTCAGCAACGCCACCATTCTTGCCATGGACACAGCCAACGGTGTCGCGCCCTTTACCGGCGACCTTCTGGTCGAGGGTGACAACATCACCGCGATCGGCAAAAACCTGACAGCCCCTGGAGGCGCACGTACCATTGACGCTCGTGGCAAGCTCCTCATGCCCGGACTGGTCAACGCACATCTGCATTCGTCCGAGACCTTTTTCAAAGGCCGTTACCAGGGCATGCCGCTCGAAGTGTGGATGCTTTATTCCTACCCGATCGTGATGAAGGGACCAATTTCTGAGCGGCTTCTCTACCTGCGCAGCCTTTTGACGGCGATGGAAAGCCTGAAGGCGGGGGTAACGACACTGGTCGACGACTTTTTTGATCCACCCGCCTTCGACATCAACCGGCTAAAGCGCGTATTCGATGCGTATGACGATGCCGGTATCCGCGCCAATGTCTCTCACTGTGTCATCGACAAACATGTCTTCGACACCATGCCCTATCTCAGAGATCTGATACCGGCGGATTTACAAGGAGAGGTTCAGGGACCTTCGATTAGCGTCGATGACTACATGTCCTATAGTCGCGAGGTCCTCGCTTCCCAGCACGGTCGAGCCGGCAGGCTCGGTTACATGGTCTCCGCCTCGGCACCCCAGCGCTGCTCGGTGGAGATGATGCAGGCCTGCGTGTCGCTTGCCCGGGACTATGGGGTCCCATACCACACCCATGTTCTCGAAACGAAAACACAAGCGGTGACCGGACCCGAATTCTACGGCAAGAGCCTGATCGGCTACATGGAAGATATCGGCATTCTCACTCCAAACACGACGATTGCCCATTCCATATGGGTCAGCGATGCAGATATGGCGTTGATGGGGGCGGCGGGCTGCTCGATCGCACACAACGCGATTTCCAACCTCAAGCTCGGGTCAGGCATAGCGCCCATCCGCCGTCTGCTTGATGCGGGCGTTCACGTCGGACTTGGTACAGACGGACTTTCCAGCAACGACACCGCCCGCATCTTCGAGGTCATGCGTTTTGCGGCTCTGCTGCATGATATCGCGGCACCCGATACCGAACGCTGGATAACCGCCGCAGACATATTGCACTCGGCGACCATCACCGGTGCCCGCACCGCAATGCTGGACAAGACAGTCGGCTCCCTGGAAGTCGGCAAGAAGGCCGATCTGTTGATGCTCGACATCTCCGGCTACGACTACATGCCCATGAACCGGCTGGATCATCATCTCGTCTATTGCGAAAACGGCTCCAACATCCGGATGGTCGTCGTCAACGGCGAAGTCGTCGTCGAAGACAACAGATTGCTCACGGTCAACGAGGCCGATGTGTTTGCCGAATTGCAGGAACTTCTGCCCGGCTATCTTGCTGAACATGCCGAACTGGAGGCGCTGAACGCCCGCTTCGAGCCTTACATGAGAGCCATGTATCGCCGCGCCACGGAGCAGGATATCGGCATGAACCGATACCAGGGCGACATGCCGCTTTGGCCCGATCTCAACAGCCGCGCGGGGTAATCATGTCGGTATTTCTTCCCGCACAAATCATTCGCACAAAGCGAAACGGCGGCCAGCTGTTGCCCGCCGAGATCGAGCGTTTTGTCGTCGGCATCGGTAAAGGTGAGGTGTCGGAGGCCCAGATCGGTGCCTTTACCATGGCGGCATTTCTGAATGGTCTGACGCCTGAAGAAACCGCGGCACTCACGCTTGCGATGCGCGATTCCGGAGAGGTCGTCGATTGGTCGGAAACGGGCATTGCTCCGGAAAAGATCATCGACAAACATTCAAGCGGTGGAACGGGTGATGAGAAGGTCAGCCTTATCCTCGCGCCGCTGGTGGCCGCCTGCGGCATCCATATGCCAATGATCTCCGCACGGGGCTTGGGACATACCGGCGGGGAGGTCGATCTGATGGAAGCGATCCCCGGTTGCGACATTGCCCCGCCCACCGGTCTCTTCTGCAAAGCCGTCGCCAACGCCGGTTCCGCCATCATAGGACCGACGCCAACGCTCGCACCTGCAGATGCCGCGATCTACTATGTTCGGGACGTGACGGCGACGGTGGAATCTGTGCCGCTCATCACATCGTCGATCCTGTCGAAGAAACTGGCCGCTGGAATTTCGGGCCTCGTAATGAGCGTCAATTACGGGTCCGGCGCATTCATGGAGACCGTTGCAGACGCGGAAAGTCTGGCATCCAGCCTGATCGACGTCGCTCGTCTGAGCGGACTTTCGATGGTGACCCTCCTCGTCGACATGGACGAGGTCATGGGCGACACTATCGGGAGCCGCCTGCAGATCCGCGAGGCAATCGATTTTCTTTCGGCCATCCGGCAAGAACCGCGCATGCGCGCCTTGGTGATGGAATTGTCGGCCGAAATCCTCGTCATGGGTGGTATCGCCGCCTCGGATTTCGACGCCCGCCAACTCCTTGAGACAAAACTGGCCGACGGCTCGGCGCTTCTCAGCTTTTCCAGAATGATCGAAGCACTTGGCGGTCCATCCGACCTTGTTTCCAATCCTGACCGGCACTTCCTGCCGTCCCCGGTCATTGCGTCTGTCAGTGCTGTTTCGGACGGTTATGTGGAACGGGTTGATGCTTTTGCCGTAGGCCTTGCCATGGTTGGACTTGGCGCAGGCCGTAAAGTGGCCAGCGATGCCCTCGACCATGATGTCGGCCTGACTGGCATCGTCCATGTCGGCGATCACGTCACCGCTGGCGCACCGCTTTGTACGCTTCACTGCCGCTCAATGACTGAATTCAACCAGGCCGCCGACGCCATTCGCGCGGCAATCGGCATCTCGCCCAATCCCCAAAATCGCCGTCCGGTTGTGACCGGCCGCCGTTCGACATCATAAGGAATTCCATTCATGCCGTTTGCCCAGGATCATGCGATCACCGATGTCTGCGTGCTGGTGAGGGATACACAGCGCTCGATCGACTTTTATGTCGGCAAGCTCGGATTTACCCTCAATCGTCGCGCCGATGGCTTTGCCGAGTTCACCGGTGCCGGACTGACGCTGGCATGCTGGGAACTCGATCATCTAAGCGAGCACACCGGCGTTGCAAATGCCAAGGCGGAAGGCCCGCACAAGGTCTGTATTGCCGTTCGTGTGGCCTCGCCTGCCGCCGTTGATGCGGCTTATCAAGAACTGATGGAAAAGGGTGTGCCCTTTTACAGCGAGCCAGCCGACTATGTCTGGAATGCGCGCGGCGCCTACTTCATCGGGCCAGATGACGAATTGTGGGAAATCTACGCCTGGAAGGATGGCGGCTCAGCAGGAAACTACTGAGCCGGCAAATCTTACACGGCAGAGGCTTCGACCGGCGCATAACGCCAGGGCTCGACAACGGAAGGACGCCCTTCAAGTGAGAGGTTTGTCACGCGCGGCGCCGTCTCGGCAATGACCTTGCCGCGACGCACCACAGCCAACCGGTTTGATTTCAGGCGGACCGCCTCGATGGTATCACGCGCCTCCAGCAGAACTAGATCGGCGTTGCAGCCGGGAGCAAGACCGTAACCTTCAAGTCCGAACACCTTGGCAGGGTTTTCCGTTATCGCCTGGAAGCAGGCTTTCACCGCGTCGCGGCTCGTCATGTGTCCGGTATGGACGGCCATGTGGGCGACTTCCAGCATGTCGGCGTTGCCCATGGAGTACCAGGGGTCCATCGTTGAATCGAGACCGAAAGCAACGTTGACACCAAGCGCCATGAGTTCCGGCACACGCATCATGCCACGCCGCTTCGGGTAAGTGTCGTGCCGGCCCTGCAAGACAATGTTCGCAAGCGGATTGGGAATGCAATGAACCTGCGCCTCGGCGATGAGAGGCAGGAGTTTCGAGGCATAATAATTGTCCATCGAATGCATCGAGGTCAGATGCGAGCCGGCGACGCGACCCTGTAGACCGAGACGCTGTGTCTCATAGGCAAGCGTTTCGATGTGGCGTGACATCGGATCGTCTGTCTCGTCACAATGCAGATCGACCATCAAACCACGTTCGGCGGCAATCTCGCAGAGCGCTTTCACCGAAAGCCGACCGTCCTCCATGGTGCGCTCGAAATGCGGGATACCGCCGACAACGTCAACGCCCATGTCCAAAGCCCTGGTCAGGTTTTTCGAAGCTGTCGCAGACCGATAAAAGCCATCCTGAGGAAAGGCGACAAGCTGCAGGTCCAGATAATCCTTCACAAGGTCACGCACCTCGATCAGCGCTTCCACGCCAATCAGCCGGTCATCGCAAACGTCAACATGCGAGCGCACCGCGAGCAACCCTTGTGATACCGCGAGATCGCAGTAGCGCAATGCCCGCTCAATCACCGCATCCTTTGTCAGCAACGGTTTCAGTTCACCCCAAAGCTGAATGCCTTCGAGCAGGGTTCCTGACCGGTTCAGCCGGGGCGTGCCAAGCGAAAGCGTGGCATCCATATGGAAGTGAATATCAATAAAAGGCGCCGTGACCAGCCTGCCGCCCGCATCTATGACGCGGCTGGCTTCGGCTGTGATGCCTCTTTCCACTGCAACGATCTTTCCGCCTGAAACGGCGATATCGACACCAGTGCGATCATCAGGGAGGTTGGCGTTTTTCACGAGAAGGTCGAAAGTCATCGTTCGGCTCCGAACATGTTGGTGGTGTCGCTTCCCTGACAGGCCGATTTCTCTCTTGGAGCGGCCATTCTTTTAAACTCAAACTAGAGCTATTCTGACCAAACCGTCAATTTTTAGAACACGATTTTCAAAGGGAAATTCGACCTTTCGCGCCTATCGACCAAACCGCGCTTGAGCTATATCGAAGCAGAAAGCGAAGACGGGGCGTCTCCGCGCATTTCAGGTGATCCACATGCCTAGAGCGGCACTCAAGCTTGATGAAAAAATCCGCGCCCGCAACATCAGGCTCATTCTCGATGTTGCGACGGATGTATTTTCGCGAAAGGGTTTCGAAGGCACGCGAATTGCAGAAATCGCCGAACTGGCTGAATTGCCCAAGGCCAATATCTACTACTATTTTTCCTCCAAGGAGGAGATCTATTCGGAGATCATCGCCAGCCTGATCGCCGGCTGGGACGATGCGTTGGCCAATATTCGCGCAGAGCGCGATCCGGCCGAGGCCCTGCGGGACTATATCATCGCAAAACTCGATTACACGGCAAGACATCCGCGCGAATCCCGCCTCTTCGCCAGCGAGATCATCCAGGGCGCACGTTTCCTGAGCCGCAAGGATCGCCAACACATGCAAGCTGCGACCGACGAACGGGTTGCCGTCCTTGAGGAGTGGATAAGCGAAGGACGCATGGCGGCAATCAATCCACGCCATCTGCTCATCATGCTCTGGGCGACAACCCAGTTTTACAGCGATTTTTCGCCGCTTGCCTGCGATGCGCTTGGACAGAACAAACTCAAACGCAGTGACTTCACGACCGCCGCAGAAACTATCGTCCAGACGGTTCTTGGCGGCGTCATTCCGGCACACGGCCCATCTGCCTGACCCTTACTGCCGCCGGTCCCTGTGCCACAAAAACGCCTGCAGGCCGAGGGCTCACAGGCATTTTTGAGCAAAATGTATCGGCGTCGATCAGGCGCCGACAACCAGACCCTTTGCCTTCAGCACCGGCTCGAGATTGCTGACCTCGACCACTGTCTTGCCAGCTTTGTAAGCGGCGATGTAACCGGCTTCGGCATCTTCGCGCGCCTGCGAAAGCTTGGCGACTTCGGCAACTTCATCACGACGAACCACAACCAGACCGTCGGCATCGCCAACGATAACATCGCCCGGATGAATGATCTCGCCGCCGACGATGATCGTGTCGTTGGTGGTGCCGATCGTTTCCTTGACGGTGCCCTTGATGCAGGTGCTCAGCGAAAACACCGGGAAACCGAGTTCGCGAAGCTGCAACGTATCGCGCACGCCCGTGTCGGTCACAAGACCGCCGATACCCTTGGCAAGGCAGGCATTGGCCAGAACATCGCCGAACGAACCGGCTTCTTCATATTCACCGGCGGATACGACGATGATATCGCCCGGCTTGGCGTAATTGATCGCAAGCTGCAGCATGATGTTGTCGCGCGGCGAGGACTTCACCGTGAAGGCAGGGCCACAGAGTTTCATGCGGTAGTCGACCGGCTTCAGACGCGACGATAGCGCACCACGACGGCCCTGAGCCTCATGGATCGTTGCCGGAGAGAACTTCGAGAGAGCCTCGAGATCCTCCTTAGACGGACGTGCGGGAATATCTTTGATGTGAGACATATTATCCTCCTGCTATTTCAGTGATTTTTACGGACGGCGGACAGAAAGTTCCGGACATCCTGATGCGCTTCATCGGAAAAGAACTGCGCCGGTTCGGCATCGAAGGTGAGTGTGCCGTTGCGCAGGAACCAGATGCGGTCCGCCACTTCACGGGCAAACCCCATTTCGTGAGTGACGCACATCATGGTGATGCCGTCGGCTGAGAGTTCACGCAGCAGCTTCAGCACCTCACCGACCATTTCCGGGTCGAGCGCGCTTGTCGGCTCGTCGAGAACCAGCACTTCAGGTTTGAGGATCAATGACCGCGCAATAGCGACGCGCTGCGATTGGCCGCCGGAAATATCGGCCGGCAACGAATTCGCCTTGTCTGCCAGACCGACACGCTCAAGCATCTGCAATGCGGTTGGACGTGCCTGGCTGCGTGATTGCTTGCGGATGCGCAACAGCGGCAACATGACGTTTTCGACCACCGACAGATGCGGGAACAGATTGAACTGCTGGAAGACGAAACCGATGCCACTGCGCAGCACGTTAACATCCACATCCTTCGCGTAGATGTCGCGACCGGACAGCGTGATCGTCCCCTTCTGGATCGGCTCCAGCCGGTTGACCGTGCGGATCAGGGTCGATTTTCCGGAGCCGGACGGACCGCACAGAACGGTCGTCGTTCCCTTGGCAACCGTTGCACTGACATCACGCAGAACCTGGACAGCACCATACCATTTCGAAACATTCTGAAACTCGATCATGCCGCGGCCTCCACAACAACCTGGCCTGTTCTGCGCGAGGAGATCCGGCGCTCGAGCCAGTTGGTGAACTGGCTAAGGGTGAAGCAAAGGATGAAATAGACCGCGGCAAGGATGCCAAATATCTGCAGCGGCTTGGTTACCTCGTTGGAGTTGACCTGGAGCATTACGTAGGAGAGTTCGGAGACGGCGATAATCGAGCCCAGCGACGATTCCTTGATGATCGTCGTCAACTGATTGACGATGCCGGGAATGACGTTGAAGATCGCCTGCGGCAGGATGACCTTGAAGGTCGTTGGGATGTAACCGAGGCCAAGTGCGGCTGCGGCTTCCCGCTGTCCCTTGGGCAAACCCTCGATGCCGGCGGCAATGATCTCACCGAGATAGGCTGCCTGATAGATGACGATGGCAACGATCAGCGTGAAGGTGGCGTCGATCGGAAAACCGATGATCATCGGCACGGCAAAATAGGCCCAGAAAATCAGCATCAGCAGCGGAATGGCGCGTACACTGTGAACGAAGCCGCTCGCAATCGATTTCAGGATGCCCGGCTTTCCCGTTCTGGCAAGCGCAATCAGTACGCTGCAGGGGAAAGTCACGATGAGGCTGGAAAAGGAGATGATCAACGTCATCGCCAGTCCACCGAGCTTGCCGTGCGGATATTCACCGATGAGCAGAAGAAGCCAGTATTCTCTAATGATTTCCAGCATCACTTCACCCTCAACTCATAACGCTTGGAGAGGATCGACGAGAGCCACATGATCGCGAATGAGATGAGCATGTAGATTGCCGTGGCGATGCCGTAAGCTTCGAAGATGCGGAACGATTGCTCCTCAATGTAGCGGGCCTGATAACTGAGTTCGGCAACACCGATGGCAGCGGCAAGGCTCGTTCCCTTGAAAAGGATCAGGGTCTGGCCGAGCAGGGCCGGCAGGGCCAGTCGCCACGCCTGCGGCAGGATCACCCAGCACATTGCGCCGAGATAGGTCAGGCCGATCGAGCGGGCAGCCTCCATCTGAGCAGGATGGATCGACCGCAAGCCACTGCGGAAATCCTCGGACATATAGGCTGCCTTGTTGAGGGCAAGCGCGACGATGGCGTATCCGATCTCCGCACCAATGTCGTTCAGGTAGTCGTTGACCGCGTCCGGCAGGACGACCGCAAATCCGAAGTACCAGACAAAGAGCTGGATCAGCATCGGCACGTTGCGGTGATATTCAACGAAGGCAGCGACAAGAAACTGTGTCGGTTTGAACTCGATTGCCCTGACAACGGTCAGAATGACCGCCAAAACCAGACCAATAATCCAGGAGAAAACGAAAACCACCATCGTGGCCTGAAGTCCCTCCAGAATGAGTTGGAGATACTCACCCTGGAGGACTTTACCAAAGTCGAATTGGTAACCCATAAAAGTTGACCCGTATGCCGTATGCGATGGAGATCAGTTCGTGAACCAGCTTTCCTGCGGCTTTCCGAACTCGAACTTGCGCGTTGCCTTCAGGTCGGAATCCTTGCCCAGCCACTTGTCGAAGAGTTTCTGACCTTCGCCATTGGTTTCCAGTTCAGCCAGGAATGCATTTGCCTGCTTGACCAGCTCAGGCGATCCCTTGCGGAAACCGAAGCCGGACGGCATCGACAGGAGCGGTTCGTCAAGGAAGCGCAGCCCCTTGATCTCCGTACCCGCGTTGCGTTGCACGGCCTTGCCTTCGGAATAGCGGTAAACGGTCGCTTTCACCTTGCCCTGCTGCAGAGCGAGGAACGAGGCGGCGCTCGTTTCGAACGACAGGATGCGTGCGTCCGGCAGGCGCTTTTCCGTCAGCGGGATCAGCACTGAGCCCTTGACCAGTCCGATGCGCTGACCAGAGAGATCAGCCACCGCCTTGATGTCCGACTGATCGAGCACCACGAAATTGAAATCTTCAGCGATATAGGCGCCGCTGAAATCCACCTGCTCGGCGCGTTCCTTGCTGTAGCTCAGGAGGGATGACAGAATGTCGACGCGGCCCTGGGTCAGCTCAGCCATACGCGTCTGCGGCGACACAGCGGTCATCTTGGCGCTGACGCCGAGATATTTCGCGAACATGCCGCAGATTTCGATTTCATAACCGGCAGGTTCACGGGTCTTTGCGTCCTGGAAGCCAAGTGGTGGCGAATTGGTCAGAACGCCGCAATTCAAAACGCCGGCCTTCTTGATATCATCAAGCTGCTCGGCTGCAGCAACGGTCGAGAAAAGCGCCGCGCCAATTGCGGCGAGTGTCATAAGCTTTGCAAATTTCATCTGTTCCTCCTTGGCAGCGCTTCCTCTCGCTGCATGAGAAACCTAGGCCAAGGCTGCTATTCCAACAAATATATATTGCAGATACTTGTTATAGCTTTATGGTATGACCTCATCGGAGGATGAAATGACCCTTGATCTGTTGAAAATGCGCTACTTTGCCAAAATCGCGGAACTCGGATCATTTACGAGGGCATCGCGCGAATTAGGCGTTGCCCAGCCACCGCTTAGCCTGCACATGCGTTCACTCGAAGAATATCTGGGTGTCCTGCTGCTCAATCGCACCTCGCGCGGCGTTGTTCTGACCGATGCAGGCCAGACACTGCTGTCTCATACCCAGGCAATCCTGCGTGCGGTCGAACAGGCGGAGGCAGCGACAAGAGAACGGGCCAAAAACCCCACAGGCGAGGTATCGCTCGGTATTCTCAGTTCGCTGTCACCTATTCTCTCCGTTCCTGTGTTCGAAGCCTGCGAAAAAATGTTCCCGCAGATCCGCCTGACCATCAGCGAAGGCGACAGCCAGACGCTTCGCGCGGCAATCGATACCCGTCTTTACGATCTTGCCGTCAACCTGGTAGACGCCGCCAAGGCAGCCTCAGTTCCGCTCTTCGACGAGCGGCTTTATGCAGTGGGCCCAGTCGGTGCGTTTGACGGCGGGCAACAGCAGATCGCTGTCGAAAAGGCACTGTCCCTGCCGCTGATCATGCCAACCCGACGCCACGGTATCCGCGTCTTGCTGGAGCGACAGGCCTTGATGCTCGGACGTGACCTGAACATCGTTCGTGAAATTGAAGGTCTGGCCAGCACCAAGGCCGCCATTCGCGCCGGGCTGGGTTTCAGCATCCTGGGCAGAGGCGCTGTTCATGCCGACGTGCAGCAGGACACACTCGCCGCCATACCCGTTTCAAGCCCCGATCTCTCGCGCCGCCTGATCCTCGACATGCCGGTCGATCACCCACCAACACGCGCGATGATCGAGGTGCGCAATATCCTGATATCGGTCATAAAGTCGCTGGGCGACCAAGGCCATTGGACATGTCTGCCTTGAGTTTATTCGAGGCGCCCATGCCGTAAAACTGATTTAAGCGCCGCTGATGCACATATCCGATGCAGTCAAGATTCCTTGGCCGTTTCCACTTCGCCCGCTCGGTCATGATCCAGGACACCCTGGACCATTTCGTCGGTGACGCGGATTTCCGCACCTGTCGGCGACATCGCTGTCGCAGGCGCAAAGGGCGCGACCGGCGTGGACTCCGGCCGGGCACCACGACGCCATATGAAGAACAGCATCAGCAGGAGATTGAGGAGGGCAAGCGACCAGAACAGCCCTGGCGCTCCGAAGCGGCTCATCGCGGCGGAAATTGTGATCGGGCTGATTGCCGAGCCGATCGAATTGACGAGAAGCATTCCCTGGATCATCGGCACAAGAGAATCCGCCGAAGCACGGTCAGCCGAGAAACTGACGGAAACAGGATAGATCGCAAAGATACCGCCACCCAGCAGGAAGAGCGTGATCATCAGCGTCGTCGCACTATGGGGAAGCCAGAGAACAGCCGCGCAGAGCGCCAGACACAGCGCCGCGAGAGTGATGAGAACGACTCGACGATCCTGCTTGTCGGACCATCGCCCGACTGGATATTGTAACACCATGGCGCCCAGAATGACGTAGGCCATCATCTTTCCGATCTCATCCACCTGCAGGCCGATGTTCTGCAGATAGAGGGGAAACAGTGTGTAGACGGCTGCGATCGCGATCCCCGACCCAAAACAGCCGACCACGCCGCTCGGCGACATTTGAAATAGTTGCAAAGGCTTGAGCGCCTCTACCCGCTCCATCGTCGGCATTTCCCGCGGCAGAATAACGATGGGCAGCACTGACAACGCTGCCAGCATGGCAGCAACGATGAAAGGGGCTGCGTCTCCGAGACCACCGACCGTGCCGAGAAGCGCCTGACCGAGAGCGCCTGCGCCATAAAACGCGATCATATAGAGGGCCAGAAACCGACCGCGAACACTCTGATCCGATGCCAGCAGCAGCCAGCTTTCAATGACCAGAAAGACACCGACGGTGGTCCAGCCGTAGATCAACCTGGCAAATAGCCAGACCATCCAGTCATTCGACAGAACCTGCATGAGAATGCAGACCACACCAAGCGACGCGAAACTGCCATAGGCGCGAATGTGGCCAATCCGCACAATCAGGCGGTCATGAAACATTGCGCCGATCGTCAGACCGACGAAATAGGCGGAGGACACGATGCCAATCATCGTCGGCGAGGCGCCGCCGGCGTCAAGACGCAACGTGGTGACGGAAGACAGAAAGCTGTTGCCAACGCTGAGGATGAAGAGACCGAGAAGCGGCGCCATCACCGTTGCCAGGATTTGCCTAGACATGGAGTTCTCAATTTTTTGTTTTTCGAGGATGGCGACGCCGATTTCAGGGCTTGTCACCTTGCCGTAACGACCCGAAAAGCCGCCGGAGACTGTCCCGCGTCATCGACGCGGTTGTCAGCGCACTGATATCTGGCTTTTTACACAGCAATCAATCCAAGGCTGGTTCCGACAGACCCTCCGCAGGAGGCTGTCTTGAATGTTCAAAATTCGACGCTTGTTTCGTCTGAATACGACCAGACTTCCTGCCTGAAAGCGACATCATGATGGCCAAATTGCGTCTTTCCGCCATCTCGATCTCAGCTCTCAGCAACCGTGCAGCATCAAGCTGAAAATCCCGAGGTTCTAAAGCGGGAGTGAACGCAATTCCTGATGCCGAAACTCTGCCTCAACGCGCCCAGTCGTAAATCTTCTGCAGCGTAGCAGAGACCTCTCGTCCCATGTCGGTCAGGGCGTAGGTTGTTCGGCGCGGAAAGGTTGATGCGGACGAGCGCACGATCAACCCTCTTTCGACAAAGCCCGCAAGACGATCCGTCAACACCTTCGCAGTGATACCGGGCAGAGCGTCCATCAGATCCGAGAAGCCATGGTCCCGACCAGAGAGACGCCACAGGATCAACGCGCTCCACTTGTGTCCAAGAAACGTCAGCCAATCCTCGACAGGACATTGGGACGGACTTGTCGGAAACGCCGGTTCTTCCCGTTTGGATAGTTCAGAGCCCATCTGCTTTGTCTGCCAGGCGGATCAATCGATTCGGCGGAACATAGTGTTTTCGGCGGTGCGCGCAAAGGCAGAAGGTCAGATGGAAAATATCAATCAGAATAGGCCGGGCATTCTCGTTGTCGGCGGATACGGTCACGTCGGACATCAGATCGCGCGCCGTCTAACCGACGATAGCCGTTTCGATGTCCGGATCGCCGGGCGAAACAAAACGAAGGCGAAGTCTGTCGCGGCAACCCTCCGATGTGACGCCGCAAGGATCGATCTGGGGGAGCCCGAAAGCTGGAACGCAACACTTACGGGCATCACAATCGTCATCATATGCATAGACCAGATAGACACACGTTTCGTCGAATACGTTTTAAATCGTGGCCTTGCCCTTATCGATATCACTGCGGACGACATGTTCTTCCAGAAGGTCGAACAGCTCCAATCGACCACGAAGGCGCACGGCGGCAGAGCGCTCCTGTCTGTTGGTCTGGCACCCGGGCTTACAAATCTCATGGTGAAGGCCTGTACCGAAAAACTGGATTTTGTCTCGCAAGCCCGCATCGGCATTCTTCTGGGCATCGGCGATAGCCATGGGCCCGCAGCCATTGACTGGACGCTTCGAAACTTCAAATCTGCGCGCGTTGAAAATCTGCCGTTCGATCGCAACGGGCGAAACTATCCGGCAATACCCTTCGATTTTGCCGACCAGCATGTCCTTCGCCGATCACTTGGTATCGGTGACGTGCGTACGCTCATGACATTCGATAGCCCCGCCATCAGCAGGTTGCTGTTTCGCCTGCTTCCCTTGCTTGCCAGTCGTCCACGTCTGCGCGATCTGACCAGAAATTGCATGATGCGTTTCCGGCTCGGTTCCGATCGCGCCGCGCTCTATGTAGCCGTGGAAGGAACACGAAACGGCATAGGGTTTCAGCGGTCGATCCGCCTTGAGGGAAGGCAGGAGGCCGCGATCACGGCATTGATGGCGGCGGAGACGGCGCGTCTTTTGGTCGATACCTCCATTCCAGCAGGCGTATGGCATATCGATCAGGTCTTTTCTATCGAGCGATATGCCCACCACCTTGCGGCTGACGGCGTTTTCGTCACCGAGATCGATGAGCAATTGACGGGCCAATAGGCGGCCGATAACAGCTTACCGCCCGTTTACTTCCCGCCATTTGGCAAAGAGCGCGAGATTGTTCTCCTCCGTCGCCGGATAGAGCCCGATGATGGTGTGCCCTTCCTTGACCCTTTCGACGACGAAATCCTCATAGGCTGTCATTTCGACCGCTTCATCGGCAATCTCGTCGGCGATTTCCGCCGGAATGACGATCACGCTGTCGTCGTCGCCCACCATGATGTCGCCCGGAAACACCGCAACATCACCGCAGCCGATCGGCACATTGATATCGATCGCTTCGTGCAGCGTCAGATTGGTCGGGCTGGATGGCCGGTGATGATAGGCGGGCATATCCAGTTCGCCGATCGTCATCGCATCACGAAAACCACCATCGGTGATCACCCCTGCCCCGCCGCGCACCATCAGTCGGGTGATGAGAATATCCCCGGCCGAAGCCGCGCGGGCATCCTTGCGGCTATCCATGACCAGCACATGGCCTTCCGGGCAGGTTTCGATCGCATGGCGTTGCGGGTGTTTCGGATCACGGAACACCGTCATCGGATTGCGATCCTCCCGCGCCGGCATATAGCGCAAGGTGAAGGCGGGGCCGACCATGTTGCGGCCCTTCGGCCGCACCGGCCGAACGTCCTGGATCGTCTGGTTTTTCAGTCCGCGCTTGTAGAGCGCCGAGCAGAGCGTGGCGACGGATACACCCATCAGCTTGTCACGGGTTTCGGATTTCATCGTTCCTCCTTGATGTGTGTTTTACGCACGCAACTTTGCGGTCTCTGCCCTCCAGGCTGAGGCCTAAATCAGCAGCGGCCAGAAAAATCTTCGATGGCAATCACTCATGCCGCTGCCGTGATGCGCTTGACTCTCAAAAAAACAACAGATATGTCAAGTTCTATTCTGATATCTCAGTTTGGTAATTGATATGTCTAACGCAATCGAATTCCCATCGCTGCCGCTCTCTGATCTCGTGACCCCACGCGATTTGCCCGAGGATGGAAACATGACCAGTCGGGTGCATGCGCTCCTTCGCAAACTGATTGTCGAGGTGAAGCTGCTTCCAGGACGAGCGCTTTCTGAGAAGGAAATCGCGGCGCTCCTGCATGTCAGCAAGACACCGGTGCGCGAAGCGATCATTCGCCTGGCCGAAGAAGGTTTCGTTACCGTCGTGCCACAAGGCGGCACCTATATTTCGCCGATCGATGTGCAGCGTTACATGGAAGCCTGCTTCATCCGATTCAAGCTCGAAGAAGGCGCCGTCATCGAGGCAACGAAGCGGCATTCGCTTGAAGACATTGCCCGGCTGAAAACATGTCTTTCCCAGCAGCGCATCGCAGCCGACGATGAAGAGTTCACCGACTTCTTCCTGCTGGATGAAGAGTTTCACCGTACGATCTTTGCCGCAGCCCGGCTGCCCGGCGCCTGGAGCGTCGTCAACCAGGCCAAGGGCGAAATGGACCGTATGCGACACCTGAAGCGGGTGTTTGCAGTTCGCCGCACCGAGAAGGTGATCGAGGAGCACGAAGCGATCGTAAACGCGATCGAATCCGGCAATGTCGAGGCGGCACACGAAGCCATTCAGCGTCATCTCGGATCACTAGAATCCAAGATCGCGGAACTCTCCAAGAACCCCAAAATCTGGACCTTCATCGAGCAGGTCAACACACGCGTCACGAGGAAGCGTGTGCCACGAGGAGCCAAGGCCCCCGCCTGACGGAACATTCAAGGCTTTTGAGGAGGGGCCTTTCATGTCTGCAGTTCAAATCAACGATGTCGTCAAGCGTTACGGCGCTCTCGAAGTCGTCCATGGCATCAATCTTTCCATTCAACCGCAGGAATTCGTTGTGCTCGTCGGGCCATCGGGATGCGGAAAATCCACCACACTGCGCATGCTTGCCGGGCTGGAAGACATCTCCGACGGCACCGTCTCCATCGACGGTCGGGTCGTCAACAAGATCGCTCCGAAAGACCGCGATGTCGCCATGGTGTTCCAGAACTATGCGCTCTATCCGCATCTGAACGTCGCCGAAAACATCGCATTCGGCCTGCGTGTCCGGGGTGAAAAAAAGGATGTGATCGACAAGGCCGTTGCCGAAGCCGCACAGATCCTCAGCCTGACTGAATATCTGGGGCGCAAGCCTGCCGACCTTTCCGGTGGCCAACGCCAACGTGTTGCCATGGGCAGGGCGATCGTTCGCCGCCCCAAGATTTTCCTCTTCGACGAGCCCCTCTCCAATCTCGATGCCAAATTGCGCACCCACATGCGTGCCGAAATCAAGCAACTGCACAAGCGCATGCAGGCGACCAGCGTCTATGTGACACACGATCAGGTCGAAGCGATGACGCTGGCGGACCGCATCGTCATCATGAACCGCGGCAACATCGAGCAGGTCGGGTCGCCGATGGAAGTCTTTCTTGAGCCGGCTAATACATTCGTGGCGAGCTTCATCGGCTCGCCGCCCATGAACCTTTTCGACGCGACGATCGACAAGCAGGATGGCCGCGCACAGGCCGTTATCTCGGGTGACGTGGCACAAAGCCTGACAATCCCCGAGGCCTTTGCCCGGAACGCGACGCCGGGCCAGTCGGTGAAACTCGGCATCAGACCGGAAATCATGTCCGTGAAAGCTGGCGATGGGCAGGAAGTGCTCAATTGCAGCATCGAGCTCGTTGAGCCTCTCGGTGCCGAGGCCCTGTTGCACGGCAAGGCCAACGGCCAGTCCTTCATCGCCAAGGCAGAGACGCTTTATGCCGATCACGCCCTCAACGGCATTACCCGGCTCGGAATCGATTCGGCACGCATCCATGTCTTCGACGCCACAAGCGGCCGGTCTCTCAAGACCGCCAGCGGGGCAAAGTCATGAAACAGTATCTTCAGGAGTCGCTCCACGATCTCTGGGAAGATGTGCGCCGCGACTGGCAGCTCTATTTGCTGCTCGCACCCATGGCCATCTGGTTTGCGCTCTTTCTCTACAAACCGATGTACGGCCTTATCATCGCCTTTCAGGACTTTTCGATCTTCCGTGGCATCGAGAAAAGTCCCTTCGTCGGCTTTGCCAACTTCATCGAGCTTTTCCAGAACGACATGTTCGTTCGTGCCTTCTGGAACACCATCACCATCAGTGGCCTCGGTCTGATCTTCGCATTTCCGGTCCCGATCATTCTGGCCCTGATGTTCAACGAAGTTCAGAGCGAAATCGGCAAGCGCTGGGCCCAGACGATCGTTTACCTTCCCCACTTCATTTCTGTGGTGATCGTTGCAGGCATCGTCATCAACTTCCTCTCGCCCTCCATCGGCATCGTCAATCTTCTGCTGAAGGGCATCGGGCTTGAACCGATATACTTCCTCACTCAACCCGAATGGTTCCGACCCGTGTTCATCGGCTCGTCGGTCTGGAAAGAATCGGGGTTTGAATCGATCGTCTATCTGGCAGCAATCGCCGGTGTCAGCCCAACCCTCTACGAATCCGCACGGGTCGATGGGGCATCACGCTGGCAGATGATGTGGCGGATCACGCTGCCCTGCATTCTGCCCACGATCGTCATCATGCTGATTATCCGAATCGGCAACCTGGTCGAGGTCGGTTTCGAATACATAATCCTTCTCTATCGCCCTTCCACCTACGAGACGGCAGACGTCGTTTCGACCTTCATCTACCGCACCGGTCTGCAGGGCACCCAGTACGATCTGGCCACGGCTGCCGGCCTGTTCAATGCGGTGATCGCTTTCGTCCTAGTCTATTCGGCAAACCGCATCAGCCGAAGAGTCTCGTCGACATCGCTTTGGTGAGGAGCTGAAAATGAAAAATTTCAATCTCTATTCGCGCGGCGACAAGATTTTTGGCTGGGCCAACGCCATTCTTCTCGGACTGTTCGTTCTGTCGACGCTTTATCCCTTCATCTACGTGGCGGCTGTTTCAATCTCGTCCGGCGCTGCCGTAACTGCAGGCCGCGTAACGTTGTGGCCGGTCGATGTCACGCTCGCAGCCTATGAGCACGTTCTCTCCGACAGAATGTTCTGGATCGCTTACGGCAACACATTCATCTACACATTCGGCGGCACGTTCATGAGCCTGCTGATCATGATCCCCGGCGCTTATGCGCTGTCGCGCAAGCGTCTGCGCGGCCGCACCTTCTTCAACATAGCCATTGCCTTCACGCTCTGGTTCCACGCCGGCATGATCCCGTTCTTCCTGAACATGCGCGATCTTGGCCTGCTTGACAGCCGTTTCGGCATCATCATCGGCTTTGCAGCAAGCGCCTTCAACGTCATCCTGCTGCGCAACTTCTTCGAGGCGGTCCCAAAATCCTTCGAGGAAGCCGCCAAAATGGACGGCGCCAGCGAGCTGCAACTGCTCTGGAAGGTGTTCATTCCGCTTTCCAAGCCGGCCATCGTTACCGTTGCTCTGTTTTGCATCGTGTCGCGCTGGAACGGATATTTTTGGGCCATGGTCCTGCTGCGGGGGGAGGAGAAGATCCCGCTGCAGGTCTATCTGAAACGCGTCGTCGTCGATCTCAATTCGAACGACGAATTCGCCTCGAGCCTGCTGACCGCCCATTACTCATTCGAGACCGTTACATCCGCGATCATGATCGCGTCGATCATCCCCGTCCTCATCATTTACCCCTACGCGCAGAAGTATTTCACCAAAGGAATTCTGCTGGGCGGAGTCAAAGAGTAGCAGCACAAGGGAGGAGAACCTGTGAGAAAACTACGAAAAGGCGCGCCCCTTCTGGCGTTGATGACAGCAGCGACAATGGCCTTGCCGGCCTTTGCACAAGATGCCGGCAAGATATCAGAAGATCCGTTGGAGCTGACAATCCATTTCCACTTCCGCGACAAATACGTCTATTCGGAAAAGTGGCCGGTGGAGCAGAAAGCTGCGGAGATCACCAACATCCACGTCCGCAACGTCGCATCGCTGGCGACGACCAGCAGTCGCGATGCCTTCAACCTGTTGATCGCCTCGGGTGATCTTCCCGATATCGTCGGCGGCGACGCTTCCGGCGGCCTGAAGGAAGACTTCATCCGCTATGGTCTTGAAGGGGCCTTCATCCCGCTCGACGAGCTGATCGAGGAACATGCACCAAACCTGAAAGCCTTTTTCGATAGCCACAAGGACATTCGCAATGCGATTTCCGGACCGGATGGCAAACTCTATTTCATTCCATATGTGCCAGACGGGAAATATTCGCGTGGCTGGTTTGTCCGCCAGGACTGGCTCGACAAGCTGGGACTGAAACAGCCCGAAACGCCGGAAGAGGTCTACGAGGTCCTCAAGGCGTTCAGGGACAAAGACCCGAACGGCAACGGTAAAAAGGATGAAGTTCCGTATTTTGCCCGTGAGGAAATCGATGCGGTCCGTCTCATCAATCTCTGGGACGCCCGCGTTTCAGGGTCCGAGCGTTACGGAGACTTTGCTGTCTACGACGGACAGCTCCGCCATCCCTGGGCTGAAGAGAACTACAAGGTTGGGATTTCAAATGTTGCCAAGTGGTACAAGGAAGGCCTGATCGACAAGGAGATCTTCACCCGCGGCGCCCGTTCGCGTGAATATCTTCTTGGCAACAATCTCGGTGGCATGACGCATGACTGGTTCGCCAGTACCTCGACCTATAACGACGCCCTGTCGCCAAAGATCGAAGGTTTCGCGCTGAAGCCCATGCTGCCGCCCAAGACCGTATCGGGTCAACGCTTCGAGGATGCGCGACGGCTGCGTGTTCAGCCCGTCGGCTGGGCAATTTCGGCCACCAACGAACACCCGGTCGAAACGATCAAGTACTTCGATTTCTGGTTCTCGCAGCAAGGCCGCATCCTGTCGAATTTCGGCGTCGAGGGTCAAACCTTCGAAATGGTCGACGGCAAGCCGCAGTTCAAAAAGGAAGTGCTGGAGAACAAGGACCCGGTGAACGCCCAGCTTTGGGCCGTCGGCGCCCAGGTGCCGCGCGGCTACTGGATGGACTACGAATACGAGCGCCAGTGGACCAACAAGATCGCGCTGGAAGGCATCGATCTCTACGACAAGTGCAACTGCCTCAAGGACGAGTTCATGGGCGTGTCTTTGAACGCCGAGGAAAAGGCGACCTTCGACCGTTACTGGCCGAGCCTTCTCACCTACATGACCGAGATGCAGCAGACATGGGTGCTTGGCGCCCAGGACGTCGATACCGGCTGGGATGCCTACAAAAAAAGGCTGACAGCGCTCGGTTACGACGAGGTCATCAAGATCATGCAATCGGCCTACGACCGTCAGTACAAGGCGGCACAATAACACTGTCTATCATGATGGCGGCCCTGTCGCCGCCATCCTTTCCATTTGCTTTTTAAGGAGTTAGAGCGCAATGCGTCCCTCTGCCTCGGCGATTGCCAGACAAGCTCATCTCGATGAACCGCGCCCCGGTTCCTTGACCATTGGTTACATGCCGAGCGAGCAAACACCGCCCACCGAGAACCCGCCGCGTTTTTCCTGGCTGCCCGATATCGATGATGGCGCACGCTACGTTCTGCGCATCTCGACCGATCCCGGATTTTCAGACGCGAAGACGCACACCTTCGAAGACCTCGCCTGGAATTTCTTCACGCCGGATGAAGCCCTGGCGGAAGGCCACTATCATTGGGCCTATGCCCTTTGGGACCAGAATGCTGCAGCGCCCCTTTCGAACTGGAGCAAAGTGCGCAGTTTCGAGATCGTCGCGGCACTGCCCAAAACACCAGTACCCAGCAGGGCGGCCCGTCATGAGGCTGCCCACAGATCCCATCCGAGGCTCTGGCTCAATCCCGATCAGTTGAAAGTCTTCGCCGACGCCGTCGCCAAAGACCCTGACCATTGCGGCTGGACCGACTTTTTCGAAAAGTCGGTAGAACCCTGGATCGACCGGCCGATCATGCCAGAACCGCAGCCTTACCCGAACAACATCCGCGTCGCGGCGCTGTGGCGCCAGATGTATATCGATTGCCAGGAAGTGATTTACGCAATCCGCCATCTGGCGATTGCCGGTCGGGTCTTGGGACGGGAAGACCTTCTCGATAAAGCCCGAGACTGGCTGTTATCCGTTGCCGCCTGGGACCCTAATGGCGCAACATCGCGCGCCTACAACGACGAGGCAGGGTTCCGCGTCGTTGTCGCCCTCGCCTGGGGTTACGACTGGCTTTACGACCATTTGAGCGCAGACGAACGAGAGACCGTCAGAAATGTGCTGCTGCGTCGGACGCGTGAAGTCGCAGACCATGTGACAGCCCATGCGCGCATTCACGTCTTCCCTTATGACAGCCACGCCGTTCGTTCGCTGTCTGCCGTCCTCACCCCCGCCTGCATTTCTCTACTCGGGGAAAGCGACGAAGCCGGCGAATGGCTCGACTATACAGTTGAGTTCCTCGCCACGCTTTATTCGCCATGGGCGGGAACCGATGGCGGCTGGGCCGAAGGGCCACATTACTGGATGACCGGTATGGCCTATCTCATCGAAGCCGCCAACCTGATCCGCTCCTATATCGGTTACGATCTCTACCAGCGACCGTTCTTCCAGAACACCGGACGGTTCCCGCTTTACACCAAGGCGCCCGGCACCCGCCGTGCCAATTTCGGTGACGATTCCACCCTGGGCGATCTTCCCGGACTGAAGGTGGGCTACAATGTGCGGCAGTTTGCAGGGGTAACCGGCAACGGTCATTATCAATGGTATTTCGATCGCCTCAAAAATGATGCGGCCGGGACGGAAATGGCCTTTTACAATTACGGTTGGTGGGATCTGAATTTTGATGATCTGGTCTATCGCCATGATTACCGCCAAGTCGAGCCCGTCTCGCCGGCTGACCTGCCAGCACTTGCCGTGTTTGACGATATCGGCTGGGTGACCATCCAGAAACATATGGAAGACCCGGACCGGCATCTGCAGTTCGTCTTCAAATCGAGCCCGTATGGATCGCTCAGCCACAGCCATGGCGATCAGAATGCCTTTGCGCTTTATGCCTATGGCGAAGACCTTGCGATCCAGTCGGGATATTATGTCGCCTTCAATTCACAGATGCACCTGAACTGGCGCCGGCAGACACGCTCGAAAAATGCGGTGCTGATTGGTGGCAAAGGCCAATATGCGGAAAAAGACAAGGCGCTGGCACGGCGGGCCGCGGGTCGTATTGTTTCCGTGGAGGAAAAGCCCGGTCATGTTCGCATCCTTGGCGATGCAACGGCCGCCTACCAGGTTGCTAATCCGCTGGTCCGCAAGGCAGAACGCGAAATCCACTTCGTCAACGACAGCTATTTCGTGTTTGTCGATGAGGTTGAATGCGAAGAACCCCAGGAACTGCAATGGCTCTGCCATACTCTCGGGGCACCGCAGACCGGTCGATCGAGTTTTCGATACACAGGCAAGAAAGCGGGTTTCTACGGTCAGTTCGTCTTCTCGTCGGCAGGCACACCGCAAATCACAGCCATTGAAGGATTTCCCGAGATCGACCCGAAGGAATTCGAGGGTCTCGATATCCATCATCACGTCTGCGCGACTGTCCCGGCCTCAACCCGGCATCGCCTGGTCACCCTTCTCGTGCCCTACAGCCTGAACGAACCGAAGCGGATTTTCAGCTTCATCGACGATCAGGGTTTTTCGACAGACATCTACTTCAGCGATGTCGACGACGAGCGTTTCAAGCTCTCCCTTCCCAAGCAATTCTAGTCAATGCGAGGTTTTCAAATGCAACGTTTCACCAACAAGACTGTTGTCGTCGCCGGTGCAGGCCGGGATATCGGCCGTGCATGCGCCATCCGTTTTGCGCAGGAAGGTGCCAATGTCGTGCTGACCTATAACGGTGCAGCCGATGGCGCGGCCACAGCCGTTGCCGAAATCGAAAAAATCGGAGGCTCGGCCATCGCGATCAGGGCGGATCTTACCAAAGCAAGCGACGTCGAGGCGGCGATTTCGACCGCTGTCGACAAGTTTGGCGAGATTCACGGTCTCGTACATGTCGCTGGTGGCCTGATTGCCCGCAAGACGATTGCCGAAATGGACGAAGCCTTCTGGCACCAGGTACTCGACGTCAACCTCACCTCGCTCTTCCTCACCGCAAAGGCAGCGTTGCCGAAGATGGCGAAGGGTGGTGCAATCGTCACCTTCTCATCGCAGGCCGGTCGCGATGGCGGCGGTCCGGGCGCGCTCGCCTATGCGACCTCCAAGGGCGCCGTCATGACCTTCACCCGCGGCCTCGCCAAGGAAGCCGGCCCAAACATTCGCGTCAACGCCGTCTGCCCCGGGATGATCTCGACAACCTTCCACGACACCTTCACCAAACCCGAGGTGCGCGAACGGGTGGCCGGTGCCACATCGCTGAAGCGTGAAGGGTCGAGCGAGGACGTCGCCGGTCTGGTGGCATTCCTGACATCTGATGATGCTGCCTACATCACCGGCGCCTGCTACGACATCAATGGCGGCGTTCTGTTCTCCTGATATCCTGGTAAAACCATGTCCGTATCGTTACCAAGGGCGAGCCGAATTGCCGTGCTCGGAACATCGCTCGTCCAGCAGAACCATATCGGCGACGCGGGCTCGCTTGCCACATCGGCACGCGGCTGGATGAGTTGGGCAGAGGTCCTGTCGCATGGCAGGCTAAGCTGCCCGGTCCATCATGATCCGTCCGTCCCATCCGGCTGGGAGCCCAGCAATCGGCCCGGTGTCAGCCGCTTCTTTTCCGGCCTCAATTTCGGGGTTTCCGGCCAAAAAGCGGTCGAGATCGAGCGGCGCCTGCCGCGACTGTTGCAATCGGATTTCGATCTGATCCTGGTCGATGCCGGCACCAACGACATGATGGTGGAGAGCCGTCAGACGATCGCCGATACACGGGCACGGATCGCATCGACCTTGCTCGACGCCGGAAAGACCGTGATCCTGCTCCCCATACTGGCCCGCAGCATCGGAAAATGGCCGGCTGGCGGTGCCGAACGGGCAAAAGCGCACTGGATCAACCGCCAGAGTATCGAGTTTGCCGCAAGCCACGCCAATTGCCATGTGTTCGATTGGAACGCGGTCTGGGTCGACCCTGAGAGCGAATTCGGTGAGCCTTATCCGGGCTATTCCGACGATGGCACCCATTTTTCGGTGCCGGGTGCCTTCGCCGTCGGAAAGCTGCTGGCAACCTATCTCGAAACGATTGTGCCCCGCGCCGCCGATCGCATTCTGGCAAGAGACGACCGTTTCGATCCGATCAACAACCCAGCCGGCAATCTGGCGCCGGACGCGTCAGCGCGGGTCGTGAAAGAGATGATTGAAAAGAACCACCGTCTCGGCGGAGAGCTTGTTCACCCCGGCACGGGCGTCTGGCTGGAAGCGATCTGCGACGTCGACGTACCTGCGCATGAGGGGGTGCTTGGCATATCGCTACGCCTGAAAGATGTTGCGACGGAAGGACAGGAAGCAACAGCGCTCGCTCCCTTCCGCGACAACGATGGCACAGTTTTTTCTTTCCCCGATATCCGATGGAAAGGCGCACTGCGTACGCCACCGTTAAAACTCCGGCCGGGTAGCGCGCCGCCCGAACTCTATCTCGATATCCTGTTGCGGCCCGGATCAAACCCAATCGCAATCGACGTTTCTCGCATTGATGTCCGGCCCGTTTCCAGCCCGGTGCGCGCATGAAAAAGTCCCCTGACAAACCACGGCTGTTGATCGCCATGCGCGAAGAGCTTCCCAAAGGGTTCTTCGGATCGCGAGAATGGGCACGGCTGAATGCCGTAACGGACATCATTGCGGGTTTTCCCTGCACGGATTTCGACACGGCAGAAGGAAGCAAGGCCTTGGCGGAGGCCGATATTCTGCTGGCAGCATGGGGTACGCCATCGCTGACAAGAGAACGCCTTTCCCGGGCACCAAAACTGAAAATGCTGGCTTATGCCGCTTCATCGGTGCGCAGCGTCGCACCTCCCGAATTTTGGGAAACGTCCAATATTCTGGTGACGACGGCGGCATCCGCCATGGCCGTGCCGGTGGCCGAGTTCACCTACGCAGCAATCATCATGTGCTGCAAGGATGTGTTTCGCCTGCGCGATGAGCACCGGAAAGAGCGCGGCACCGGCGGCTTTGGCAGTCGGCGCGGTATGAGCCTGCCATACCTCGGCAACTATGATCGCAGGATCGGCATTGTCGGCGCATCCCGCATCGGGCGACTGGTGATCGAAATGCTTGGACGGGGAAATTTCGAGATCGGCGTTTACGACCCCTATCTCTCCGAGGCAGACGCCTCGGCCCTGGGTGCAACGAAAATGGACCTGCATGCGCTTCTCGCCTGGTCCGACGTGGTTTCGCTGCATGCACCGATCCTGCCGGAAACCCGCCACATGATTGGCGCCCGCGAGCTTGCATTGATGCCCGACCATGCGGTCTTCATCAACACTGCGCGCGGCTGGCTCGTCGACCACGATGCATTGCTGTTGGAAGCAAAATCCGGACGGCTGCGCATCCTGATCGACACGCCGGAACCGGAGCCTCTACCGACCGACAGTCTCTTCTACGATCTGCCCAATGTCGTTCTCACCCCACATATTGCCGGGGCGCTGGGCAATGAATTGCGGGCGCTGTCCGATCTCGCCATCACGGAAATCGAGCGTTTCATCGCTGGCCTTCCACCTCTGCACCCCGTTTTCAAGCAGGATATGGAGCGCATGGCATGAAGACGTTCGACTACAGCTTTTCGACACTCGGCTGTTCTGAACTCAATCTGCACGAGGTCGCCGACCTCGCCCAACACCATGGCATCGCATGTGTGGAATTGCGGACGCTGGCCGGTACGGTCGATCTGATCGCGGCACTGGAGGCTGAATTTGGCAGCCCTGACCGGTTTGCCACTTTCCTGACCGGACGCAATCTCAGGGCGGCTGCACTCAACACGTCGGTCCGATTGTTCGAAAGCGAAGACCTCTCCGCCGTTGAACCATTCATCCCCTGGGCCGAAGCGGCGGGGATCGCACATCTTCGTATTTTCGATGGCGGCGGGCAGTTAAGCGCTGAAGACATGTCGCACGCTGAAAAGCTGCTGAGTGATTGGCAGGCACTGCGACAGTCGCGCCAACTCAGTGTCGATCTGATGATCGAGACCCACGATGCACTAGCGGATTCTAGACAGCTCTTCGCTTTTGTCGAGCGCGTGCCGACAGCGCGGATCTTGTGGGATACTCATCATACCTGGGCCAAGGGCTCCGATCTCGCAACCGTCTGGCAAAACATTGCCAAAAGCGTTGTCCATCTGCACGTCAAGGACAGCAGGCTAGATGATGCAGGACGCCGACGCTACGTGCTGCCCGGCCACGGCAACTTTCCCATGGCGGACCTGATTTCACTGCTTCGATCGAGTGATCGACAAATACCCCTCAGTCTCGAATGGGAGCGCCATTGGCATCCCGAACTGCCACCTCTGGACGACGCGCTGACGGCAGCGCGTAGCTGGTGGCGATAGGAGTTTTTATGCGGATCGCTGAAATCCATCTCACACCGGTTGCCATCCCTGACAAGCCTCTGCTGAACTGCAAAGGCGTCCACCAACCTCACGCCCTGAGGACTATTATCGAGGTCGTCTGTGACGATGGCACCGTGGGTCTTGGGGAGAGCTACGGAAGCATCAAGGCACTGGACGGCCTGCAACGTGCGGCGCCTGCCCTGGTCGGCCTCGACCCGTTTCACCTCCACGAACTGAAATCGCGGGTGATTGCCGCTCTGCCCGGAGGCGGTGGCATCAATGCGAAATCGGCCGTGGCCGATCACAAGCTGACAGACGTCGTCGCATCCGCCTTCGAAGTGCCCTGCCTCGATATTCAGGGCAAGTTGCTCGGGCGGCCTGTCTCCGATCTTTTGGGCGGTATGGTTCGGACAAGCGTTCCCTTCAGCGCCTACCTGTTCTTCAAATACGCGGCCCACATCGGCGAAGAACCTGATGAATGGGGAGAGGTCCTGACCCCTGACCAGATGGTCGGTGAAGCGCAGAAGATGGTCGAAACATACGGCTTCCAATCGCTGAAGCTGAAGGGTGGCGTGCTGCATCCCGATCTCGAAATCGAGACGATGCGGAAATTGCGAAAGGCTTTTCCGGATCACCCGTTGCGAATTGACCCAAATGGCGGCTGGACGGTTGAAACCGCCATTCACATCGCCCGCGAACTCGAGAGCGTTCTGGAATACCTTGAAGACCCTGTCATCGGCATGGACCAGATGGCAAAGGTGGCGGCGGCCACTTCGCTTCCGCTTGCCACCAACATGATCGTTCTGGAGTTCGATCAGATCGCCGAGGCCTTCCGCAAAAACGCCGTGCAGATCGTCCTGTCAGATCATCATTACTGGGGTGGATTGCGCGCCTCGACCCATCTCGGCAAGATCTGCGAAACATTGGGGCTCGGAGTTTCGATGCATTCGAACTCGCATCTCGGTATCACGCTTGCCGCCATGACGCATGTGGCCGCTGCCACACCAAACCTCAGTTATGACTGCGATACACATTATCCCTGGACCGGCGTCGACGTGATCGAAGGAACACCATTCACGTTCCGGAAAGGCCGTCTGCAGGTGCCGACCGAGCCTGGTCTTGGTGTCGCCCTCGACCGGAGCAAGCTCGCCAAACTCGCCGCTCTGTATGAGCAGACGGCGATGAAAGAGCGTGACGACACGGCCTACATGAAGAAATTTGACCCAACCTACGAGCGCAAGGTGCCGCGCTGGTGACTGAACGTCAAAGACGCGGGACCTGACCCTTCTCAGACCGCCACAAGATGTCCCGGAGACACCTCGCGATAGTCCAGCGGCTTGACAACATAATCGACGGAGCGAACCGGGCTTTTGATTTCGTCGTTTGCGGCGGACCGCTTTTCGCTCCGACGATCAGGGTCCGGCACCGGAACCGCAGCCATCAGTTTTTTGGTGTAGGCATGCTGCGGGTTTTCAAACACCGCAGCCCGCGGACCGATCTCGACGATCTCTCCAAGATACATCACGGCAACCCGGTGACTGACGCGTTCAACGACAGCCATGTCGTGCGAAATGAAGAGGAAGGCAAGGTTCAGGTTCTGCTGCAAATCGAGCATCAGGTTGATGACCTGCGCCTTGATCGACACGTCGAGCGCCGACACGCTCTCATCCGCAACGATCGCTTTCGGCTCAAGCGCCAAAGCCCGCGCGATGCAGATGCGCTGGCGTTGGCCACCGGAAAATTCATGCGGGAAACGCGACGCCATATCAGGCGTAAGACCGACTTTCTCCAGGAGATCCGCAACACGGTCTTTCGCCTGTTTGGCGTTGCCCATCTTATGCTCGAGATAGGGCTCGGCAATGGCATCACCAACGCGGATGCGGGGATTGAGGCTGGCGAAGGGGTCCTGAAAAATCATCTGGATCGATTTGCGCATTTCGCGCAGACCCGATTTGTCCAGCGCCAGCACATCCTTGCCATCGGCAACGACCGAACCGCTCTGCGCATCGATGAGACGCATGATGGCCCGGCCCGTCGTTGATTTGCCGCAGCCCGACTCGCCAACCAATGATAGCGTTTCACCAGCATGGAGGTCGAACGAGACATTCTCGACGGCATGGACTCGGCCGGTCAGCTTGCCGAAAAGACCTGAGTGGATATCGAAACGTTTGGTGAGGTTCTTGACCTCCAGTACCGGGCGCAAGCTGGAGGCGACGGTATCGGCCGTCTCCACCGGCAGCTTCGATTCACCGGTTGCGGTGTTGACCACTGGAAACCGCAGTGGGCGTTCGTAACCCTTCATCGATCCGAGAACCGGGACAGCAGACAGCAGGGCACGCGTGTACGGATGCTGCCCACGGTGAAAGATGTCGGCCGTGGCGCGTGTCTCCACCTGTTCGCCGCGATACATGACGACGGTACGATCCGCGATCTCCGCGACCACACCCATATCATGGGTGATGAACAGCACCGACGTTCCCTCTTCTTCCTGTAACGTCTTGATGAGATCGAGGATCTGACCCTGGATCGTCACATCGAGAGCCGTCGTCGGTTCGTCGGCAATCAGCAGCTTCGGACGTGACGCAAGCGCCATTGCGATCATCACACGTTGACGCATGCCGCCGGAGAAGCGGTGTGGGTATTCGTCAAAACGCGACGCGGCAGAAGGGATGCGCACCTTTTCCAGCAACCGGATGGTTTCGGCCCGCGCCTCGGCCTTCGACATCGGTTTGTGGCAAAGCAGCGCCTCGGAAATCTGGTCGCCGATCGTGAAGAGCGGATTGAGCGATGTCATCGGCTCCTGAAAAATCATCGCGACATCATTGCCGCGAACGTTGCGCATCTTCTCCTCGGGAAGAGCAAGCAGATCCCGACCACCGAGCAGGATCTTGCCTTCGATACGGCTCGAATCCGCCTGGAGGAGACGCATGATCGAGAGAGAGGTCACGCTCTTGCCCGAACCGCTTTCGCCGACAATCGCGACCGTTTCGCCGGGGGCGACATCAAAGGAAACATCACGGACGACAGGCTTCCACGCGCCATCCACCAAGAACGAAGTCGTCAGGTTGCGAACGGAAAGAACGGGGTCTGCCGCTGCGCTGGTTTGTGCCTGGATACCTGCCATGCTTGCTTCCTCTCTCTGTGTTTCGCTCTGATGATCAATCCGGCCAGCGAAGCGCGCCGTCGAAGCGGTGCTTGCTGCGGTTTTCGATCGGCGTCGCGATGATTTCGTTCGAGGCACGCGCCTTTTCGAGTTCTTCCGTCAGACGCCTTGCAACGATCGTTTCCTGACCAGGATGCAGATTGCATGGGTCGAGATAGAAGTAGTGGTGCTCGACCTCATGGTCGCGAACGATGATCGGCGGGGTGCCACGCGCCAGCGCATCGGAAAGATCCCAGGCGGTGATATGGGCTTCCTCCGCCTTGATGATGACGCGCATACGGTCAAGAGGATTGTTGGTGGGATCGGGTTCGATCAGCGCGGTGACACCTGGTCGACCGTCGAGTGTCTGTTTCCACAGGTTGAGGTAACTGGTTTCCCTTTCGCGAATGCCAGCATGATCCCGCTTTTCCCAGGCCTCCAGTGCCGCCATGACACCAAAGATGCTTTCCTTGCCGACCTTCATGCCGCGGCCAATGCCCATGTTCTGAAGGAAGGCATGGCGCACCAGCTCCTTGCGTCCGGCAACGATGCCCGACGTCGGGCCGCCCAGAAACTTGTGACCGGAATAAAGGGCAATATCCGCACCCTGCTCGAGGAATATTTTGAGATCATATTCCGAAGCTGCATCGACGATCACGGGAACACCCTTGGCATGGGCGATTTCCACGAATTCCTTGAGGTTCAGCAAACCGTAATCGACAACATGATGCGAAACGACATAAACGGCTGCGGCCGTCTTTTCGGTGATCGCATGCTCCATGTGGAAACGGTGGGTCGAGGTAGCCTGTCCGACCAGCACCGGTTTGCCGCCGGCAAGGCGGATCGCCTGATCGACTGGCGCACCATAGCTTACGACATGCCCCATCTGCACGAGAACTTCGTTTTTCTCGGGAGCGCGATCCGGCAGTTGCTCGATGGCCAGCAGGTTGTTGCCGGTAATGGCGCCCGCAACGGCGAGCGAAATACCCGCAGAGCAGGAAGCCGTGACAAATCCTGCCTCGCCGCCCGTAAGCAGGGCGATAACGGCGCTCGCCTTGCGCTGCAGATCGTTGATTTCAACGAACTGCGGCAGGATCGACGACATGGCGGCAATTGCTTCCGGAACCACGATCGACGCGCCGAGGCTTGTCATGGTGCCGGACACATTGATCACCGGGCGAAGTCCAATTGAGGTGCGGATATCATCAGACATTGTGGTCTCCAATTTCGAATGCCTCAGACCAAGGGGTCTTGTGATTTCCCTCACTGAAGCGTATGCCATAGTTATGTAATAAGCTCGCATCTGCATACGAGGAGCGTGGAATTGGACGGCAAGACATCATCGACGGTTCACCCCATGACCAGTGCTTCCGGTGACGAGACGGCAGGCGAACAGACCGCGCGCCGCTCCCGTGTGAGTGGGATTGATCGTGCTTTGCAGGTCATTGATTACCTTTACGAAACCGGCGCACCGGCTGGCGTTTACGCCATAGCCAAGGCCGTCAAGGCCCCGCTTTCGACCGTTTATGTGATCGTCGAAGATCTCGTCGAAAAGACGATGCTGTCGCGCAACGCGGATGGCTCCGTGTGGCTCGGACCAAGGCTTTACCATTACGGTCTTGCTTATGCGCGGTCGCTCGATTTCATGAGTGTTGCCACGCATGAAATGCACGATCTTTGCCGTGAAGCCGACGAAACGGTCCAGCTTTGTGGCCGCGACGGCGACTACATGCTGGTGCTGGCGATGGCGGACGGCCCGAGCCATTTTCAGGTCGCATCGCGGGTCGGAACGCGAGTTCCGCTGAACTGGACTGCTTCCGGCCGCCTGCTGGCCGGACACCTGCCGGAACAGGAGCGCGTCGAGCTGTTCAGGCGCTGCGCCAAGACCTCGCCGACGGGACGGGCGGAGATGGACCCGGAAGTCCTGTCTCAGTCCGCAGGCGCGGCCTTCCAGTCGCGTCTTTCGATCCAGGCAGGAGAGTCCGACTATGCCGTTGCATGCATTGCTTCGCCGATCTGTGATCGCGACGGCCAGTGCGTTGCCACCATCTCCATCGTCCTTCCCGAACAGAAGGCCTTTTCGGACGAAAACCACTACACGGCGCATGTGCGCGCGTCGGCGGAACGTATCGAAAAGATCATGGGCTGGCGCAACCACTGACATTCTCCTCTAATCGCGCAGCGCGACGATTGCTTCGATCTCGACGGTGATATTTCCCGGCAAAGACCCGAAGCCCACAGCCGAGCGGGCATGCTGACCAACCTCTTCACCGAACACGTCGTTGAAGAGATCGGAGCAACCATTGATGACGTTGGGATGGTCGAGGAATTCCGGGACGGCATTGACCATGCCGAGCAGTTTGACGACGCGCTTGACGCGGGAGAGATCGCCCAGCGCGTCATGCATTACCGCAAGCAGGTTGATGCCGGTCAGTCGGGCATGTTTGTAGGCATCCTCGACACCGACTTCGGCGCCAACTTTGCCGACATGCAGGAAGCCGTCAGTCTCGCGCGGCCCCTGGCCGGAGAGGTAGAGCATGTTGCCTTCAATCACATGCGTGACGAAGTTGGCAATCGGCGGCGGCGGTGGCGGCAGGGTGATGCCGAGTGCGGCCAAGCGCTCGTAAGGCGAGGCGGCAATTTTGGTTTTTACTGGAGAGGTGCTCACGTAAGCTCCCATTTGCGATTTTTGTTTCGCGTATCAACGATAGGAATAACCGTGGCTGTGACGAACCAGCCTGCGGGCACGCGGAATGTAACGGCTGGCCGTGATCGCTTCGCTGCCGATGACCGAATAACGCGGTTCGAACAGCTTGCTCAGCACGGAGACATCACCGTTGGAATCCGTCGCCTCAATGTCGGAATCGATAAGATCAAAGACCGTGAAATCGGCCCGCTGACCGACAGCAAGACGATTTTCCATCGAAAGCTTGATCACCGATGCCGGGGCATGGGTGACCGCTTCCACGACCTTGTCGAAGGGCATGCCGACGGACAATAGCTTCGACATTGTCGTTGCCAGATCCCAGACCGGAAAGTTCATCGAATGGCCGTGCAGGTCGGTCGAAATCGAGAACGGCAGCAGGCCACGATTGATCGCAGCTTCCGCAACCTTGAACGAGAACGATGCGCCGCCGTGACCAATATCGAGGCGAATACCCTCACTGGCGCAGCGTTCGGCCAGATTGAACAAGTCCTCATCTTCCATGATGCTGGAGCCCGCCTTGCCGTTGAAGCAATGGGTGACGACGTCACCGGGTCCAAGGATTTCGAGCACTTCATCATAGAGTGCCGGCGGCTCGCCGACATGAACCATCATCGGGATCTTCAGGATCTTGGAGATCTTTTTGCCGAGCTTGACCGGGGTGACACCCCAGGAGCCGGTGATCACATGGCTCGCGCGAACCTTCAACCCAACGATATGCTCGCTGTTTTCGGCGTAGCATTCGAGAATTCGATCAAGATCGATATCTCTTATGTCGCGCAGTTCAGCAACGCGATTGCAGGCCACGAGACCAATCGAACCGAGATTGAGGAACGCCTTGATGCGCTCTCTGGATGGTTCGATGATATACTCACGAAAGCCGTGGAAATTCGCTTCTCCCGCCGATCCCGCATCAACCAGCGTGGTCACGCCGCGCTCGGCACCGCATTCTGAGGGACGGATCGAAATATCGGTGCCGCCATGCCAGATATGAACGTGCAGATCGACCCAGCCCGGAGAAATCCAGGCGCCCTTGCCGTCAACACGGGTGATGTCGTCGGTCACGGCAAGCTGAGGACCGATCCCGGCGATCTTGCCTTCACCATCGACGAGGATATCGACGACACCAGAGGGAGTGTCGGCGCCGAAAGCCATCGGCTTCACATTGGTGAGGAGAAGCGGCTTGGCCGTTTTTTCACCGGTCATTTACAGGTCCTTTCGAAGTTTTGGATCGAGCATATCGCGCAGGCCGTCACCGACCATCTGAAGCGAAAGCACGGAGAGAATGATGGCGACGCCGGGGAACAGCGTCATCCAGTCTGCCTGGCCGATATATTGGCGGCCTGCGGCAATCATGGTGCCCCAAGTGGGAATTTCGGGGCTTACACCGAGCCCAAGGAAGGAGAGCCCGGCTTCTGCCAGCATCGCACTGGCAAAAAGGAAGGTTGCCTGCACCATGATCGGTGACAGCAGATTGCGCAGCACATGGCGCGTCATGATGTGGAAGGTGGAAATACCCAGAGCCTGTGCTGCTTCGACATAGGGCAGTTCACGAATGACGAGCGTCGAAGCACGGACGATACGGGCAAGCCGCGGCGCATAGACAATCGAGAGCGCGATGATGACAGTCGTCAATGACGGCCCAAGTGCTGCAACAAGGGCAATCGCCAGAAGAATATCCGGAAACGCCATCATGGCATCGATGAGACGCGCGATCGGCGTATCGAGCTTCTTGAAGAACCCTGCCAGCAAGCCGAGCGTCACCCCAATGACCGCCGAGAGCGCCACGACGGCGGCACCGACCAGGAGCGAGAGCCGGCCGGCAAAGATCGTGCGGGACAGCACATCGCGGCCGAACTCATCCGTACCAAAGAAATAGATTTCACTCGGCGGCTTCAGCCGGTTCACGATCGAAAGTTTGGACGGGGAATAGGGCGCTATCCATGGCGCGAAAATCGCCAGCAGCACGAAGATCGTCAGAACGACAACGCCGAAAGCAACGGTCTTGCGCTTGAGGAAGCGGCGGATGAACTTGCGGCCCTCGCTTTCGGCCGGCTTGATCGCAATATCGCTCATCAGTAGCGCACCCTCGGATCGACCAACAGATAGAGCATGTCGATCGCAAAATTGATCAGGACGTAGAGCGCGGCGATCACCAGCAGCGCGCCCTGGATGACAGGGTAGTCACGACGCAGCACCGCCGAGACGACAAGATTGCCGACGCCCGGCAGACCAAACACGGTCTCGGTAACGACAGCGCCAGAGATCAGCACGGCGGCTGTCAGACCGAGGACCGTCAGGATCGGGATCAAAGCGTTCTTCAGGGCATGTTTGAGGATGACCTTGCGCTCGATCAGACCTTTGGCACGTGCAGTGCGGATGTAATCGTCACCCAGCACGTCGAGCATCGAGGCGCGCGTAAAGCGCAGGATCAACGCGGAAGAGACGATACCAAGCGCGAAGGCAGGCAAAGTCAGATGATACATGCGGTCAAGGAAACTGGAGCCCGGACCGCCATAACCCGAGACCGGGAACAGACCGAAACGGACAGCGAAAACCTGCATCAGAATGAGGCCCAGCCAGAAACTGGGAATGCTGGCTGCCAACATCGCAAGTGTGGTCGCGGCCTGGTCAACAAAAGAGCCGCGACGATAGGCGGCATAAATTCCGATCGGCAGAGCGATCACGCCGGCGATGACAAGCGAGAACACCGTGAGGAAGAAGGTGGGCTCTGCCCGATCAAGCAGTGCCGATGTAACCGGCATGTTCAGGAAGATCGATTGACCGAGATCGCCCTTCAACAATTGGCCGATATAATAGAGATATTGAACGCCAAGAGACCTGTCGAGGCCAAGGCTGGCGCGCAGATCGGCAATATCCTGTGACGTCGCATCGGGTCCGAGCATCACCGCTGCCGGATCACCCGGCGTCACGCGCACGATGACGAAGACGATCGTGACAACAAGGAACATCACGACGATCATGCCAGCAAGGCGCTGGAGAATGTAGCGTATCATGGGGTCTGTCCCTATGCCCGGAGGCACAATGCAAGAAGGATACCGGCGCCATCGCACCGGTATCGCATGGCGAGGCGTTACTTCTTGATGGATGCGTTCCAGAAGTACGGCCATGGAGCCGGATCAACGCCTTCGAGCTTGCCGGATTTTGCGGCCACGGCATTGAAATCGCCGATCTTCATGTAGGGTAGTTCGTCATACATGGCCTTCTGGACATCGGCCCAGAGCGCAATGCGCTTCTGCGGATCGACTTCCGAGGTGAAGGCATCAACCGTCGCCTTGCGGGCCGGGGTATCCCACCAGCCAGGCGAACTCGGCGACAGCGAACCGATCAGTGCTGGCTCAGGCAGGAACGGGCTGTGGGTGATATAGATGTCCCAAAGCTTGGGATCGGCACGGCGCTGCGTCAGCGTTGCCCAGTCGACAACCTGCAGATCGACGGCAAAGCCCGCGATCTTCAGATATTCGGCCGCCACCTGTGCCATCTTGTAATGGAACTCATATTGACGGCTTGTCAGGATGCGGATCGGCTCGCCGGCGTAGCCAGCCTTCTTGGCGCTTTCGGCAGCACCTTCAGGATCAGCCACATTGTAGTTGCCTTCAACACCGGCATCGGTGTTCCAAGCATAGGGCTTCGGATAGATATCACCGTCCAGCGCGTAGAAATCCGTGCTGCCGAAGGCAGCAGCCAGCATGTCTTCCATGCTGAGCGACTGGCGGATCGCCTTGCGGATCTCGACATTGTGGGCGACGCCTTCCTTGGTGTTGAACACGAAGACCGGATAACCGAAAGGCTTCAGAATGACCGGCTGCGATGCGCTCGATCCCTTGAGCTTGTCGAAGGATTCAACCGGAATGGAATCGACGTAGTCGTATTGACCGGAAACGGCAGCTTCAACACGGGTATTGGCATCAGGCACCGGAACGAAACGGATTTCGTCGAGATACTGATGGCGGGCGCCGCCATAACCGTCACTTTCGCCATCGCGCGGCTTGTAGCCATCGAAGCGCGTTAGCTGGATGTACTGGTCGGCCTTGCGTTCCTTCAGCATGTAAGGACCAGTGCCGATGAATTCCTTCATCGGCTCATCCTGCTTGTCAGACGGGATGATGATCGCGGCCGAGTTGTTGAAGGCAAAAAGCGACGTCAGCGGTGCGTAAGGTTGTTTCAGCACGATCTTGACGGTTGCCGGATCGGTGGCCGTGATCGTTTCGATGAAACCGGCCACCTGCTTGCCGCGTGACGCGATCTTTGTCCAACGGGTGAGCGAGGCAACAACGTCTTCCGAGGTCATGTCGCTGTTGTCGTGGAATTTGATGCCTGTGCGCAGTTTGATCGTATAGGTCTTACCGTCGGCACTCACCTCGGGCAGGCTTTCCGCCAGAAGCGGCGTGACGTTCCATTTGCCGTCAAACGTATAAAGCGTTTCGAAAATATGCTGGGTAACGATGCCAACCAGATCGGCGGTGGAAGACATCGGATCGAGGGTCGGAGGTTCGCCGATGGTCGCGACGTTGATCACCCCACCCTTTTCCTGAGCCATCAGTGCGGTCGGCAAGCCAACCAGGGCAGTACCGACAAGAAGTGCTAAAAGAGTCTTCATCTCATGCTCCCGTTATTTTTTGTTCCATTATTATGTTATATAAGTCTTTATAATAGAATATCGGACGAGTTGACGCTGTCAACCTGGAAAGTGAGTTCGTCTGTAGTGGACCGTACGGGCAGCGGAAATCTTGGCTGCGGCCGTGCGAAAACAGCCCGTCTTTTCCAGAGTAGGTGAGGGATTCAACGAAAACCCGTTGACAGGCGAGACCCGAAAAGCCTGTATTTCAAGGGACTAACGGCCGAACTATTGGCCTCTTGGGCATGGGCACGTCGCACAGTAATCGAGCGTTTCCAGCAGGTATCGAATGCAGCACACACGCCGCAGGCGTTTCGGCTCACCATTTTTGACGGGATAGACGATCGGCCGGAAAAGAGGATTGCGGGCCCCATCAGCAAGGGTCGGCAGGTCAAGAAAGTCGAACGCATGCGTCAAGCCAGGTGTCGGCGACGGCAGTTGGGCCTTGCACCCACGTACCGTTCCTTCAAACAGGTTGCCCGCATTGCTCCAGAGTACGTTGCGAGACAGGCCAGAAACCTCGACAATCGCCTCAACAACCGGTGCTAGATTGTCCCTGACGATAAAATCAAAGCGCTCTTCCGACGAAGTCGCACGATGGAGCCTGCCAAATGACGACAGGCGTAAGCCGATAATGTCACCATTGTCGGTCACATCGAGACCAACCCTTTCAGGCGCGAGCGACACGCACCAGTCGGCCATGATCGTGGCAGCAATCATTGGCCTGGCAACGAAGAAAAAATACCGCTTCGACCATTCACCGGCGACAGCGATCCGGGAAGCATTCGTGCCGAAGCGACGACCGTAGTTGGAAAGTATCGCGTCGAGCCGATGCGGTTCCAGACACTCCCCAAGGGACAGGTCTCCGCGCCGCTTCCGCTGGAAAAACGAGCGAGCGCCGGTTAGTTCAGCTTGCTCGAAGAGAAGGTTTAGAATGTCCGTCCGCCGCATGGGCTTTCTAGTACCTTCAGCCGAGCTGGCTGGCAATCTCACCGACCAGCCTCTGCAAGGAAGCGGTCGAACCGAACGGCCAGACCTGCCTGCCAGTGACCCGGACATTGTCTTGCACGACAATGGGGAGGACCGGCCACAATGGGGCTGAACGCAGATCCTCCGGTATCGCCTCAGCGAGAACGACCAGCGTAGTCTGCCCGTCGAGTGATGCTAATCCCTCAAGATCGATTGTGGTAAAGCCGAAAGGCTGAGGGACGATATCAAAACCGGGAACAAATCCGATCCTCTGCATCAACATGACGGCGGCGGAATTTGGCGCAAAGATGCGCAAACGGGGAACGCCGGGAAGCGGTTGAGCCAAGATCAGTGTTTGTCCCGCAATCTTGGCAGCGTAGCGGTTTCTCAGGCCGTCAATGTTCTCATCAAACCGTGCCAGCAAGGCAGCGGCTTCCTCCGCCCTGCCCAATGCCGCACCCGCCTGAGTGACGCTGCGGTAGACGGCCGCGAGCATATCTCCATCATCCTGATCGTCGAGGAGATGTGTCGGCGCGATATCACCAAGCGCCGATGCCAGCGATGCGTGGCGAAAACGGGAAGACAGGATAAGGTCGGGCTGCAGCGTGCGAATGGCCTCAAGGCTTGGCTGCTGCCGGCGTCCGAGATCGGCAACGGCGCCGAGCTTGTCAGTATCGACATTCACCCAGGTTCGGTAACCGGACGGCTCTGCGCAGCCGACCGGTGAAATACCAAGCGAAAGTGCAATTTCTGTCGACGTCCATTCCAGCGTAACGACGCGCGGCGGTGCGGCTGCCGAAGCCAATCGCGGCATGGCGGCCAGAGCCGCCAAGCCTGTCAGTAACGATCTTCTCCCGATCGTGGCTGCTACCATTTCACACTCACCGTGCCGACCACAGTCAATCCCTGACCGTAGTAGCACTGCGTGGTGGTGTTGCAACCGGCAACATAGTTCTTGTCGCCAAGGTTATAGCCGTTGAGCTGGAACGCGTAACGATCGTGTTCATAACGGGCGAAGGCATCCACCAGTGTATAACCCGGAACGAAGAACGAGTTTGCCGTATCGCCAGCAGTCTTGCCGACATGGCGTGCACCGACACCGAGTGTCAGCTTTCCATCCCATGCATCCGGCATCGGTACGTCATAGCTGACAAACAGCGACTGCTGCTGCTTTGGAACCGTGTACGGCATTTTGCCGACCTGTGATGCGGTTTCGCTTCGTGTGACCTCTGGGTCCTGCCAGCTTGCGGCAGCGGTCAGATTGACACGATCCCAAAGCGTGGCGTTGGCTTCGACTTCGATGCCGCGCACCCGCACTTCATCGGTCTGGTAGTAGATGCCGGCAACGCGGTTCACGACGTTTTGCTGTGTCGCTTCAAACCCGGACAGCGTCAGGCTGAAGTCTTCACTGGGCGGCGCATATTTGACGCCAACTTCCTTCAACTCGCCGGTCGTTGGTTTCAGTGGCGTCGCAGCCAGAGTGAGGACCGGAGCAAAAGAGGTCGAATAAAGCGCATAAGGCGTGATGCCATTGTCAAACACGTAAGCAGCACCAACCCTGCCGGTGAAGGAACTGTTGTTGCGCCTATACTGCGTGGTCGCTCCGCTGGCGATGACCGTGCTGTCGGAATCCGTATCGACGAAATCCTGACGCCCACCGGCAGTCAGACGGAAACCACCGATCTCGATCTGGTCCTGGAGATAGATGCCCGCCTGCCGCTGCGTCTGATCAAGATGCGTCGTCAACGTCGCCGGGATCACACCGATGTTGTAAACCGGATTGAAGAGGTCGAGCGTCGGGCCGGTCCGCGAGCCCGTGTCGTTGACAAGGTTCTGCCACTGCAGATCAACACCGCCAAGTAACGTATGGCTGACAGGTCCCGTATCAAACTTGTATTCGAGATTGGTATCGAGTGCTGCAGCGTTCAGCGTCGGCTGGGCATTATAGACCAGACGGGAAAGCGTGCGCTGGTTGGCAGACAGTCCATTTCCGAACAGGTTCTGGTAGTTCACGTCGAGATACGAGTACCGGAAGTTCTGTCTAAGAACCAGATCGTCGCTGAACGCGTGCTCGAGACGATATCCGACATAGGCCGTTTCCTTGTTGTAGATCGCAAGTGACGGATCGCCATCAGAGAAACTGCGTGGGATGGTCAAACCCAGACTGTTCGAATAGACGCTTCCGGCGGCCGGAATGAGCGACGGCACCTGGCCTGCATCATCCTTCATGTAGGCGCCGTAGACCGTCAGGCTGGTATCCTCGTCCGGCGACCACTTGATCGTGGGGCTGATGGCGACACGATCATTCTTGCCGAAGTCGTTCATGGCATCGCTGTCACGCAGCACACCTTGCAGACGGTAGCTCAGACCGGATTCGGACCCGATCGGGCCGGTCGCATCGAAACCGATCTCTTTCTGATTGAAGCTGCCGAAGCGTGTGTAGAGCTCTCCACCCGACGTATCCTGCGGGTCTTTGCTGATCATGTTGACAACGCCGCCAACGTTCGCCTGCCCGAACAGCGCCGAACTCGGACCACGTAGAACCTCGACGCGGTTCAGGAAATAAGGCTCGACACGAAAGCCCGCGTAACCGCCCGTCTGGTTGGCAATCTGCGGAACCCTCAACCCATCGAGATAGAGATCTGCAGCAAATCCGCGAACCGTAAAATAATCGGAGCGCGGGTCGTTGCCATACCGTTGGCCATTGACGTTCGAGCTATAGAGCAGGCTGTCAGCCACGGTCTGCACGGCGCGATCGGTCATGGCGCCGCGCGTGATGACGGAGATGGATTGTGGTGTTTCCGCGACCGGCGTCGATGTCTTTGTTGCCGAGGCAGAGTCCTTTGCCACGTAACCACGTTGTTCAATGCGGGCACCCTTGGTCGTGGCTTTTCCCTGCACGACGATAGGATCAAGCTGCGTGGAACCGTTAGCATCCTGCGCAAAAGCTGTACCCGCCTGAACGGACATCACGCCCAGTGCAACACCCGAGGACAGAAGCAGAAGCCGAGCGAGACGAGCAGATGGCTTACGAGTTGCAAGGCCGGTGTGTTGCATTGTACGAACCTGTGATGTGAGTGCTGCCGAGACGGGCAAAGACATCGGCGTTACCCGCCGCCTCACTTGATCCCGCCGCTTTCGGCCGCTTAAGTAGACTTTTTTTATCACCATTGTCAGGTCAAAATGTATCGCAATCGGGCCACAAATTGACCCATTTGATCCCTATCGCTTATTCCGCGCCAATCAGGCCATCTTTTCCTTTTGAAAAATTCAAAGCCTGCGTCTATTGCTCGCGCGCAGTGCCGAACGTTGTCGTCATGGTATCCCGTCGCACTTGGAGACGAAATGAAACAGCCGCAAAAGGCCGTCGACCTTCAAAACGTGCCGCGCCCCGTGGCTGCCATGGCGCGTGTTTACGAAAAGAGCGTCGATTTCGGCTGGCACAGTCATCGCCGGGGCCAATTGCTGCAAATTGTCGACGGCTTCATGACCGCCCGTACGCCCGACACTTCGTTCATCATCCCGAGCGGCTATGGCCTGCTCATCACGCCGGATATTCCTCATGCGGTGCGATCGCATGGACGTGTCTCCATGCAGTCCCTTTACATCGAACCGGAGCCCGGCCTGACTTTGCGCTGGGAACCGACGCGCGTCATCTCCACATCCGTTCTTCTGTCTGCAACGGTCGGCGCGTTTCTCGAACAACCAACGCTTTACGATGAAAATGGTCGCGGCGGACATCTGGCCGCTCTGATCCTCGAAGAGATTGCCAACGCGCAGGAGGGCCCTTTTGCGCTGCCAATGCCAAGCGACAAGCGGCTGCAGCGACTGTGCCGTGACCTCTCGGAAACACCGGCAATCGACCTCGACATCGACCATTGGGCCGACAATCTGGGCATGAGCCGCCGAACCATGACCAGAAAATTTCGTGTTGAAACCGGCATGAGTTTTGCAGAATGGCGACGCCGATTGCGCATGGCCCATGTCATGCGCAAGCAGGCCGAGGGTGTACGCCTTGATGAAGCAGCGGCTGATGTCGGTTATCGCAGCCTGTCTTCGCTGCGAAAAGCCATGCGCGAGGTTGCCGTTTGACGACCTCCGCTGTTCCCGCCCTGGAGGCACATGGCTTGAGTGTCGCGTATGATCGGGCCTATGCCGTGCGCGATGTCGACATGCTGGCGCAACCCGGCCGCGTTACCGTCATTTGCGGTGCGAACGGGTCGGGAAAAAGCACGCTCCTCAAATGTCTCGCCGGACTGGAAGAACCGACGGCCGGCAGGATCACCCTCCTCGGCCGCCCGCTTTCGGAACTGAGACGCCGCGATGTCGCCCGGCAAGTGGCCGTGATGGGACAGGCCCCAGAAATCCCGGTTGGCCTGACCGTCGAGGAACTCGTCGAGCAGGGCCGTTACCCCCACCGCCCGTGGCTAGGCCGGCTCTCGGCGGATGACCGCGACATCATCGATAGTGCCATCAAGCGTGTCGACTTGCAGCAATTGCGCAAACGCCAGCTTGCGACCCTGTCTGGCGGCGAACGCCAACGTGCCTGGGTGGCTATGGCCCTGGCGCAGCAACCACGCGTGCTTTTCCTCGATGAACCGACCAGCTTCCTCGATATTCGCCATCAGGCTGAACTGCTGACATTGCTGCGCGAACTCAATCATACGGAAGGCCTGACGATCATCGCCGTGCTCCATGATCTCAATCAGGTCATGGACATTGCTGATGACGTGGTGCTGATGAAAAAGGGAGAGGTTCTGGCGATAGGGCCTGTCTCGCAGGTATTGCAGACCGATCTCCTGGAGCAGGCCTTCGGCTGCAAGGTCAATCTTGTCCCGCATCCCAAAGACGCAGAACGCACCTACTGCCTGATCGACTGGATCGATGCAGCCGGTGCGTCATACAGGCCGGCCGAATGACAAAGCCGCGGGCGCCACGCGGCTCTTCCTCTCTCGCATTGCCACTCCTCTGGCTGGCGAGCGTCGTGCTGTTGTTGCTTCTGGCGGCACTCGACATGCGTCTCGGAAGCAGGCTGATCGGCTGGAATGACATCATCGCCTTTCCAACACGCCCCGACACGCTGGTCCAGGCCATTCTGGAAACCAGCCGTGCTCCGAGAGTGGTCGCAGCGATCCTGACCGGTGCCGCGTTGGCGGCAGCGGGCTCTGTTCTGCAAAGCGTGCTTCGAAATCCCCTTGCCGCGCCGGACATTCTTTCCGTCACCAGTGGCGCCCAGTTGATGCTGGTCATATCGACACTGCTGCTGCCAGTCGCCGTGCCGTCGATCATCGCAACGACTGGCGGCGGCCTGACAGGTGCGCTGGCCTGTATCGCGCTCGCCGGTGGTTTTCGTGCCCCACCCGGCCGGCTCGCCCTCGCAGGCGTTGCCATTTCTCTCTGCTTTGCCGCACTGTCTTCCGCCATCGTGCTTCTGGCCGATGACCGGGCGTCCGGTCTCATCCTCTGGTCATCAGGCATTCTCGACCAGACGGGGTGGTCAAAGATTGTGGTCGCAGCTCCAGTGATCCTCCTGTCCTGCCTGGTATTAATGACCATCGCCCGGCCGCTTGATCTGCTTGGATTGGGCGATCAGGTTTCCGCGAGCCTTGGTCTGACGCGAGCGCTGACACTGTCCGGCATCTTCGCCGGCGTGCTGTTGTCTGGTGCAGCCGTGACCCTTGCCGGCCCGATTGGCTTTATCGGCCTTGCTATCCCCAACATCCTTCGTGCACTCGGCATCACCCGCCATCGCCATCATCTGCCGCTTGCCTTGATCTTGGGCGCAAACACCCTGCTGTTCGCCGACGTCGTCGTGCAGTTTTTTGCCGGTAACGGCTCCATCATTCCGACCGGTGTCGTTGTTGCCTGCTTTGGCGCACCCGTCATGCTCTTCCTCTTGCGGACCACAAGGATTGGTTCGGAGCGTCGCATCGGAACACCATCGGCATTGCATCGTCCTTCCCTGCCACTGTTGATCGGTCTTCTGGCGGCGATCGCATTGATTGGCTCGGGCGGTGCGCTGATGATCGGCGACAGCGTGTCCCTGTCGATCGCGGATATCGCCGCAAATCTCGATATTCGGGCTCCGCGCCTGCTGGTCGCCTTAGCCTGCGGCGCGTTGCTGGCGACAGCAGGCACAGTTTTACAGGCAGTGACCCGCAATCCGCTTTGCGGCCCCGAAACGCTTGGCCTCGCACAGGCAGCGGCCTTGTTCAGCCTTGTCGGGCTTCTTTCCGGCTTTGTACCCGGCACGTTTCTGTTTCAGTGCGTCACACTTGGCGGTGCCTTTGCGGCCATCTTTCTTCTGCGATTGTTCGGGCCAAAGAATTCACCCGACCGGCTGATCCTGGCCGGGGTTGCCATAGCAGCAAGTTGCGGCGCGGCAGGAACCATCATCGTTGTCGAAGCGCGGCTGCAAACCGCAGAAGCCTTGTCGTGGCTGGCGGGTTCCACCCACGGTCGCGGCTACGCCGATGCGCTCTCACTTATGCCATGGCTCGCTTTTTTGATCACCGTGGGCATCGTCTGCAGCCGTCATCTGGACACGCTGGCGCTCGGCGATGACACGGCACGATCACTGGGCCTGCCAACGGATAAAGCGAGACGCTGGGCGATCTTTTATGCGGCTTGCGCGGTTGGTGTTGCCGTCTCCTCCATCGGTGCGGTCAGCTTTGTCGGCCTGCTCTCTCCGCACGCCGCACGCCTTCTTGCCGGGCCACGCCATGCCCGTTGCCTGCCCGTTGCCATGGTGGTCGGTGGCGTGTTGATGGTGTTTGCCGACCTGATAGGACGCAGCATCATCGCCCCCCTAGAACTCCCCGCAGGCATCGTCACAGCAGTAATCGGTGCACCGATTTTCCTGATCCTGCTGCGCCCGAGAGCGCTGAGAGCTGTTTCGACCTGACCCCTGTTGCCAGGCTCACGGCCATACATCGATATCTCAACGACAGATCCCATCAGGCAGACTGGTCTTGGCTGAATACGTCTTGTGGTCGCTTCCCTTTTTGCGGCGGTCCTGATGGAGAGGGCCGGGGCGGTTTTTATTGGCGAGGTCGGCGATCGAGAAGCGGTCGAGATAGGCGCGGATGACATCGTCGGCGCCCATCACGATTTTGCAGAGTTCAGCCGTCGGATCGCGACCAGTGAGATTTTCTTCTGTCCGTGCCGAAGCGATCAGTTCGGGCTGCATTCTGGCGATGACATCGCCGAGCAGGATATCGCCGGCCGGTTGGGTGAGGGCGAGACCGCCGCGTCGCCCCCGCCGGGCTTCAATGAGCCCGGCCTGAACCAGAGATGGCACGACCTGTGCAGCAAAGCTTGCTGTCGTGCCGGCTGCACGCGCCGCCTCTACCGTGCGGATCTGCCCGCCTTTGGCATTGGCGCAGGCCGCCAGAATGGCAATCGCCACTTCGGATTCGCGTTTCAGTCGCATCTTTCTTCCTCCCTTATGCGTTCGCCGCCATCACCCCCGCCTCGACGTGCCACCGCCGAATTCGGCCTGCACGATCACTCTTCCCGGAAAGCACGGTTGATCTGATCGGACAGCGGTTTGACCAGATAGGACAATGCGGTTCTCTCGCCCGTCGCGATAAAGGCTTCGGCGGGCATACCCGGCACCAGACTCAGATCCTGCAATTTTGTGAGTTCAGATGCCGGCACCGATAGCCGCACGAGGTAATAGGACATACCTGTGCGCTGATCCTGCGTCAGATCGGCGCCCACCCGGCTCACCTCCCCGGTCAACTCCGGCGTGGTGCGCAGATTGAAGGCGGACAAGCGCAGCATGGCTTTCTGGCCGACGACAATCTGGTCGATGTCCTGCGGCGAAATCTGTGCCTCAAGTGCCAGCTTGTCGGCATCTGGCACGATGGACATGACAACATCGGCAGGAGAAATGACGCCACCCACGGTATGGGTGCTGAGTTGATGGATCATGCCGGCCTGCGGCGCGACGATGTTGATGCGTTTCAGTTGGTCCTCGGCCGCGACCTTGCGCTCGACATATTCGCCAAGCTGCCCCTGTATCTCCCGCAGCTCGCGACCGACTTCCGTTTTCAGATCCTGATCGATCGAAATGATCTGCAGTCTGGTTTCGGAAATGCGCCCGGCGACCTGCGCCTGATAGGCGATCTTTTCACCGCGCTCGCCGCCAAAGGTGGCAGCCTGGGTTTCAAGCCCGTTAAGGCGCTGAACGGAGACGGCACCCTGCTCCCGTAGTGATCTGAGGGAGACGATTTCCTGTTCCAGAACCTCAAGACCGCGCTCATAGGCGATCTGTTGTGCCTTCAGTCCTTCGCCTTCGTGCTCATATTGCGAAATACGCTCGAGAAGCTGCGCCTTCTTGCCTTCTCTGGCATCACGGCGCGCTTCAAACAGGCGTTTTTCGCTGCGAACGGCCGCTTGCGCGTCGAGATCGTTGCCAGCGCTCAGCAGGTCCTCGGGAAAGACGATGGCGGCGAGATCATCCCGCTCTGCTTCAAGCCTGGCCATACGGGCCGACAGTTCGTTCAGGCGTTTGGTGACAATGGCAAGATTGGCCTTGGTCTGCGTTTCATCGAGACGCAGAAGGACCTGTCCCGCTTCGACCTTCTCTCCTTCGCGCACCAAGATTTCACCGACAACGCCGCCTGTCGGATGCTGGATCTTCTTGACGTAGCTATCGACGACGAAATGCCCGCTGGCGACAACCGCCCCAGCAAGATCGGTTGCCGCCGCCCAGCCGCCTGCGCCGGCAACCAGCGCAACGCTGACAATGACACCGGCCATCAGATGGCGCCGGATCGAACGATGGGTGGTGAGTGCTTCAGCGTTCGGCATCTGCGACGTCCTCTTGCAGCTGGTTTGCCGGCACCGGGTTTGCCACGACGCGGAGCGGATTGACGGAACGGGACGTGACAGGCGCCATCGTTGCCGTGACAGGCACCGGCACGGCCGGCTGCGGATTGCGAAGTACCTTTGACAGGATTTCGTCTCGCGGACCGAAGGCCTTCATCCGCCCGCCTTCCATCACGCCCACGAGATCGACGACACCGATGGCGCTTGGACGGTGTGCGATAACGATGGCAATGCCGTTTCTCGCCTTTACCGATTCGATGGCGCGCACAACGGCCATTTCGCCCTCGGCGTCGAGATTGGCGTTCGGCTCGTCCATCACGACAATAAAGGGGTCGTCATAGAGTGCGCGGGCAAGGCCGATCCGCTGCCTCTGGCCAGCCGAAAGCGCAGAGCCACCCTCGCCGATGCGCGTTTCATAGCCGTTTTCAAAGCGCAGGATCAGTTCGTGCGCACCAGCCATTTTCGCTGCGGCAACGATTTTTTCGGCATCGAGGTTCTCTTCGAAGCGGGCGACGTTTTCGGAAATCGTGCCATCGAAAAGTTCCACACCTTGGGAAAGATACCCGATATGACGGCCGAGTTCTTCCACGTCCCATTGTTGCAGGCTGGCGCCATCAAAGCGGATCTTGCCCTGCGCCGGTGTCCATGCCCCGACAAGCGCACGTGCCAGCGTCGATTTGCCCGATCCGGATGCGCCGATAATGCCGACAGCATTGCCCGCCGCCACCGTGAAGCCGACACCTGCGACGGTCGCCTGCTTTTCACCCGGTGGCACAATGGCAACGTTTTCGACCCGCAACTCCTTTTCGGGCTTCGGCAGCGGCAATACATCGGCTTTTTCCGGAACCCTGACCAGAAGCTCCTGAAGCCGTGTCCAGCTCTGCCGCGCCATGATGAGCGGTTTCCAGCTTGCAATGGCGAGATCGACAGGCGCAAGGGCGCGTCCCATCATGATCGAACTGGCGATCATGACGCCACCGGATGCCTCCTGCTCGATCACGAGCCAGGCGCCGACGCCCAGAATGGCGGATTGCAACACGATGCGCAGGGCCTTCGCCACGCCGCCAAGGTTACCGGCGACATCGCCACTGATGCGATTGGCGTTGAGGTAATCGGCATTGGCGCGCTGCCAGCGGGCGGAAAGACGCTTCGACAGGCCCATGGCTTGAACAACCTCGGCATTGCGACGGCTAGCTTCCATCAGCGCATTGCGGTTCATGCCGTGGCGTATGGCGTCCTGCGCGGGCTTGCGGGACAGCGAATTTGTGATGATCGTCAACGAGACCAGAATGATTGCGCCCACCAGGGCAGTCATGCCGATCCAGAAATGGAAAAGGAAGCAGATGCCGAGATAGAGGGGCATCCAGGGCAGATCGAAAAGTGCAGTTGGCCCGGGACTTGAGAGAAACCCACGGACATTGTCGAGATCGCGAAGCGGCTGCAAACCGTCGCCCTGCATCCGCGACAAGAGGGGAAGGCGTATGATGGCGTCGTGCACGCGGGCAGAAAGCGCGTGGTCGACACTGTCGCCGATCCGCAGCAGAATTCGCGCGCGAATGATGTCAAGCAGGGCCTGAAATGCATAAAGGCCCGCCGCGAGAACGGCGAGACCGACAAGCGTCGAAACGCTTCGGCTGGACAGGACGCGATCGTAGACCTGAAGCATGAAGAGAGGAGAGGTCAGGGCCAGAATGTTGACCACACCACTCATCAGGGCTATGCAAACGACCGCTGGTCTAAGGGTGGAGACCACCGCCGCAGCCATAGGCTGCGACGGAGTCTGCTGTGAGGTTCGAAACACGACAGCTATTTCTTAGACCAGTATGCTGCCGTTACCGACCAGTGTAGCGATATCCGTTCCAACATAACCGTTGACCTGGATGGTGTTCGCACCGTCGAAGATCGTCAGAACGCCCGTGCTGTCGGTGTAGTTGCTGTGGTTGAGAAGGAGATCGGTTAAGCTGGTAATACCCGTGTTTGCCGTAAGGTCGATGATATCATTGTTGCCAGTGACATCGCCGAAATCGGTGATGATATCGCTACCCCAATTGTCGCCGAAGACAAAGGTGTCGTTGCCTGCGCCACCGGTGAAGGTGTCGTTACCGGCAAAGCTGTACTGCTTGTCATTGCCGGAGGTGCCGATCTGGTTGGTGCCCTGCTCGGCAAAATATGCCTTGAAGCCGCCAAGAGAGCGAGTGCCGACCGTCTGGGAATCGGTCGTACCATAGTTCGAAGCCACATAGATTGCGGTTGCGAACGTAGTGTTGGATACGATGCCGGTCACGGTCAGTTCAGCGTTGCCAAGCGACCAATTGGAAGCTGCATCGCCCGAAAGGTTGTCACCGAAGGTCAGGCTGCTGACGGTACCGGTAAAACCGCCGGGAGGCGCGTAACCGAAATCACCCTGCATCAGGAGAGCCGACTGCGATGTACCGGAATTGCCTGCGATCCATTGGTCATAGGTTCCGCTGCTGCCTGCCGGTGCCGGGCTGAAGTCGCCGTGGCCGCGATAGACCTGGTCTGTCTTCCACACGTTGTCGAGGTAGTTGAGCAGGTCAGAGCTTGCTGCAGTCTGCTGGATCGTAACAGCCATGGGATGTCTCCTTGGGTTGGCTTGTTTTCCATTGAAGTCCGTCATTGACGAACCTGGGGATGCGCGCAGCGCTGGCTGCGCGCAAAACTGTCAAAATGTAAAATTGAGAGACGCCGAGAAGGTGCGGCCAGGCGCCGGAAGGGCGGAGTAACCAAGGGCCGGAACATAGGCCTTGTCGGCAACGTTTTTCACCGTGAAACGAAGCTTGGCGTTTTCGCTGATGTCATAGGACCCGTAGATATCGAAGACGGTATATTTGTCCGTGACAAAGGTGTTGGAGAGATAGCCAAATGCCGGTTTGCTATCACCAACGATATTGGCGCGTGCGCCGAGCACCAGCTTTTCATCAAAGAAGCGCAGTCCGCCATCGAGGGTAATCTTGTAGCGTGGCGGTTCGAACACCATTCCGGCGTAGGCATAATCTATCTTGCCATTATAGAGATATTCGCTGGCGTAATCGGCCTTCAGATGCGTGTAGGAGCCGCCGATATAATAACTGCCAGCATCGTAACTGCCTTCGATCTCGACACCGCGCATTCGCGTATTGCCGACAAGATTGACAAAGCTACCATAACTGTAAGTCGCAGTCGTACCGCTGCCGGTCGCAAAATCCTGACGGTTTACACGACCCATCGTGATATAGTTCTCGATATCACGCTGGAAACCGACAACCTTGAAACGCAGGCTGTCGTACTCCGTAAAGACACCGTCTTGCGTAAAATTAGCCCCGACTTCCCACGTCTCGCCGCGCTCGGCAATCAATGACGGATTGGGGGCGTAGGCACCTGGAGGCGCCATCGGATGCCCCCCGCTGAACAGGCTTTCCATGACTGTCGGCGGCCGCAGGCTGCGGCTATAGCTGACGAACGGCTGGAACCACTCGAATGGCTTGACTGCGACCGTCATGCTGGGCAGCCAGGCGCCCTCAGACCGGTCGATGGAAATATCCGTGCTGTCGATTGCCGGCAGGTCCGGATTGGGCACCAACACGGTTTTCACCGTACACAATTGGCGGGTAACCGGGTCCCAGATCGAGCCGTTTGCTACGTCTCCATCAATGATGAACTGCGGAAAACCAACCGGAACTATAGTGCACGTATTCGGTTGCTTTACCGGCGTCGGTGGCTGGGAAATCCATCGCAGTGGCGAATGAACCGTAGTGGAACCGGACAGCTTGTAGTGGTCGTATCTGAGACCTGCGGTCACCGACAGCCAGTCGTCATGCTCCAAAGTGGCGCTGGTGAAACCGCTGGTGACAGTACGTGTGCCGGTCGGATTGGTGCCCTTGTACCCGAAGCTGTAGTCGATGACGTTGAAATCATCCATCATCGCGGCGCCGGTGGTAGTCGCCTTGTCGCGGAAGGCCTCAACGCCGTAATTGATCGACAAATCGCCGAAAGGTAACGAGAACAGGCTAGTATTCTCTATGCTCCCGCCCCACGTCTCCATGAGGTAGTCGACATTGTCTTCGTAGGTATTGCCCATACGCGTTGCGGAACCACGAAGCTCCTGATTGGCTAGCCTGTTGAACGACAATTGCGCCTTCAGATCGACCAGATCGCTGTCCGGGTCCCAATGGCCAGTGAGCGAGACGGTGTCGTTGATAACGGTCTGGTCCGTTGCCTGGACATCAATTTCTTCAACGCCCTCCGGCAGATAATAGCCCTGCGAGGATGTCGATCGGTGATGCAGCCAGCTTGCGGTGACCGACAGGTCGTCGAGCGGCTGCATTTCAAATTTCGCAAGACCGGAAGCCGATTCCGAACCGGTGAAGACCAGCGCATTGTTGCTGTTCAGCGTGCGGGTGAAATATTGCGCAAAGTAGTCGTTAAACAGTTTCAATTCGCCGTTTTTACCGGGATCATATTCGCCGAAGCGCTTATGGCTGGCCGCACCGAGGAAAGAGAAACTATCCGAAAACTGCATTGCGCCGGCCGCAGACCCTTCGAAATTATGGGCGTTTGTTCCCGTACCAATATCGAGGAAGCCACCCATCGTTTCGCCGGGCTTGATCACATCGCCGGCCTCGAGAGTGCGGAAATTGACGACCCCGCCAAGCGCACCGGCACTTCCTGCACGCGCGTTACCGCTTTTCTCGATATCAATGGTGCGCAACAGGGCTGGATCGACATAAACCAGACTGCTGGAGCCATGACCGCTGCGCTGAAAATTCTGCCGGACGCCGTCGATGGAAGTGATGACACGGTTCTGGTCCTGCAGACCACGCACGTTCACCGAGATGCCGGGGTTCTGGCCCTCGGATCTATTGGCATAGACACCTGCGACATTGTCCAGCAAGTCGCGCGCATTGCGCGCGCCACTGTTCTGGATGGCTTCCCGCGAAACCACGCTGACGCTTGCGGGCGCCTCATAAACCCAGTCCGGTGTACCCTGAAAACCGGCCCCGGTGGCGGCATTGCGGTCGCCTCGACCAACCACGGTGATCGTATCGAGCACCGTCGAGCCATCGCCCGACGCAGCGGCGGCAGCGGAAGAGCCCGCACTTTCGCCAATCACGGCGGCATTGTCGCCGCTGATGCGATAGTTGATGCCTGTGCCGCTCAGCAGTCTCGCCAGCGCTTGATCGGGCGTGAAGCTGCCGATAACGGCATTGCCGCTGACACCACGCGCCGTGCCCGCAGCCTGCGTCAACTGAAGGCCGGACTGGCGGCTGAAAGCGCTGAGCGCACCGGCAAGCGGCTGGGCCGGAATGTTGAACGCCCGCGCTACGCCACGTGTTGCAGCGGCCTCGTTTTGAGCCGGCGGTGCGCTTTGGGCAACGCTGTCCGAAACGGCACAGAGAAGCGAAATGGCTGTCGTCGTCAGTAATAGATTGTATCTTAATGTCTTGGCCGGCCGATTCATTCTGCCGGTAAGGCGGTTCATTGTCCCGAACGTCATGTCTTTTCTGTCTCTCCTGATGCGGAGGCGGTGTCGTCTTCCGCACCCTCTCGGACCTAAAGACAACGCCGCGACAGAAAATTTTCAGTTTTCACTCAAGTTTTTCCAAAAAACATGATTTTTATTTTCATGTTTTTGACTTCAGTCATTCTTCCCAACGACCGGAAACAGTGTATCCCTATGTTTCCAAAGGATTTCCGGACATGTCTCGCGCCTAGCGCGGGCTGGAAGCATTCTCAGGTCAATAACGGCTGACGACCCTCAAGGCGGACGAGACGGCGCGCACCTTGCCCCCATGCGGATCAACCAGCGCCCGTAACGCCTGGTCCGGATGGGTCAGATCATAGATACCGGTGACCTTTTCAGCCGCGAGGCCAGGGTCGGCAACCGCAATCCAGGCCGGATGATACCGCCGCAGCAACTCTATGACCGAACCGATCGATACATCCGTCACATAAAGGCGGCCTTCGCGCCATGAGCCGATATCCTCGATGCCGATCGCATCTTTCGTCATGGCGCCGGTCTTGCGATCGATGCTGACGATTTCTCCAGGCGCGAGAATATTGGTGTTGTTACCCGATGACGCCCGGACCTGCCCTTTCGCCAGGGCGACATTCGTCGTTTCAGAAGTCATCCGCACATCGAAAACGGTACCAAGGACCTCGACCTTCACACCTTCGGCATCAACGATGAAGGGGCGTGAAACATCCCGCTGAACATCGAAAAAGGCTTCGCCTGCAAGCAGGGTGATTTCGCGACGGCCATCGGAGAACCGGGATTTGATGGCGCTGTCGGCGGCAAGAACAACCGTGCTGCCATCTTCCAGAGTGACCGCCCGGCTTTCGGCCGTCGTGGTGATGTGATCAGCCTGAACATGCAGCATCACCGTCGGCAGGGCGAACCAGCTCAAACAGAGCGACAGTGCACCGGCCGAGGCGGCCGCGACCCAGCGCCGCTTGTGGCCTCTGCTGGTTACGACGGGTGACGAGAGAGCGGATGCCTGATCTGAAGGAGAAGACAGACGCCTGTAGTGACCGGACGCATCGCCCAGCGCCTGCCACATCGAATTTGTTTCGCGCCACGCCAGACGGTGCGCATCCGATTGCGACAACCAGATGCCGAACCGAGTGTGCAGCACCTGATCGTCAGGCTTCTGCTGCAGCAGAAGAAACCAATCTGCCGCTTCCTCCCTGACAGAGAGCGGCGGCTGCTGTGATGTGTCGCGTTCCGAGGTCATTGTCAGAAGGGCCTGTTTCAGTCCTGAATCGAGCCGTTATTGGCGATGTTTATAATCAAGACAATCGCACGAGGTTTTTTTTTCAGCTTCTTTCGTTCAGGCGGGATGTCAGTTCCGCCATGGCGCTACGCAACAGCCGATGCACGCTGCTGACGGACGTCCCGAGGCGTTCGGCAATCTCTTCCATCGTGCAGCCGTCGAAGCGGTGCATCTCCACCGCAATACGGCTCTGATCGGGCATTTGCGACAGAATGAACGCCACTCGCTTCACCTGATCCTCGTAAAGCATATGTTGCTCTGGGGTTTGGACGGCCTGCGGGACGCCCCAATAAGGGACGTCATCCTGCACATGACGCTTCTCGAGTGTTTTGCGCTTGCGCAGATTGAGAGCAAGGTTACGGACGATCCGGGTCAGATAGGCGCGCGGCAAAATCGCGTTTGCGGCATGCCCGGGCGTAAAGCGCACAAAGGCTTCCTGAACGATATCCTCTGCCTCTTCGCGCGAACCGGCAATCGGCGTTGCGAATTTCACCAGGTCGGCACGGTGTGCCCTGTAGATCGCATAGCGCTTATCGTCATCATGAATGCCCATTTGCCCCCGCCCCACCAGGACCAATCCGGCGAATACCTAACTATTCCAGTCAAGTATTACAAGGTAAATTTACGGGCTCTGCAATCACGGATCGGTCATGGTCACGAGGCAGCAATTTCCGCTCCCACCGGCCGACGTTTCTGACCTCGTTGTCATCCGTCCCGCCTGGATCAGACGTGACGGTTGTTTGTAAAAAGCGCCGCAGCCTCCGCGCAGTTGCCCGGGTCAGAGGCCGGGACGTTCTCCGTTTTTCATGCGCTGCTCGATATCGTCGAGCACCGGCTGAAGATCGGCCACCGTATCGATGATGTAATCAGGGCGATGCTTGCGCAGGACGTGAGATGCCTTCGCGCGCAGTGCTTCCTTTTCTGAAACGCTCAATGCCGCCAGTTCCTGCGGCGTTACACCAGCCTCATTGCCGCTGAGTGACAGACCGACCGTCCACGTGCCCGCCTCGCGCCCCTCATCAATTCCGACACCCGTATCGTCGACCTTGACCACGGCGCTTGCAGGCCACACGTCGAGATCGAGGAAGCACTTGTACATGTTCATCGGTGTCGGACGCCCATGCGGCAGATCGCCGGCGCAGACGAGATTATCCGCCTCATAACCCTGCGCTTTCGCCAGTGGGAGAACACGGGCCATGATCGAGCGGGTATAGCCGGTGGTCGAGCCGATCTTCAGGCCACGCTCACGCAGCCCCTTTGCCATGTCTGCGGCACCGGGCACGAGATCGGCATATTGATCGACAACCTCCTCGTTCAACGGCACGAAGACATCGTAGACAGCCTGAATATCGTCCCGCGTCGGCGCATGGCCGTGCTTATCCTGCCATGCGGCCTTGATGCGCGGCTGCGCCATCATCGCTTCGATATGATCCCATTTCGGTCTGCCCATTGGCTCGCGGGCCTCGGCAATCGAAACCTCTATGCCGAAGCGGGAGAACGCCTCGACGAAAACGCCCATTGGCGCGAATGAACCGAAATCGATGACCGTGCCCGCCCAATCGAACACGACTGCCTTGAGATGTGCCATGTGCCTCATCCTATGCGTAGAGAGAATTGATGACCTGCTCGCCCAGTGCGAAGCCTGTGGATGCGCCGGTGCCGCCCGTGACCATGACAAGGCGGATATTGTCGGCGGGTTCGTCGACCATGACGACCCGATCGCTTGCCGAGGCATAACTGCCGCACCAGCGGCCGATGATTTCGCGTCCCGGCAGATCGAATATCTGATCGAAGGCTTCCATGATCAGCGTATCGATGCGATCCTGCGCAAAGGGCTCCTGCGCATTGCCGTAAACATGGCTATCTCCGACGACCAGTGAACCGTCCGCCGACCTGACGGCGATCAGATGGATGCCTTCGCGGCGCATCTCGGAAAGCTCCGCATCCAGCCGGTCGCACAGCGCTTTGGCCACCGGCAGATCGGCAAACCCCTCATAACGGCCGAAGCTCAGATCGGACATGACGGCAGCATCGAACTTGATCGGTTTGGCGGGCATCACGCGCAGCATCTGCAACGTGCAGACGCGGAGCTTGTACGGGGCAATACGATCGGGGAAAAGCGTGGAGAAGTCGTCGCCGGGGCAGACAACGCAGGCTTCCGCCTCGATCACGCCACGGCTGGTCGACACAGTCGTACCGTCCACCGCATTGACCGCTGTATTCCAATGGAACGTCACACCATGGCGGGCTTCAAGCCAGGCGGCAATCTTCGGGATCGCCTCGCGCGATTCAACCCTGATCTCATGCGGGCTGTAGAGAGCGCCGCGCATGCCTTCGGCCCTGATCGACGGCACATGTTCGAGAGCCTCTGCCGCGGAAACCCGTCGGCAATCCGATCCCATATCAGTCTCTAGGAAAGCATCGAGCACCGCCTCGGCCTCCTGACGGTAGGCGGGCATGACCAGACCGCGATGCAGAACCTCAATGCCGGCCTCCTGCGCCACCTCTGCCCAGACATCCCGGGCGCGGCGGGCACGCGCCCAGTGATCGCCCTGTTTCTGGCCGGAAATGGTGATGAAACCGAAGTTGCGGATCGAAGCCCCGATGGCCTTGGCGTTGCGCTCAATGACAACGACCTTCTTGCCTTTCTTGACGGCAGCCAAGGCCACCGAAAGACCGACGATGCCGGCGCCCACCACGGCAAGATCAAAATGTTCGCTCATGATCCTTACTTTCTCAAATTCATGCTTTGCCTGATCTGTCTACAGTCAAAGCATGACAGCACTTTTCTCGGTAACGTCGCGGGTCGAAAACCAATGTCTCAGGCAGCTGAGGCAAACACAGCATCACGGCTGCCGATGAAATTGCGGCCGCGCTCGCCCAGCAGCGCGTCGTCGATGGCCCGCAGCCAGTTTTCCCGTGTCACACCGTAATCGGTTGCCGTCGTCGAGACGCCGAGCCGGTGAAGGAACACCTCCAGCGCATCGGCACCGGCAGAGAGATCGTCACCGAAAATGCGGCGCAAAGCAGCGTCGCAGTCGGCGTCGTGGCCCATCACGCTGCGCATGATCGCCGGCAGGCTGAAGGAGCAGGCAATGCCATGCACCGTGCCGTGATGCAGCGTCAGGTAATAGGAAAGGGAATGGGCAAGCGCCGTCTTGGTGTTGGAAAACGCCAAACCGGCAGAAAGGCTTGCCCGCATCATGCGCTCGCGCAGACCGATATCACCGAGATTGTCGACCAGAAGCGGCAGAACGTCGATGATCTCCCGCGCCGCAGAAACCGCATGGCTTGCAGACACCGGGTTGGCATTGACGTTCCAGATGCTTTCAAGCGCATGCGACAGCGCGTCGAGCCCGGTGGACAGTAAAAGTGCCCGCGGCACACCCAGCGTCAGTTCCGGGTCGAGAATGGCGTATTGCGGATAATAACGCGCGTCGGCGAGTGAGTATTTCTTCTTGGCCGCCGTGTCCCAGACGGTTGCCCAGCAGGTAACCTCGCTACCTGTACCTGCTGTTGTCGGCACGGCAATGATCGGAAGATCGAGCAATGTCTCTGCTCCCGTGTGGCCTTCCAGAAAATTCTGGACGCGGGAGAAATCACGACCACCGGCCGAGAGAACCTTGGCTGTATCGATGACCGAACCACCACCGATCGCCAGAATGACTTCAGGCGTCCGGGTGGCGGCGCCAAAGGACCGGCAGGCAGCTCTCAGGCCGTCGAAGCTGGGGTTCGGTTCGACATCCCGCACGATAACCGCCGGTTCGCCAAGCTCTTGCGAGATACGGGCAACGAGGTCATCGAAGAACGGATGATCGTTGTAGGTCAGCAGGCAATAGGCGCGGTTGCCGACGGCCTTTCTGGCCTCGGCAAGGGCGCCGGCCCCGAAGATGATCTTCACAGGATTGGAATAGGTCCAGGCACGCATCGGTCGCTCCTTGTTTCGCCGATTGAATGACCCGGCAAAGACAATAAATCCAATCCATATTTTTGTTACGATCCATTGATAGGATCTATGGATTGGACGCCGTCTCGCACCGGTCGCGAGAGGGAGAGGAGATCTGACCATGGCCATCGTCTTTACCCATCTGAGAGCCTTTCAGGCGGTAGCCACCCATCGCGGTTTCTCGGCCGCCGCGCGCGCACTTCGGGTCAGCCAGCCGACATTGACGACGCAGGTCCGCGAACTGGAGGAACGCTACGGCGTCGAACTCTTTCTGCGTCAAGGCCGCCAGATCGAGCTGACCGAAGCTGGCCGCTCGCTGCTTTCGATCAGCGCCAGACTGTTCAAGCTTCACGAAGAGGCGGAGGAGCTGCTTCTCAATTTCGGTGAACTGAAGACCGGTGCACTGAAAATTGCCGCCGTCAGCCCGTTTCATGCCACCGACATGATCGCGCGCTTCATCGAGCGTTACCCGTCCTTCAAGGTCAACATGCTTCTCGGCAATTCCGACCGCACCTTGAAACGCGTCCTTGAGCTCGAAGCCGATATTGCGATCCTGGCGCATACGATCGACGACCCTCGCATCAAGACCATGACCTTCAGCACGCAGGAGATCGTCGCCTTCGTAAATGACGACCATGCCTGGTGGCAAAGGGACGAGATCGAACTGGCCGAGCTGGCGGGCGAACCCCTGATCCTCCGGGAAGAAGGCTCAACCACCCGTTATGCGCTTGAGCGCGCGGCCGAAGCCGCCAATGTTGCCCTCACGCCATTCATGGAAATCGGCAGCCGCGAGGGTGTGTGGAAAGCGGTTGAAAGGGGACTTGGGATCGGTGTCGTAGCGGACTTCGAATTCGTCCCCCACCCACGCATGAAGACATTGCGCATTTCCGGCGGCATGATCAGAACGGAGTATCGGCTGGCTTTTCTGGAAGACCGAAAGACGGTGCGATCGATCAAGGCTTTTGTCGAAACCGTTCTCTAGGACGGACTCTCGCAGAAGCAGTCGGCGCAACCCATAGATTTGACCTATGGTATCGACAGATAATTTGGATTGCACCTACGGGTCACAGACGGCGTTTTGTCACGAAACTGTCATCGTGTGACCTGTAATTAAACGCCATCCGACCAGGCAATTCACAGGGTAATTGCATCCAGTCCGGATCTATACATCGATAGCCGGACGACATTGGACGATTCACATTAAATTCTGCACGACGCACGGGACTTGTTCTTTTGCGTGCGGGAGAACCATGCCGAATTTTGGCTGAAGGAACAGGTAACAATGACAGCGATAACGGTCTCCAATGTCTCGAAGACTTTCGGCAAGACACGTGCTTTGGACAAGGTAAGCCTGACCGTCGAGCGCGGTGAAATGGTTGCGCTGATCGGCGCTTCAGGCTCAGGCAAAAGCACCCTCATCCGCCATATTGCCGGCCTGGAAGTGGCAGATGCTGTCGGTGGCCGCATCGACGTCCTCGGCGATCTTTGTCAGGACAGCGGGCGTCTCAACCGGCGCCTGAAACGGGGCCGCGTTTCCGTCATCTTCCAGCAATTCAATCTGGTCGGCCGGCTTTCCGTGCTGACCAATGTACTGATCGGCCACCTGGGCCGCACGCCGCGCTGGCGCGGAACGCTTGGCCTCTTCAACCATGACGAAAAACGCAAGGCCCAGGTCGCGCTGGAACGGGTCGGCATTCCCCAGGTGGTTACCCAGCGGTCCTCAACGCTGTCGGGTGGCCAGCAGCAGCGCGCCGCCATTGCCCGAACGCTGGTTCAGGAAGCCGAAATCCTGATTGCCGACGAGCCGATCTCCGCTCTCGACCCCTCATCTGCGCGGCGCGTCATGGATGTGCTTTCCGATATCAATTCCAGCGACGGCATCACCGTGGTCGTATCGCTGCATCAGGTCGAATATGCGCGCCGTTATTGCCCGCGCACCGTCGCGATGCGCAATGGCAAGATCGTTTATGACGGACCATCCAGCGCGCTGACGAACGAATTCCTGGCCGAGCTTTATGGCGCGGCCTCGGAAGAACTGGTCCTGCCGGATGCTCCGGCTGGCCATGCCGCTCCGGCCCTCAAGCCGGTCCTCAACAGACTGCAGGCCCAGCCCCTGCCCGCCTAACCACGTTTGACGACACGGAGACTACGATGAACGCGATCCTGAAAAGCATGGCGGCGATGTCGCTCGCCCTTACTCTGGGGTCTGCAGCGCATGCGGCAGAAACCATCAACTTCGGTATCATCTCGACCGAATCCCAGCAGAACCTGAAAAGCAGCTGGCTGCCCTTCCTCGATGCGATGAAGGAAAAGACCGGCCTTGAGGTAAAACCCTTCTTCGCGTCCGACTATGCCGGCATCATTGAAGGCATGCGCTTCGACAAGGTGCAGATGGCCTGGTACGGCAACAAGTCGGCCATGGAAGCCGTCGACCGCGCCGATGGCGAAGTGTTCGTTCAGAGCGTCGCCGTCACCGGTGAGCCGGGCTACTGGTCCGTGGTCATCGTGCCGAAAGAGTCTTCGATCCAGACGATCGACCAGCTCCTGACCTGCGACAAGTCGCTCAACTTCGGTCTCGGTGACGTCAACTCCACCTCCGGCTACCTCGTGCCGATGACCTTCGTGTTCTCGAAAAACAGCATCGACCCGAAGACCTGCTTCAAGAACGTCACCAACGCCAACCATGAAACAAATGCCATGGCTGTGGCCAACAAACAGGTCGACGCTGCCGCCAACAACACCGAGAACATGGCGCTTATCGAGCAGAACAATCCGAAAGCGTTCGCCAACATCCGCGAAATCTGGCGTTCGCCTCTGATCCCCGCAGATCCGATTGTCTGGCGCAAGGACCTGACGGAAGAAGCCAAGACGAAGATCCGCGATTTCTTCCTGACCTACGGAACCGACAAGTCCAAGGGTAACGTCGAGGAAGAGAAGAAAATCCTCGCCGGTCTGAAATGGTCGCCATTCCGCGCTTCCAACGACAACCAGCTTCTGCCGATCCGCGTCATGGAACTGACCAAGGCCATTGCGCAGGCTCAGGGCGATGCCAAGCTCGACGCCGCTGCAAGAGACGCAAAGATCAAGGACCTGACGGCGCAGAAGGCAAGATACGAAGCCGAACTCGCCAGCCTCGGCAACTGACCCCGATCGACCGTGAGGCAGGCCCGATGGCCTGCCTCCTCTTCCAACGCGAGACAATTCCATGACCAAAGCGATGACGACAACAGACACTGCCTTGACCGCATCTTTGCCGAAACAACCAGGCGGAACGCGAAACGGCCTTATCCTGCTCGCCGTTATTGCGGCACTGGCCTATAGCTGGACACCGGCGGAGATAGGCAGATGGACCTATCTGTTCACCGATGCCGGCAACATGGCTGAATATGCCAGCGGCTTCATGAAGCCCGACTTCGGTGACTGGCGATTTTACCTGGAGGAAATGGTCGTCACCGTGCAGATCGCCCTTTGGGGCACTTTTCTGGCGGTCGTCTTTTCCGTCCCGCTTGGCATCCTTTCGGCACACAACATGGCGCCGTGGTGGGTGCTGCAGCCAGTCCGTCGCCTGATGGACATGTTCCGCGCCATTCATGAAGTGGTGTTTGCGGTCCTTTTCGTGGTGGCTGTAGGACTTGGTCCTTTCGCTGGCGTGATGGCGCTTTTCATCCACACCACGGGCACGCTCTCCAAACTGTTTTCCGAGGCCGTCGAAGCCATCGACCCTCGCCCGGTCGAGGCGATCCGCACAACCGGTGCCTCTCGCGTGCAGCAAGTGCTGTTCGGCGTCATCCCCCAGGTGCTACCGCTATGGATTTCGCTCTCGCTTTATCGCCTGGAATCCAACATCCGCTCGGCAACCGTTCTCGGCCTCATCGGTGCCGGTGGCATCGGTCAGGTTCTGTTCGAAAACATTCGCGGTTTCTATTATCCGCAGGCCTCTGCAATGCTCATCATCATCATCGCCACCGTCAGCCTGATGGACCTTCTGTCTCAGCAGTTGCGCAAGCTCGTCCTGTAACGCCGGCCTCTGGTCCGCAGCCGTAATCGCGTGACACCCTGCCTCATAATGAAGCGTAAAATCACGCGGTTGTGCCGGAGCAATACGCCTCGTTAAACACGGCGGCAGTTTTGCGCCGCCATTCCCGTATTGGAACAGGACATCTCATTTTCGCCCTAAATCAGAAAAGCCGGACTGTTAGGTTTTCCGCAGGAGGAGTTTTGCGGAGGACCACCACGAACAGGAGGCATTGCGATGGCCCAGACAGTTTTGAATGCGCTTGGCGAGACGCTCTATTACAGCGGAAGTTCCACAGGTTTCTTCTCTGCCACCAATTCCGGCCCCCAACTTTACGGTAAGGCAGGCAACGATTCCATGTGGGGTGACAGTTCCGTTGATGTGACGATGATCGGCGGTACGGGCGATGACATCTACTACCTCTATTCGGGGATCAATCGAGCGGTCGAAAATGCCGGGGAGGGCATCGACACCATCGACACGTGGATGAGCTACACACTACCCGACAATTTCGAGAACCTGCGCGTCACGGGGAACGGCCGTTATGCCTTCGGCAATGATCTCGACAACATCATCACCGGTGGTTCGGGCTCGCAGACCATCGACGGTGGCGCAGGCAATGACGTGCTAATTGGTGGAGGTGGCGCTGATACCTTCATCTTCACGAAAGGCAACGGCACCGATCTCATCACCGATTTCGGCTCTGACGACACCATCCGCCTCAACGACTACGGCATCACGTCATTCGACCAGTTGATGAGCAATGCCACACAGCAAGGAAACGACCTGTGGCTCAATCTCGGAAATGGCGAAAGTGTCGTGCTGGCAAACACAACCGCCGATGAATTGCAGGCAGACCAGTTTGAACTGAGCCTCGATCGTTCGGTGCTCACGGCAACCTTCACCGATGACTTCAATTCCCTATCGCTCCACGACGGCGAACAGGGCGTATGGGACGCCAAATACTGGTGGGCGCCGGAAAAAGGCAGCACGCTCACCGGAAACGGTGAAAAGCAGTGGTACATCAATCCGTCCTATGAGCCGACATCCTCCGTCAATCCATTTTCGGTCGAGAACGGCGTCCTGACGATTACTGCAGCCGCCACACCCTCGTCGATCGAAAGTGAGGTGAACGGTTACGACTACACCTCGGGCATGCTGAATACCTATTCCTCCTTCAGCCAGACCTACGGTTACTTCGAGATCCGTGCGGACATGCCTGACGACCAGGGCGCCTGGCCCGCCTTCTGGCTGCTTCCGGCCGACGGCTCATGGCCGCCGGAACTGGACGTGGTGGAAATGCGAGGCCAGAACCCCAATACGGTCATCATGTCGGCCCACACCAACGAAAGTGGCTCACAGTCTTCGATCATCAACAATGTCAGCGTGGCAAGCACGGAAGGTTTTCACACCTACGGCGTCTTGTGGGAGGAAGACCACATCACCTGGTACATCGATGATGTGGCCGTAGCGCAGATCGACACCCCGTCAGACATGCATGATCCAATGTACATGGTCGTCAATCTCGCCGTCGGCGGCATGGCCGGAACACCGTCGGCGCAAGATTTCAGCGACGGTTCGCAGATGAAGATCGATTACATCAAGGCTTATTCGATCGATGACTGGTACGTCTGAGACCGGACAAAACGTTCATGCGGCGATTTTTTCGCCGCATGGCTCCTAGTTTTCCCGAAATGCCTGGCCGATCTGATCGGTCATGGGCTTGGCGAGATAAGCAAGCACGCTTCGCTCTCCGGTCTGAACAAATCCTTCGACGGGCATTCCCTGAACCGCCTGCCGTTTACCCAATCGTTTCCACTCATCGGTCTCGATCGTTGCTCTGGCGCGGTAATATTTTTCTCCGGTCTGCCTGTCTTCCAGAAGATCGGCAGAAACCGTGGAAATGCGGGCATCGAGTTCAGGTGTATCACGGTGATTGAAGGCTGACAGATTGAGCACCACCGCCTGTCCGGGCGCAATCTGGTCGATATCACGCGGTGCAATTCGTAGCTCGGCCGTCAGGTGGTCATCGCTTGGAACGATCCGCAGCATCGTTTCACCCGCACTGACAACAGCCCCCGCGGAATGAACGGCCATCTGATCGACCACACCCGCCTGCGGTGCGCGGATATCGATACGTTTCAGGTCGTCTTCTGCAGCGATCAACCGTTCGGAAAACTGGCCGATATCGCCCTGCGTCTGCCGAAGCTGTTCGGACACCTCGCTGCCATGGTCATCCTCGATCTGGATGATTTGCAGTTCGGTTTCGGTGATGCGCCCCTTCACCTGCGCGACAGAAGCGATAAAATTGCCGAGTTCGCCCGTCAGACGCGCGCTCTCGCGTTGAAGGGAATAGACCCGGGCTGCGGAAACAATACCCTGATCAAGGAGGTTTCTAAGGCTGGCGAGTTCCTTTTCCACCAGGTCGATTTCCAGACGCTTGCCCTTTTCCTGTGCAGCAAGCCCTTCCGCTTCCTGCTGCAATTGGCTGATGCGTTCGCGAAGTTGCGACTTCCTCCCCTCCCGTGAGGCACGGCGGTCGTTGAAGAGGCGTTGTTCACCCAGCAGCAATCGAAAACTATCCGGATCGGAGGTCGCCAGCGTGTTACTGATGGTCAGCACCGTTGCTGCGTCCCGTTCGGCCTGCAACCTTGTTGCCACGGCAGAGAGTTCTTTCAACCGCTTGCGGATGATCGCAAGGTTGGCGCGCGCCTGCGTGCCGTCGAAACGCAGGAGAACCTGCCCCGCCTCGACACTGTCGCCGTCACGCACAAGGATTTCCTGCACCACACCTCCCTTGAGATGTTGTACCGGCTTGACCTGGGTATCAACGACGAGAGTACCGGACGCAATGATCGCACCAGCGATATTGACGGTCGCGGCGAGCCCACCAGCCACACCAACGAGAACGAAGATCGTGACAAAGACGATACGAGAGAGGCGCCGGATGCTTTTATCCATATCGAGGTCGGTCTTGCCGTTCATGATGCCATGTCCTTGCCATAGGTGACGCGAAACGCCAGCGGGCCCGGCACCGGCGCTTTCGCCGGCTGAGCCAGTACGGTTTCCTTCGGCCCGAAGGCCTGAACCCGACCGTGGCCAAGGGCAAGGATATGGTCGGCAACGGACAACACATTTGGCCGATGGGCAACGACAACAGCGATACCGCCACGCTCACGCACCGTCTCAAGCGCCCGAAGAAGTGCAGCTTCGCCCTCGGCATCGAGATTGGAATTGGGTTCGTCCAGCACGACGAGGAAAGGGTCACCGTAGAGAGCCCGCGCCAGCGCTACTCGCTGCCTCTGACCGGCGGACAAGATCACGCCGCCCTCTCCGATCCTTGTCTCAAAACCATCAGGCAGTTCGGCAATCATCTGGCGAATGCCGGCAGCCTCTGCCGCCGCGATGATGGACTGAGAGGGCGCATCAGTGTCGAAGCGGGAAATGTTGTCGGCTATCGATCCGTCTAGCAACTGCACGTCCTGCGGCAGATAGCCGATATGTCTGCCCCGCTCGGCGGGCTCCCATTGGGCCAGCGATGCCTTATCGAATTTTATCGCCTCGGCCGCTGACGGCCAAAAACCGATCAGCGCCCGCGCCAGAGATGTCTTGCCGGAAGCACTCGGGCCCACGACACCGAGAACGGCACCGGCTACCAGTTCGAAGGATACATTGCGAAGCAACAGGTCGCGCCGACCAGGAGCTGCGAGAGACAGGTTTTCAACCGTCAGTGTTGCTTTCGGTGCAGGCAGTTTCACCGCCCGGTCCATCTGCGGTGTTGCGGCCAGAAGTGCGGCAAGGCGTGACCAGCTCTGCCGGGCTGCGGCAAAGCTGCGCCACTGCCCGATCGAAAGCTCCACCGGCGCCAGTGCCCGGCTGACAAGGATGGAGCTTGCTATGATGATACCACCGGTTGCCTCTTCACGAATAACGAGAAACGCGCCGACAGCAAGCACGCCCGACTGCAGCATCATCCGGGCGATGCGCGAGGACGTGGTCAGGAGCGAGACGATATTGCCCGTCCTGATCTGGCTGGCGAAATAGCGGTCGCTTGCAACAGCCCAGCGGTTTTCCAGCCGTGAGGCAAAGCCCATGGCCATGACCGCCTCACGGTTTTGCCGGGCATCGGCAGCAAAGGTGTGCCGCTGCGTGGAAAACTGCGCTGCAGCCTTTGCCGGGCGTTGGGAGAGGATTTCTGCAAGGACCGCAAAGATCACCAGAATGGCGGCGCCACAGAGGGCGGCAACACCGATCCACACGTGAAACAGGAAACAGACCGCGATGTATACCGGCATCCATGGCAGGTCGAACAGCGCCGTCGGGCCGGGGCCGGACAGAAAATTCCTCACCTGATCGAGATCGCGCACCGGCTGGAGCCCATCGCCAGCCGACGATCCATTCGCCGACGTCGACACCAGCACGCCAAGAACACCCCGATTAAGCCGCTGGTCAATCGAAACACCGATCCGCCCGAGTAAAAGCGATCGAAGCAGTTCAAGGACGCCCTGAAACAGGAAAAGTGCCGCAGCGATGATTGCCAGGCCGATAAGGCTTGGAACACTGCGCCCCGGCAGGATGCGGTCATAGACCTGCAACATGAAAATCGGGCCGGTAAACGCCAGCAAATTGATGACCGCGCTGGTGGCGCCAAGAGAGAAAACCGATCTTCTGAGCGGTTGAAGAACTGTCTTTCTGTAGGTGTCGGATGTCAGCTTCGATTGCACGTCGCCTTTTTCCTTCCGGGCTTTGAGGTCGCAAAAAGAGCCGATCAGACACCTTTGGAAGGGTTGACCGGCTATCCTATTGTCCCGGAAGGTGACGGCTTTCCGAAGCGAAAATCTTCCACACAGGTGCCGTTGGTAAAGCCGCGCCTAAAACCGCGATGATCACTGTGCCGTATTGACGTTGACCAGGAACAACGAAGCATTTCAAACAGGTTGATTTCATCTTTACGCCGTCTCGGAACGTTCCGGGAGAACGCTCGAAGATAAGCCAGATATCGCCAAATAACGCCGCTTGAAACGCTCAGAAAAAGCAGCTTAAATCGACGCACAAACCGAGCCGGAAATCGCATTTTTCCAAAATCCAAAAGTCTCGCATTCTTCAAAGACAGACACTCGGGAAGGTTTGGCATCATCTTTCTTATCATCGCCTGGAATAACCAACCTTGAGGTAAAGATGTCTTTCTTGCTTGCACTTCTGATTGGCGTGATTGCCGGACTCCGCGCCATGACGGCACCGGCCGCGATTGCATGGGCAGCCTGGCTGGGCTGGCTCGATCTCTCCGGCTCCTGGCTGGCCTTCATGGGCTCCGTCTGGGCCGTTGGTATCTTCACCATCCTCGCCGCCGTCGAACTGGTCACCGACCAATTGCCCACGACGCCCAGCCGCAAGGTACCGCAGCAGTTCGGCGCACGCATTCTCATGGGCGCGCTGACAGGTGCCGCAATTGGCGTACCCTCCGGCAACTGGATTGTTGGCCTGATCGCCGGCATCGTCGGCGCCGTGGTCGGCACCTATGGCGGTGCCGCTGCTCGCGGCAAACTGGCCGCCAGCTTCGGCAAGGACCCACCGGCCGCCTTTATCGAGGACGCCGTCGCCATTATCGGCGCCTACCTGATCGTTTCATCGCTATGAAGGCTTTTGACGCAATCATCATCGGGGCCGGGCAAGCCGGCCCTTCGCTTGCCGGACGTTTCAACGATGCCGGCAAGAGCGTTGCGATCATCGAGCGCAAACATGTCGGTGGCACCTGCGTCAACACCGGCTGCAAACCAACGAAGACACTTGTCGCCAGTGCCTATGCGGCCCATCTTGCCCGCCGGGGCGCAGAATATGGTGTAGTGCTGGACAGCAAGGTGGCGATCGACATGCCGACGGTCATGCGCCGTTCGCACAAGGTCACGCTGGACAGCCGCCACGGAAACGAAAGCTGGCTGGGCAGCATGGCGAACTGCACACTGATGCGAGGTCACGCGCGTTTCGAAAGCCCCAACACCGTGCGCGTTGACGATGAGCTTCTGACCGCGCCGCAGATCTTCCTGAACGTCGGCGGTCGTGCGGCAATCCCGGATTTTCCAGGCATCGATGACGTGCCCTACATGACCAACAGCGACATCGTCATGCTGGACCGCGTGCCAAAGCATCTCATCATTATCGGCGGTAGTTACATCGGCCTGGAGTTTGCGCAGATGTATCGTCGTTTCGGCGCCGAGGTCACGGTCATCGAGAAGGGTCCCCGCCTCGTCGCGCGAGAGGACGAGGATATATCCGAGGCCATCAGCGGCATTCTCGAGGCCGAAGGCATCGCTATTCATACCAACGCCGACGATATTCGTTTCCGCAAACATGAAGACGGTATTGCCGTTAAGACCGGTAGAGATGGTGGAGACACCATTGGCTCGGACGTCCTGATCGCCGTTGGCCGCCGTCCGAACACCGACGATCTCGGTCTCGATCGGGCTGGCGTTGAACGCGATGCGCGCGGTTACATCAAGGTCGACGATCGTCTCGCCACCAATGTCGAGGGAATCTGGGCCTTGGGCGACTGCAATGGCCGAGGCGCCTTCACGCACACGGCCTATAATGACTTCGAGATTGTCGCGGCCAACCTCTTCGACGGCGAGGACCGCAAGGTCTCCGATCGCCGGGTCGGCTATGCGCTTTATATCGACCCGCCCCTTGGCCGTATCGGCATGAGCGAGACGGAAGCGAAGAAGACCGGTCGCAAGGTTCTTGTGGGCCACCAATCCATGGCCCGCGTCGGCCGCGCCGTCGAAAAAGGTGAGACCCAGGGCCTGATGAAATTCATCGCCGATGCCGAGACAAAGGAAATTCTCGGCGCCGCCATTCTCGGCACCGGCGGCGACGAATCGATCCACGGCATTCTCGACATGATGAACGCCGGTGCGACCTACGATCAATTGCGCTGGGCAGTCCCAATCCACCCAACCGTCTCCGAATTCTGGCCAACGGTTGTCCTCAGCATGAAAGAGTAACGTCTGTCGACGGCCCTAAAGTTCAGACCTGATTGGCGTCACTCACACACATCAAAAGGGCGGCCGTCGAAGACAGCCGCCCTTTTTTCATCACGCAAATCGGGCGGCTTATGACCGCCCAGTGTTTATCAAGCTGCGCGCTCGGTGCTGAAGTGGCCGCACCAGTCCTTCGACGAAACGACAGGCCACAGACCGCGGGAATCGGCCTGCGGCTGCGAGACCGGCGGGTTGAAACGACAGAGGCCGGCGTCCGCCGATACCTTGCCGCTGTTGGCCGTGTGATCTTCGTAAAATGCACAGGCGTTGCAGGAAGGATTGCTGGACATGGGAGCTCCTTTCAAAAGCTTAAGTTGAAATTATCGATCAAGTTATTAGAATTATTCTAAACTAGAAATGCAATTCGTTGCAAGGGGGCTTTGATAAAAGTCGTCAAAAGGAAGCATTATGGTCTATCGGGAGCGCATCGAAGACCAACGTATCAATTGCATTCTTGACTAAAAATATCATGTTATTGTAGGCCGAAGCCGATCTACACAGACGCTACGGCTTACGCCTCCATTGAAAGTCTCACCCATGCTCGTTCATCGCCGTCCACGAAATGTTTCAACGTCGACCACGGCCACTCGCCGGACTGTTTTGGGGATCATCGCCACGACGCTGGCGTGTGTATGGGGTGTTCCCGGCGCGACCGCTCAAGAACCCAAAACGCTGCGCATCGCCCTGGCGACAAGTATTTCAAACCAGGCGGCCGAGATCGCGGCAACCGAAGCGGAAGCTGCCGGGCTGAAGGTCGAGCTTGTTGAATTCAACGACTGGAACACGCCAAACAGAGCGGTCGCCGACCGCGAGGTCGATGCCAACCTGTTCCAGCACATACCGTTCCTGGAATTTTCCAACACGAACAGCGGACAAAATCTCGTTGCGATTGCACCGGCATTCGGCACCCCATTCGGGCTGTACTCCAAAAAGTACAAAAGTCTGCAGGATCTGCCCGACAATGCACGCATCGTTTTTTCCGGCGATGCGGTCAATACGGCGCGGTCGTTGCGTTTGCTTGAGCGGGCTGGCCTGATCGAACTCAAGCCTGATGTGGGTCACCGGGCGACATTGGAAGATGTCACTGTCTGGCACAAACCACTTCAGATCGTGCAGCTCGATGGACCGCAGATTGCCCGTGCGCTGGATGAGGTCGACGCCGGGGCGACCTACCCGACATTTGCCAAGCTGGCGGGTCTCGACCCGGCGTCCGGGCTTATTTTTGAAAACGACCCGATTTATGCATTCCAGTTCGTAACAAGACCCGAACTGAAAGACGATAAAGAGTTGCGGAAGTTTATCGACATCTACCGGAACTCGGCGGCCGTGAAGGAAAAGCTGCGGTCACTCTATGGCGATCTGGTCTCGTTTCCCTGATAAACCGCGACGCGTAAGCCTCTGATTGGAACACAAGCATGCATGGTGAATACAAGGTTCAAGGCGGCAAGCTGGTTGTCGTCGATCTCGAAAATCTGGATGGCCGCCTTTCGGACGTGCAGGTATCTGGCGACTTCTTCCTGGAGCCGGCTGAAGCACTGGACGATATCCGCACATCGCTGGAAGGGCTGCCAGTCTCTTCCAGCGTCGAAGAGATCATTGCAGCGGTCAGAGCCGGTCTACGCCCCGGTGCCGAAATGATCGGCTTCAGCGCCGAGGCCGTGGCAATCGCCGTCCGCAGAGCGCTTGGCGTAACCGGGACATGGCGAGATTATGAGTGGCAGATTCTGGAGGGGCCCGCTTTGCCGCCGGCAATTCACCTCGCCCTCGACGAAGTGCTTGCCAAGGAAGTCGCGGCGGGTCGCCGCGCTCCTTGCCTGCGGTTCTGGGAATGGGAACGCCCTGCCATCATCATCGGCGGATTTCAGTCGTTGCGAAACGAAGTGGATCTGGAAGCTGCTGCCGAATTCGGTGTGGAGACCGTCCGTCGTGTCACCGGCGGCGGTGCGATGTTTGTCGAGCCCGGCACGACCGTGACCTATTCGCTTTATGCGCCAGCGGAACTTGTCCGTGACATGAGCTTTGCGGACTCCTACGCCTTCCTTGATGACTGGGTCCTGAAAGCGCTGAACTCGCTGGGGATCGATGCGTTCTACAAGCCGCTCAACGACATTTCGAGCACCAAAGGCAAGATCGGTGGCGCGGCGCAGAAGCGCTTCACCGCCGGTTCCGTGCTGCACCACGTCACCATGGCTTACGACATGGACGCCGACAAGATGGTCAAGGTTCTGCGGATCGGCAGAGAGAAGCTGAGCGACAAGGGCACCACCAGCGCCAACAAGCGTGTCGATCCTCTGCGCAGCCAGACCGGCCTGCCAAGGGAAGAAATCATCGAGCGGATGAAGGAGACGTTCCGTTCGTTGAATGGCGGAACTGCCGGCAGCATTTCACCCGAGGAATACGCTGCCGCCGAAAAATTGGCCGCCGAAAAATTCTCGACGGATGAGTGGCTTCGTCACGTTCCGTGACAGGCTAGCCAGTCGAGGACATCGCCATGGCACAAGACACGGGTACTTATGCTCCCACGACGGAGGACTACCTCAACCGTCGGGCAGAGCAACTCGTGCTCGAGGGCTATCGGCTGCTGGCCGATCCGATCGATGATATGCGCGACCGGTCAGCACCGGCCGCGTTGCGCTTTTATCAAGACAAACTTGGCGCCTCTGCGGGAGCGGAGGCTGCAGCCGCACTCGAGCGGTTCATGACCTCGCTAAATACCTGCGCGTTCCGTCCCCTCGTCGCTTACCGGGCCGGATCACGCTTCATCAGTCCGGACGAAGTGCTTTTGCTTGGTATCGTTGCCGGCATCCAGCATTGGGATGAGCAAATATTCCGCGTTTGCCTGACGCAACTCTGCCCCGAAACCAGCCTGATAAAAGTGGCCGCTTCGGCGGAAACCTTTGCTGCCACGCTTCGCAATCTCGGTGTGGTTCTGGCACCCCTGCCCTTGAGCCTGAGAGCACGCATCACACGCCAGTCCGAAACCGTCCTCCGCGCGTCCCGGGCGACCAAAACACTCCATTAAATCGGAAAATTCGCGCTCGTCTGGCTTGTACGACAGAGGCTGATGCGGCCAAAATCAGACACCAACACACCATGATTTGTGAGATTTTGAAGGTCGAACGAGAAAAATCGACCGATTCAATCGTTCCAATGGTCCGGGCCGACCACCGGCTGTTTTCAACCGTTGAATGTTGAATGAAAAGCACTACTTTTTTACTGAAGTGCGACATCTTGTCAGTCGGCCTTGGGTGACGTATTCGAGACCCATAGGAACCCGAGCCGATGAACAAAACGGTTTGATGGCGCCGCATTTCGACGCCATATACATCATGAAGTTGGGATTGCGATGAACCTTTACCTGGACTACCTGGCTGAAATCAAAAGCAGAGAAACGCAAGGGCTTGCACCCAAGCCGATTGATGACGGCGCGCTCACCAGCGAAATCATTACGCTGATCAAGGACGCCGGCAGCGAGCACCGGTCCGATGCTCTCAAGTTCTTCATTTACAACACCCTGCCCGGCACCACGAGTGCGGCTGGCGTCAAGGCAGCGTTCCTGAAAGAAATCATTCTCGGCGAGACGGTTGTTCCCGAAATCACACCGACATTTGCGCTGGAACTTCTGTCGCACATGAAGGGTGGCCCGTCGGTCGAAGTCCTGCTCGACATCGCGCTCGGCAACGACGCTGCGATTGCCAAGCAGGCTGGTGACGTTCTGAAGACCCAGGTCTTCCTGTATGATGCCGATATGTTCCGCCTGCGTGATGCCTTCAAGGCTAGCAATGCCATTGCGACGGACGTTCTGGAAAGCTACGCCAAGGCCGAGTTCTTCACCAAGCTTCCCGATGTCGAAGACGAGATCAAGGTCGTTACGTTCATCGCTGCAGAAGGCGATATCTCCACCGACCTTCTCTCCCCCGGCAACCAGGCGCATTCGCGTTCGGACCGCCAGCTCCACGGCCAGTGTATGATCACGCCGGAAGCGCAGGCGGAAATCGTCGCGCTGCAGAAGCAGCATCCGGACAAGCGCGTGATGATGATCGCCGAAAAAGGCACGATGGGCGTTGGTTCGTCGCGTATGTCGGGCGTCAACAACGTGGCGCTGTGGACCGGCAAGCAGGCCAGCCCCTACGTTCCTTTCGTCAACTTTGCCCCTGTCGTCGCAGGCACCAACGGCATTTCGCCGATCTTCGCGACCACCGTCGACGTGACGGGCGGCATCGGCATCAACCTGAAGAACTGGGTCAAGAAGACCGGTGAAAACGGCAAGCCGATCCTCAACAATGACGGTAACCCGATCCTTGAGCAGAAATTCTCGGTCGAGACCGGCACTGTCCTGAAGATCGACGCGAAGAACAAGAAGCTTCGCGACGAGACTGGCAATGAGCTGGTCGATGTTGCCGCTGCTTTCACGCCGCAAAAAATGGAATTCATGAAGGCCGGCAGCTCCTACGCTATCGTCTTCGGCAAGAAGCTCCAGACATTTGCCGCGCAAACTCTTGGCATCGAGGCGACGCCTGTCTTCGCTCCGAACAAGGAAATCGCGATCGAAGGCCAGGGCCTGACCGCAGTTGAAAAGATCTTCAACCGCAACGCCGTCGGCGTTACGCCGGGCAAGGTTCTGCACGCCGGTTCCGACGTTCGCGTCAAGGTCAACATCGTTGGCTCGCAGGACACAACCGGTCTGATGACCGCGCAGGAACTCGAGGCCATGGCGGCGACCGTCATTTCGCCGCTCGTGGATGGTGCTTACCAGTCCGGTTGCCATACGGCATCTGTCTGGGACAAGAAGGCACAGGCCAACATTCCGAAGCTCATGTCCTTCATGAACAATTTCGGCGTGATCACCGCGCGCGACCCGAAGGGCGTCTATCATTCGATGACGGACGTGATCCACAAGGTGCTGAACGACATCACCGTGGATGACTGGGCAATCATCATCGGCGGCGACAGCCATACCCGCATGTCCAAGGGCGTCGCCTTCGGTGCGGACTCCGGCACCGTCGCACTGGCGCTCGCCACCGGCGAAGCAACCATGCCGATCCCGCAGTCGGTCAAGGTGACCTTCAAGGGCACGATGCAGCCGTACATGGACTTCCGCGACGTGGTTCACGCAACCCAGGCGCAGATGCTCAAGCAGCACGGCGACAACGTGTTCCAGGGCCGCATCATCGAAGTGCACATCGGCACGCTTCTCGCTGACCAGGCCTTTACCTTCACCGACTGGACGGCCGAAATGAAGGCCAAGGCTTCGATCTGCATCTCGCAGGACGAAACCCTGATCGAGTCGCTGGAAATCGCCAAGTCGCGCATCCAGATCATGATAGACAAGGGCATGGACAATGCCGGCAAGACCCTGCAGGGCCTGATCGACAAGGCTGACCAGCGCATTGCGGAGATCCGTTCGGGTGAAAAGCCCGCACTGACGCCGGATGCCAATGCGAAATACTTCGCCGAAGTCGTTGTCGATCTCGACGTGATTGACGAGCCGATGATTGCCGACCCTGATGTCAACAACGTCGATGTGTCGCGCCGCTACACCCACGATACGATCCGCCCGGTGTCCTATTACGGTGGCACCAAGAAGGTGGACCTCGGCTTCGTTGGTTCGTGCATGGTGCACAAGGGCGACATGAAGATCGTCGCGCAGATGCTGAAGAACATCGAAAAGGCCGAAGGCAAGGTCGAGTTCAAGGCGCCGCTCGTCGTTGCGGCGCCGACCTACAACATCATCGATGAGTTGAAGGCTGAAGGGGACTGGGAAATCCTGCAGAAGTACTCCGGCTTTGAATTCGATGACCTGAAGCCGAAGACGTCCAACCGTACCGAATACGAGAACATCCTTTATCTTGAGCGTCCGGGCTGCAATCTCTGCATGGGCAACCAGGAAAAGGCTGAAAAGGGCGATACCGTTCTGGCAACCTCGACCCGTCTCTTCCAGGGACGTGTTGTGGAAGATACCGCCGAAAAGAAGGGTGAATCGCTGCTGGCCTCGACCCCGGTCGTGGTGCTGTCGGCAATTCTCGGTCGCACCCCGAGCATCGAAGAGTATCGCTCGGCTGTCGACGGCATTGATCTGACGAAGTTCGCACCGCCGAAGACCACACCGATCGATTCCCTTTCGGTTCACTACTAAGATTTCGATCTCAAAAAATAGTGCGGCCCGCGAAGACAATCTCTTCGCGGGCCGTTTTGTTTAAAAGCCAGATTTTACAGGCGATAAAGCGGCGCTGAAGGGTCAGGACGCCATGGGCAGGGACAGGCGATCCCAGCACGTATCAATGCCTGACGGCAGCCTGTGCTTCATGATCCGTTGACTGGGCGTGCGTTCGAACTCATCGACAACAGCGATGTAACGCGGGTTCTGGTAGGTGGCCAGCCGTTCACCGAGCCAGGCGGAAAGCTCTGACGGATGCCAATGACCATGTGGCGCCATCAACACCGCGGTTTCGCGGAGCCGCTATACGCCGGGAGAAGCCGAGCAGCGCTTTTCCGCGCTGGTAACGGTTGCCGCCAGGTCTATTTCGATGGCTGGCGGCGCCCGAAGATAGAGCAGGCCCAAGCAAAAGAAGCCACCGCCACGCAATCGCAGCGCATGGAACAATCGATCCGCCGGTGCTCTCTTAGCGCTCGCCGTTCACGAATGGGCTGAAGACCATCAGGCTCAGGATTTCAAACAGAACCTGCGCCCCGGCATGGGCGGTGTTCGTTGTTGCGTCATATTGCGGCGCGACCTCCACGACATCGCCACCAACCAGATTGATCCCCTTGAGGCCACGGATCAGTTCCAGCACCTCGCGGCTGGTCAAACCACCGATTTCCGGCGTGCCGGTACCGGGAGCAAATGCCGGGTCCAGACTGTCGATATCAAAGGACAGGTAGGTCGGGCCATCGCCGATCACCGCTTTCGCCTTCTCGATAATGGCTGGAATGCCAAGCCCGGTAACCTCTTCGGCATGGATGACCGTCATGCCGGACTCGTAGGAAAACTCCCATAGATATTCCGCCGCACCTCGAATACCGATCTGGATCACACGCGTCGGGTCGAGCACACCATCGAGCACGGCGTTGCGGAACGGTCCACCGTGATGGAACTTCGTCAGATCGTAAGCCCCACCCGTATCGCAATGCGCGTCGATATGGATCATGCCGACAGGGCGATTTTTTCCCACGGCGCGAAGAATGGGGTGGGTGATCGAATGGTCTCCTCCGACGGAGAGTGGCACGACACCGGCAGAAACGATCTGGTCGACGCGTTTTTCGATATCCTCATGGCTCAATTCCAGACGATAACGGCTTCGGAACGGCACATCGCCAATATCCGCAACGCGCAGTTCATGAACGGGAGCGCAACCAAGTACGTGGTTATAGGGTCCGATGCGTTCGATGGAACGCAGTGCGCGCGGCCCGAAGCGGGAGCCGGGCCGGTTGGTAACGCCGAGATCCATCGGCACACCGAGCAGGGCCACCTGGAGATCGCCGAAATCAGGCGTTTCAGCATCGACGGATAGATGTGGGGCCGTCAGAAATGTCGGGATGCCGGAGTAAGGCGCAAGGCGCGTACCGCCTTCATTGAAAATCTTGTCGGCAACCTTTCGAAACTCCGGGTCGAACAGATCTCCCCCATGACCCTGCCCGTACTTCGAACGCAGTTCTTCCAGTTTCTTGTCGTCAAACGCCATATCTGCCTCACAGAGTTGGAAAGGGGTGACGAAAACAAAGCACACCCGTCTACGGCCGACATCGGCACGCAGCTTTTTCATCCCCTTCATTCTTATTGACGACAACTATGGACGATTGGGATTGGAAATCAATTGACATTGTTATAGCGTTTTATGTGAGAAATTCTCACATGAATTGCCGTGGAGTGCACCCCTTTGCCTAGCCGTCTGCCACCGCTGAACCCTTTGCGCGCGTTCGAAGCCGCTGCCCGGCGAGGCTCGGTGTCCGCCGCCGCCCGGGAACTCAACGTGACGCACGGCGCGATCAGCCATCAGATCCGGGCATTGGAACAGTCGTTCGATACGCCTCTGTTCGAGCGCAACGGCAAGCGCCTGAAACTCACGCCACAAGGCGCGCTGCTTCTGCCGGCTGTGACCAGCGCGTTTGACGGGATCGCGGCGGCGACGGCGGCGATGACAAGGCCGGCAACCAGCGGCGAGCTGACCGTGACATGTGTGGCGGCACTCCTGTCCTTCTGGCTGATACCGCGCATGGACCGGTTTACCGAACAGTTCCCCGGTGTGACCTTGCGGTTGATTGCATCGAACGACGCAGCGTCGCCCTTTTCCCCGTATGTCGACGTCTCGATCCTTTATGGCGACGGTAACTGGGGTGATTGCTGGACGCGCCTATGGAGCCGCTTTTCGCTCTTTCCCGTTGCCGGCCCCACACTCCTCAACATGCAGCCGTTGCGTTCCATCCGCGATCTGCAGGACCACGTGCTACTCCATTGTGACGACGGTCGTGAATGGAATACCTGGCTCGCAGCGGCCGACGCCCGCGATCTGCCCCGTGGCCGCCAGCACTTCATGGGAGATGCCCGTCTTGCAACGGAGGCCGTGTTGCACAATCAGGGTGTCGCCCTCGGTGACTCGATCACGGCGGGCGACCTCATTGCAAAAGGCGAACTCGTCGCACCGTTCGATCTCGCAGTGCCCGCAAACCATGCGCTTTATGTGGCATGCCGCTCAGACAAACGGGCAGCACCGATCGTCCAGGCCTTCATCGACTGGCTGTTTGCAACGATCGAAAGCGATATGCCGCATGAGCCCCTCAACTCCGCACGCACCATTCTCAGACAGCGCCAGCCTCGTTCGAGGGTAGAAGACGATTCCTCAATATAAAAGAGGTGCCTTGCGGCGCCTCCTCGATCTCTTTTCCTCTGTACAGCCTATTAGAACCGGGCTGTCATGCTGACCCAGAAGCGACGACCTTCCATGACGGTGTTGAAATCGTCGGTGCCAACATCCTTGTCGAAGACGTTATAGATCGCCGCATTGAAATCGACGTTTTCAGCCACGGCATATTTCGCGCCGATATCGAGGGTGGTGTAGGCGTCGTATTTACGCGCCGCCTTGCCGTTGATCGTGACGGCCGTGCCATTGGTGCCGATACGCGGCCCCGCGTTGATCTCCGATCCATGGTAGTTGACCGATGCCCATGCTTCCAGTCCGTCGATCGGCGTTACCCAGTCCCCTCTGAGGTTGGCCATATGCTCAGGCGTACGGGCCAGCGGCAGACCTTCATAGTCACCGGTCTTCTGTTCCGAATGCGTGTAGGTGTAGCTGCCACGGAAGGTCAGTTCCGGTGTCGCATACCAGGTCGCGGTCAACTCGACACCCTGGATCACCGCATCATCGATGTTGTAGTTGTACCAGAGGCGGTAGTTCGGATCTTCGCTCCAGCGCACCGGATCGCCGCTGGAATCGAGTACCAGGGCATTGGAAATCTTGTCCTTGAAGTCTGTGTAGAAATAGGTCGCACCGAGCGCCACATCGCCGTTGTCCCAGAGCGCTGCCAGCTCGTAGCTCGTGCTCTTTTCCGCTTCCAGATTGGGATCGCCAATGATAACGCCGCAAGTGCCGGTTGGGCCATAGGTGCAGCCGCCGCCGCCCGTGGTGTAGGCGTAACCGGGCGCTACCTGGCGGATTTCGGGTGCACGGAAGCCAGTGGAAACACCACCCTTGATGGTCAGATCCTGGGTCGCGCTCCAGACACCGTAAATACGCGGGCTGAAATGGTTGCCGTATTTTTCGTGGTTATCGAGGCGCAAACCGCCGGTCAGGGCAAAGCTGTCAATGATGCGCCATTCGTCCTCGACGAAAAGCGCCCATTGCGTCGCGGAAAATGTTTCATCCAGACCGGAACGGCGACCTGGATTCTGGTCGGTGAGCTGTGCTTCGAAATATTGTCCGCCAGTGACCAGCGTATGACCGCCAAACAGTTCGAACGGCGTTGTGAACTTGCCGTCGATAACGGTATTGCGGATTTCCGGAGAACGCGGGTTTTCGGTAACCCGGCCAGTTCGGACATTGCGCGTGAAATTGGTGCGTTCGGCCCATTCCTGCTGGATCGAGAATTCCGAGGTGGTTGGCCCCCACCGGCCGGTGTGCGACAACGACCAATGGTCACGCGTGTTGATGTTGTAGGTGCTGTTCGCATCCGTCGCGGCAAGGGATTCCCCCGGCTCTGCGTCGCGACGCAGACGTGTCTTGCCAGCTTCGAGGTAAATGTCGTGGTCCTCATTCGGTGTCAACGTCAGCCGGCCGTTGAAATCAAACTCCTTAGCACCCGTCGTGCCGTTCAGGATACGATCCTCACTGCGTTTGAAACCGCGACCCCAGACCTGCAGGCCGAGCACGTCCTTGAGGATCGGCCCGTTTGCATACCAGGAAACCTGACCGCTATTGCCGAAGCGTGAATGCTGCTGTGCCGTTCCTTCGGTCGTCACGGAGCCGGACCAGACATCGCCAACCTTGCGGGTGATGATGTTGATGACGCCGCCCATGGCATCCGAACCATAAAGCGAAGACATCGGGCCGCGAACGACCTCTATACGCTCGATGGCCGAGACCGGCGGTATGAAGCTCTGCTCGAAACCGGAATTGCCGTTTGTACGGGCATCACGCGTGCTTTGGCGTCTTCCATCCACCAGGATCAGCGTGTAGGCACCTGGCAGGCCGCGAATGAAAATGTCTCTTTCATTGGCGATGCCGGTGACGGCCACGCCCTGCACCTCGCGCAGCGCATCGGTCAGATCACGGTAAGATCCCTTCTCCAGATCTTCGCGCGTCACCACCGTAATGCTGGCAGGCGCGTCCTTGACGTTCTGTTCGAAACCCGCAGCCGTTACGACGATCTGCTGGAGTACGGTGTTGTTTTCGGTTGCCTGCTGGGCGAAAGCCGGAACGGCCAGACCCAACGCAGTGCCCGCCATGCCAACAGTGATGACGGCTCGCGTAACTTTTCCAGCCCCGAAATGGCTGCAGCGCTTCACTTCCATGTTATGCCCCCGCATTTAACTTGAGAATTTACCCCCACTTATTTAGGAGCAGTGACAGGCACAACGGCTTTGTTTTCGAACAATTCTAAATTCTGGAAATTGCAAAATGGGGGCTTCGCCAGCCAGCGGTGGGGCGAAATATCGACGAATGGCAACCAAGAAGCGAAATGAAGACGAGGCATCGGCTGCGAAGCCTGACAAGCTCGGACAGTTGAAGCTGCTGATCGCGTTTGACGCGCTGCTGCGTGAAGGCAGTGTCAGCCGCGCGGCGGCTGGCATGGGGCTGCCGACCTCTTCGATGAGCCGGATTTTGCAGCAGCTTCGCGAAAAATATGACGACCAGATTTTCCTTCGCACCGGGCAAGGCCTTCTGCCAACACCCTTTGCCGAAGAAATGCGACTGCGCATTCGTTCCCTGGCGGCGGAGGCTGAAAATCTCATCGATTACAGCAAGGATCGGCCTGACCCGGCCGCTCCGGCAAAAACGACCGGATGGGAGCGACCGTTGCTGATGGAGGCGCCGCCCCTGGCCGTGCGTCCCAGCCTTCTGCTTGAGGGGCAGCCCACGCCCGAGCACATTGCCACCCGTCTTGCCAACATCGGTCACAATGCCGGCCCACAGCAGCGATTGGCGAAATACATCGCGACCTCCTCGATGGGCATCGGTAACAGCCGACCGCTCAGCCAAACCGAAGCGATGGATGCTCTTTCCATTATTCTCGATGGCGATGCAGATCCCATACAGATCGGCGCCCTGCTGGCGACAATGCATTATCGCGGTGGAACGGCAGCGGAGCTTGCCGGTTTCATCGAGGCCATGTGGGAGCATATGAACAGGGGCCAGAACCCGCCGGGATCGGTCGATCTAGACTGGCCCGTTTATATTTCACCCAAGCACCGGGACGCACCGTGGTTTCTGCATGCTGCCCGCCTGGTTGCCATGGCAGGCTACAGTGTGCTTCTGCACGGACACATGGGCCAGGGCGACAACAGCGGCAAGCTGGAAATCGCTGCGGAAACAAGCGGCATTCCGATTTGCCAATCCCTGGCTCAAGCGGCCGAAGCAACGGCATCGCACGGCTTGGCTTATCTTCCCATCGGCGGTATCTCGCCACAGTTCCAGAGCCTGCTCGGACTGCATGGGCTGCTGGAGATGCGCCTGCCCCTGAACACCGTGGTCCATCTGCTCAACCCGTTGCGCGCCCGAAACGTGATCATCGGCGTTGCGCGCCCGTCTTATCAGGAACTGCACCGCGATACGGCCAAACTGCTGAAGATGGATAACCTCGCAGTTCTCGGCAACACCCGGGACTTTGCACAATTCACGCCCTTCCGCAGCACCCGGATTTTTGGCCTCTCGCGAGGCGAAGATATCGAGGCTTTCATTCCCGGCCGCGACATGCCGCCTGCGGAAATGCCGACCATGTTCACGACCTTCGAATATTGGCGTGCCGTCTGGACGGGAGCTGCACGCGATGAACGAGCTGAAGCGACCATCATTTCTACGGCAGCAGTTGCCCTGATGCTGGTAAACGACATGACCATGTCGTTCGATGATGCCGTCGCACGCAGTCTCAATCTCTGGCAGGAGCGTTCGCGCAGCGTCGCCCACGTCTGACTTGGATTTGCCTCAGGCGTTGGCGGTACTTTTCTGCAGCGCCAGATATTCCCAGATCGCGACCATCAACAGTACCACCGTGCTTGCCAGTTGCAAAACGTAAAGCGGCAGGCCCTCAAGCGGCAGAAGCAGGCATAGGATCGCAACCCCGACGAAATGCGAGACGGGCCGCTGATATGCGGCAGCGATTTTCACGCCGATATTGCCAGCGAGAAACAGGATGGGGCCGCCGAGAATGGCTATCGCTTCGCGGAGCGTCGCACCCTCGTGGCTGTGAGAGAGGCTGAAATCCTCACCCACCGCAGTGACTATAATGCCTGCCACAATGGGCAGATGGCCGTAGTTGAAAAGGTTATGGGCAATCTTGGCCTTCTCATCCGCATGCTCGGCCTTGCTCGATGCCTTTTGCTGTCCATGGTGAAAATAGATCCACCACATGGCCACCGTGCTAATGAACGCCGAACAGAAGACCACAAACGTCATGCCGGAGTTCATGTAGGACGTCGCGGTTCGACCGGTTGTCAGGATCGTTTCTCCCAGGCAGATGATGACAAACAGCGCACAACGTTCTGCGAGATGCTCTCCCGACAGATGCAGCCTGTCCTCATCGCTCGAGGGAATTCCAGGAACGACATAACGGCAGACGGGACCGGCATATTCGATGGCGAGTGCGACGCCCCAGAAAAGAAGCCGTCCTGTCAGATCTGAGAAACCACCGGCAATCCAGAAGAGGCTGGAGATGACGAGCCAGACCGTGACACGTGCGAAGACAAGAAAGGATTGCCTGTCCTCGTCCCTGAAAACGTAAAGGGCAAAAAGGCTTCGGCCAATCTGTAGTGCGCTGTAAATGAGAGCAAATGCCGGGCCCTGCTCTGCAAATGCTTCAGGAAGCGCGATGGCCAGCAAGACACCGCCAAACATCAGGACAAAAAGAAGAAGCCGAACCTGCTCAACTTCCGTGTTCAGGAGATTGGTGATCCAGGTCGTATGAATCCAGAGCCACCACAAAGACAGGATAAGGATGGCTGCCTCAAGGAGAGCGGTTGGACCAAAATCTTCCGCCAGCGCGTGCGATAGCTGGATCAATGCAAAAACGAAAACCAGATCGAAAAAGAGTTCCGGGAAGGTCGCCTTTTCCGCTTCATGCCCTTCCTGTTTGATCCAGCTTTTCGAAAGACGTTTGTTTTCGGACGGCTGTGGTTCGGTCCCAGCGGTCATGTTGCCCCCATATACATTGGCCATTCACGTGAGAGGAAAAAAGCGGGCGGCGTGGCTATTCAAGATCGACCATTGAAAACAATACGGCACTGAGGCGGTTCGCATATGTCCCTCGACCTTCCCTCACCCTCCCAGATTAACGGGAGGCAGTTCAACGGGAATGTGCATTTTGCACTTCTGGCCCCACCGAGATGGGGCTCTCCGCTTTCGCTGTCAGGTAACTCGTCCTGCCCAGCCTTTCTCTCAAAAGACGTTCAATGGCCTGCGGTCGCGGTGAGGCGGTCTCCGCCATGTAAAGCGCCACTGCCAGTTCCATATCGTCGGGAAAGGTCATCAATTCTGTTCCGTTGGCAACACCGGACAGAAACGCGCAATTCGGTTTTAGGTTTCATCGTTCCCGTTCAGCAAACCAGCAGCGTTATCCCTGTGATCTGTATTCTCAAGCATCCGATAGGCTGTGCATCGACAAAAAAGGAGCAGATTTCAAGTTATTGAAACTTCTTATGGAAAATCCAAAACGAAAGCGAAATCGCACTTAACTTTCTTTACATCGCATTAACCATAGGAACCCATTTGGCTGTGTATTCAACCCACAGCCCGCCTGTCTGGAAACGAATCTTTCAGAAATCTTTGTTGGCGTCAGAGTACCTCCATAAGCTCGTTTTCGCAACTGAACGGGTCCCTTGCCCGTTCCCTCGCCTTATTGCCGCACGGCTCCTGCTCCAGCGTCGCTGCGGTTACGCAGTTGGGCCATCAGCATCGCATTAAGGTCGAAACTGCCGTCACGCGCCTTCTGTGTCAGATTACGCAGGTATCCGCCAAGAGAGCTGATCTGCTCGGCCTTCTGCAACAGGCACGCCAGGACTGCCGCCGTTGCGTGACGACCAAGAATGACAACCGCATCCTGATAAGCGGAAGGGCTGATATTGAACATGGTTTTGACCACTGATGTCGCAACCTCGAGATCTCGCCATCCTGTCACTCGGGAAGCTGGGGCATAGAGGGCAATGTCTGGGCAAGCTTTCAAAACCAAAACAATATCAGGAACAAAAAATTGCTTTTGAAGAACAGGCTTTGACTGTGGGTGATCGGGTTTTACGTTGCTGGTGACGGCAACCTGTACAGGCGTGGCTTGTGGGGCAGCCGGCACAACGCCGCTGGTTTGATCGAAAATGGCCGCTTCAGATATAGATTCGGATTCTGAATTCTTTATGTGACGCTCATTTTGGCGGTCATTGCCGCTTATTTTTTCCGATTTCGCAATATTTTCCAGATAGTTGGCAATCTCTGCACGGAGAGAAGCCAGAATATCGGCGATTTTCGCGAGATCAGCGGCTTTCGGGTTACGGCCAAGGGAGTTTGCCGCGGCAGAATAACGGTCCAGGAACTCGGTTGCCTTGTTCACCTGGCCATTGACCGAAATCATCTCGCAGAATTTCTGGATATCCCGACGGAACAGGCTGATCTTCTCACGAAGACGCTGAAGATCGAGACGCTCACCGATGATCTTTTCGGCCATCTCCTCAATCTCTGCTTTGCGGGCAAGAAGTGGTGCGAGCGAAAAACCATAGGCTTCGCTGATTTCGCCACCCCTCGCCTTACGGGCGTATCGTTTTCCGTTCGGACTGTCCTTGCGAATGATAAGGCCGGCGTCCACCAGAGCGGAGAGATGCCGACGCAGAGTTTGTTCGGCCATGCCATGCGCACGCAAAGACAATTGCGCATTGGATGGAAACACCACGAGATCGGCGTCACCAGCAAGTTCGGATTTTGGATAAAAGCTCAAAAGCGCGTTCAGTACCGCCAAGGAACGATCGGTCACGCCAAGCAATGGGCGTGCTTCACAGACGGAGCGATAGAGCTTCCACTTATCGGTGGCCGGAGTTGATTTTATCTTTTGTGCGGCAAATTGGGTTGCGAGAATGTCAAACGACATTGTTCGCCGCCCAAAAGGCGTCGTTACGCATGTGCTGTCCATGTCTTTCACCTTTCACAAGGCAAAAGAAAATCGCTCACCGAAAAATTTCGATGCCAAGACTCTTGACTATGATTCGCGGAAATGAGATTCTTTGGGTGCTTAAATCAAAGAAAGGGCTTCCGCGCGGCAACGTTCGGGGGCTTTTTTCTTTTGGGCTCTAGTCTCCTGTTAGTCGTTGACGTTACAAATCACTGCTTGGACTGATGTTCAGCAAACAGTGTTTGAAGATGTTCCAGAACGAAGTCTGCGAATTCAGGCGCTTCCTTCCGGTCGATCGAGATTTCAACCTTGCGATCGCTCTCGATGATTTTCGCCAGTCTGCTGCCGGTGTCGGAAGACCATACGCCAGCCTTTTTTGCCTGCGCCTTAGGCTTCAGGAAATCGAGAAGCGACTTGAAACGGTCTTCAGAGGCAAGGGCAGCAACGTTTGGTTCCCGGACATAAGCGCGGGCAGCTTCCTTCACCTGCGAGGATGAAAGCTGTTCGGCAAGATCCATCCAGTTGCGGCGGCCGACGCTGGGGGCCGGGCCGATGAGATCGATCAGGTCTTCCGGAATACGACCGACAACGGACAGCATGTTGGAAAGATCGCTCTTGTAGAGAGACATTGCCGCCATGATCGTGTCGCGAGAGAACCGTATCTGCAGCTTCTGGGCAAAACGGGCCTTCTCGATATAGGTGAGATCGCGACGCTCGTTGTTTTCCTGACCCTGGGCGACGACGAGCTGTTCATCGGTCAGATCGCGAACGACGGCTCTGACAGGAATGTTGAGTGCAGAGATGGCGCGCAGACGGCGATGACCGAAAGCGACCTGATAACGACCGGGATATTCCGGGTGTGGACGGACGAGAATAGGAACCTGCTGGCCCTGTTCACGAATGGCTTCCACTAGGCCGGCATCATCTTCTGGAGACGACGGCATTCTGTCCGGAATAAAGGAAGGATCAATATCGGCAGGATCAAGTGAAACGATCGTCAAACCTTCGGCAAGACGCTTTTCGATTTCTTCGGCGCGCTTGCTGCGTTCGTTTACTTCATTCAGCGACTGGCCAATCATGCCGACAGGCGAACCGAGAACATCATTGACGAGTTCCGGAGAGCCGAGGATCGGTCTGATACGGGGACGAGCGCGTTCTTGTGCCGGCTCATTGTTTTCGGCATTCGGCGAACCGAGATTGGCGAAGATCTGTTTCCTGCTCATGCTGCCCTACCCCATGCTTTCTTGATAAGTCCTTCAATCTCGGCATTGACGCTGTTCATGGCATCCAATGCGCGATCGTAAGTGGACCGGGTGAACTGGGTACGTTCTACTTCGAAAAGAGTTTGGTTCGTCAAACCGGCGTCGGAAACGGCGGTGCTCTTCAACATTGGATGGTTGAGAACGTTGTCTCCGAAAATCGAACGGAGAAATGCGACCATCTGGTTTTGCGGTCCGTCGCTCGGTTCAAAACGGGTCACGAGATAACGCATCCAGTTGTAATCGGATTGTGCGCCAGCTCTGCCGATTTCTGCCAGGAGATCGCCGGTCATTGCCAGAAACTGGTTCATCGACATGACATCCAGCATTTGCGGGTGAACGGTGACGAGAACGGAAGTAGCTGCAGTGAGTGCAGAAAGCGTGAGATAACCGAGTTGCGGCGGGCAATCGATCACCACGACATCGTAGAAATTCTGCGCTTGGGCAATCGCCTGGCCAATGCGAGCGAAGAACAGCGTATCGCCAGGAGCGCGGCGCATGAGCGCGCGCGGCGTGTCATGTTCAAACTCCATCAGTTCCAGATTGCCGGGAACGATGTGCAGATCAGGAATATATGTGCCGCGAACGATCTCCGCGATGGGGCGACGTTCGTCGTCGTAGCGGATAGCACCGTACAACGTCTCGTTCGGGCCGACATCGATTTCCGGCTGATGACCGAAAAGAGCCGAAAGACTGGCCTGCGGATCGAGGTCGATCGCGAGCACGCGGTAACCACGCAGTGCCAGATATTGGGAGAGATGAGCGGAGGTGGTCGTCTTGCCGGAGCCACCCTTGAAGTTCATGACCGCGATGACCTGCAGCTCTTCGCCTTCACGGCGGTGCGGCAGATAACGGCGCGTTCCACGAGCGCCCTGGTCAAGAAACTTTCGGATGTTCTGAATGTCATCGACAGAGTAGGAGCGGCGGCCGTTTGCCTGCGCGGCGTCGAGGCCGGGAAGCTCGGCTGCAATCTGACGCAGATAGGCTTCGCCAATACCGATCAGCTTGGCTGTCTCTGCTGGAGAGAAATGCCGCATGCTCTTTTCGGTGTGCGGCGAAAAGGTATTTGCATTGTGCGCCTGCAATTGGGCTGACAACGCAGCCGAATGCTGTTGTATAAGCCCCGTGAGATCGGGAGCCCTTGCAGCAAGTTTTGAGTCGGCGCTCTGTGTCATAGCTCTTCTTTCGCTCGATGGTGCAGTTGCGGTTTTTTCCGAAAAAGACGGTTTTTTCCGCAGCTGAAATATAAGCGCCGATTCTCTTTTGGGCGCAATAGGCTTTTTTTTAGATTCAGAACGCACGCTAAGGCCTTGGCGAAGAATCAAATTTTCGATTTTCACCGCGACGCTGTTAGCCGCGGCTAACCGGCTAAAAGATTCCTCGAAGATTCAAGGATTCTTTGGTCCTTGCAGCCGTGCAGCGCGAAGTTAGCCGCGGTTAACAGCGCCCGGAATGTCTCTGAATCTCTGCTGTGGAAAGTCGTCGTTGAATTGACGGGTGGACTTGGGGCTGGTTTTAATCTCTACTCGTTGACTAGAGTATGCCCGGAATGCGTCATAGGCGTGTTTCTGGGCTGGGTGCGCATGAGGAGGTATAGATGTCGTACGACGTTGCCGTGGTCGGGACGGGGTTCTCGGCTATCTCTGTAACCATACAGTTGCTGTCGTCCCTGCCCACTGACGCTTCCATTGCCATCGTTGGAGATGACACGGACTTCGGGCGCGGAACAGCTTACCGGACGGAATTACCGTTCCATCGACTGAACGTTCCGGCCGGCCGAATGAGTCTGTTTCCAGAGCGCCCTGATGATTTCCTGAACTGGCTTGCCGAAAAAGGGATTGGCAGCGATCCACTGGCGTTCGCGTCACGCGGTGACTATGGGCTTTATTTGAGAGACCGGCTGGCGTCTCTTCTGAGAGGCCGCGACCAGCGGGTGCGTGTCGACTTCGTGCGCGCGAAAGCGTCGGCATGTCGCCCCGACGGAGTGGACAGTTTCTCATTCTGCCTTGAGAATGGTGAGACGATGACGGCGAAGAACGTCATTCTTTGTCTCGGTCTTGGCGCGGCGAGTTTGCCGGTAGAAACAAGCAATGGCCAGCCAGCGAATATTGTTAGCCACTGCTGGTCTCCAGGCTGGTTGTCCCGTGTGCGCTCCGGCGACCGCGTCTGTATTCTCGGGTCTGGATTGACGATGATCGATCAAGTGATGACGCTGCGCGGGAAGGGGCATCGAGGCCCCATCCATGTTTTGTCACGCCGCGGGCTTGCGCCGCATCCCCACTTGAATCCGCCACTGACACCAAAAGAGCCGTTGTTGCCTGACGAAACGACAGAGATCAGCGCGCTATTGTCGGCGTTACGTCAGCAGGTGCGGAACGGAGAACCCTGGCGTAGTGTGATGGATGGGCTCCGTCCGAAAACGCAGGCGCTCTGGCAGCGCCTGACACCTACGCAACGTAGCCGCTTCCTGCGTCACGCGTTGCCGTGGTGGAACATTCACCGGCACCGGATTGCGCCGGAAGTTCATCAGGTATTTGCGCGCCTTCGTGACGAAGGTGTCGTGAAAATTCACGCAGGTTATCTGCGGTCATTCGCACAAAGCGAAGACGGCGTGGCTGTCGGGTATCGCCGTAGGCATACGCAGGATGTGATATCCCTGGAGGTTGACTGGGTGGTTAACTGTACCGGTATGGAGCGCGCGGGTATCGGCCACTCGCCGCTTCTTCAGATGATGAAGAATGACGACGTGATCACGCTCGATGCACTGGGACTCGGGGTCGAAGTAGATGGGGAGTCGCGTCTATTGATGCCAGACGGCGGCGCATGGGGCGGGCTTTTCGCTGCCGGTGCTTTGACGGCCGGCCGTTTCTGGGAAATTACCGCGGTCCCGGATATTCGCGTTCAGGCGCAAAAGATTGCGCAAACAGTTGCAAATCGGGTCGAGGCGAGCATCGCCGGGGGCGCGGCATAGAAATCGTAATAGTCTTGGGTTGATGTCCCGAGGCAAAGTCCTGTTACGGACATCGCACATGTTTGCGTTGCCGCTATTTGAGGGTGAAGTTAGCCGCGGCTAACTCGCCGCTAACGCACATCACTCTCCCCCGGAATCTGGCGTATTCAGTCTTGACTACGCCTTCCCGTGCGCAGAAGCACACTGTCCGATGATCTCTCGCTATTGACGTGCTGGAATAGCGTGACCATCAGCACAGCATTCCGACGTCTAAATAATTTACATAATTTGTGGCGTGCACTGCTGAAATGCGATACAAATCACCAAATATCCTGTTTTCTATGAAAATTGTTTGCGAGGACCGATGTCAGAACACAAGTTGATCCGTTTCGAAGCCGCGGATAGCCAGGCAGGCGGGCAGCGCCGCCCTTTTGCGAAAGCCGTTCGCGCAGGTGATTTTGTGTATGTATCCGGTCAGGTGCCCACTGTTGACGGTGAAGTGGTGACGGGTGGCATTGTCGCACAGACGGAGCAGGTCGTGGCTAACATCAAGGACGTACTGGCACTTGCCGATTGCACGCTCGCTGACGTTGTCAAAGTCAATGTCTGGCTCGACGATGCCAGAGACTTCTCCAGCTTCAACGCTGTCTTTCAGAAGCACTTTATTGATCACCCTCCGGCGCGTTCCACCGTGCAGTCACCTCTCATGGTGGATGCGAAAGTTGAAATGGACGTGATTGCCTACAAGCCTCTGGCCTAAATACCGAAACTCTGCGGAACTCCGTTATGACATATCCATGGCCCGTTCAGGGAACACCACTCGAGCAAGTCGCAACGCCAATGCCTGTCATCGACGAGGATCGGCTTGCTGCCAACATCCTCCGGGCTCAGGACTATCTGAACGGCCATGGTAAGAGTTTCCGTCCGCATATCAAGACACACAAGATCCCGGCGATTGCGCGTCAGCAGGTTGAGGCCGGTGCCATCGGGATCAATTGTCAGAAGGTGACTGAGGCAGAAGTTTTCGCCGAGGCAGGCTTCGATGATATACTTATAACCTATAACATTATGGGCGCGGAGAAGCTGGCACGGCTGAAAGCACTGAATGCGGTGATCGGCAAGCTTTGCGTCGTCGCCGATAGCGCTCATACGGTTGCCGGTCTTGCCGAGACATTCGAAGCATCCAGGCCGCTCTGCGTCCTTGTGGAATGCGATACAGGCGGAAAGCGATGCGGTGTACAGACGCCGGAAGCGGCTGTTGCATTGGCAGAAATGATTGCTGCGGCGCCCGGACTGACTTTCAAAGGTATCCTGACATACCCGGCACCGGGCGGCGCGGAGAAAGTCGAAGGCTTCATTGTCCGCACAATGGCTCTGCTTGCAGAAAAAGGCATCGACTGCCAGGTTCGATCCAGTGGCGGTTCGCCGGATTTCTTCTCGGCCCATCTTGTGCCTTCAGCCACCGAGCACCGTGCTGGCACCTATGTCTACAACGACCGCAGCATGGTGCGTGCGGGCCATTGCACTGTGGACGATCTTGCCATGTGTGTCCTGGCGACGGTGGTATCTCGACCGACGTCGGACCGTGCCGTTCTCGATGCGGGCTCCAAAGCACTCACATCGGATCTGCTTGGCTTCAGTGACTACGGCCTGATCGAAGGCTACGACGCGGCGCGTATCATCTCCCTTTCTGAAGAGCATGCCGTTGTCGATCTTTCAGCTTGCGATATGAAGCCGGAGATCGGCGATGTGGTGAAGGTCACGCCCAATCATACCTGCGTTGTCAGCAATCTTTTCGACAGGATGGTTTTTCATCGAGGCGGCATTGTCACCCGTGTCGAAGACGTCGCCGCGCGCGGAACAGTCTGGTAATTTATCCGGCTAAATAAAATGGCGAGACATTCTCGCCATTTTCACGAAATCGTATCGAGAAGTCCAAATCATGCGCATCTTCACGGCATCGCTCGCAACAGAAACCAATACGTTTTCTCCGGTTCCGACCGATATGGATGCGTTCAAGGCTGCTTTTTATGCTGGCCCGGGTGAGCATCCTGAAACACCGACGCTCTGCTCATCGCCTGTCCCGATCCTGCGTCGCAGAGGCAGGGCGGAGGGTTTTACGGTGATTGAGGGGACGTCCTGCTGGGCCGAACCTGCGGGTCTGATACAGCGCAAAACTTACGAGACCTTGCGCGATACGATCCTTGCGGAGCTTCGCGCCGCCATGCCTGTCGATGCCGTCGTCCTCGGCCTGCATGGTGCCATGGTTGCGCAAGGTTATGACGATCCTGAGGGAGATTTACTCTCGCGAATTCGCTCTATGGTCGGAAAGGATGTCCTGATTGCCGCGGAGTTTGACCCGCACAGTCATCTGACCCCCATGCGTGTCGAAAATCTCGATATCATGGCAACCTTCCTCGAATTTCCGCATACGGATTTCGAGGAACGAGGAGAGCACGTCGTTGAACTGGCACTGCGTACGCTTCGTGGCGAGATCAGACCGGTCATCTCGACGTTCGATTGCCGTATGATCACCATCTATCCGACCAGCCGCGAGCCGATGCGGTCTTACGTCGATCGTTTGAAGGCGATGGAAGGCAAGGACGGCATTCTCTCCATTTCAGTTATTCACGGGTTCATGGCTGGTGATGTGCCTGACATGGGAACACGAATCATCGTCGTCAGTGATGGCGACAAGGCCAAGGGCGATGCACTGGCCGAAAAACTGGGCCATGAGCTCTATCGTATGCGCAAGCAGACCGCGATGCCGATGCTCGAAACAGAGGCCGGACTGGACAAGGCGCTGGAAATTCTGCGCGCAAGGCCCGACATGCCGGTTGTCGTTTCGGACATCTGGGATAACCCGGGTGGCGGTGTTGCCGGCGACGCGACCTATATCCTGCGACGTATGGTCGAGCGCGGCATGGATAACATCGGTGTTGCGACGATCTGGGACCCGATCGCCGTGTCATTTTGCCATGCGGCGGGTGAGGGGGCCGAGATCGATCTTCGTATCGGTGGGAAATCCAGTCCCCAGGGCGGAGATCCGCTCGATTTCCGCGTCAGAGTCGTTCGCACCGCTGAAGCAGGATGGCAGAGTTTTAGAAACAGCCGCGTGACGCTTGGCCGTGCCGCGGTCGTCAGACCGGTTGGCACTGATATCGACATCATTTTGATCACCAGCCGGACGCAAACTTATGAGCCGGATATCTTTTCCAATCTGGGCGTCGATTTTGCAAAGAAGAATGTGTTGCTGGTGAAATCCACCAACCACTTCCATGCGGGGTTTGCACCGGTCGCCTCGGAGATCGTCTACATTGCCGCGCCGACCTCCTATCCCACCGATCCGTCCAAAACAGACTACCGCAAGGCCAGTCTTGAACTTTGGCCACGGATTGCCGATCCGCTCAGATTGGACTGAGAGTGCTTTGATCCCAACTCAGATTCGAATGAGCTCGATGAGGAAATAGCTGCCTTCCGGCTTGTCGGGGAGAACAGAGATGTTCACCCCGGTCTCCAGCATAAGCGCGTCCATGTCTTTCAAATGGTGGACGGCACCGGCACCGGAGACCGTGACCGGCCCAACGGCAAGAAGAAGCGTTTGCGTTGCCGTTGTCTCGGCAGAAGACAACGGGCCGACATGCCTGTGAACGCTGTGACGCCATGTGTCGCGTCGTGTCATGACATTGAGATCGACAATCGCTCCGTCAGGAAGGGTGGCGTGGACGCGAACATCTGCCGGAAAGGGCAGGGGCGGGCTGGCCTTTGTCAGTAAAACGGGATTGTCGTTCTCGATCGCAAGAGCCATGCCGTTTCCCTGCAGAATGGACAGAGTACGGTCTATCCCGGGGAAAATCGAAAAGGGTCCATCGTTCGCGACAGTCGCCATACTGATGCGCCACTCGAATGTTTCAACAGAGGCGTCAGCCGGGAATATGGCGATTTCCACGGTCTCACCACCACCGTTTTTCCACGGCATGCGTTTGTAGTCACGGGCGTGCAACGATTTCATCGAGGTCTCCGGCAAGCTATCGCTTCGTCAGCGTTTGCGGTCATTGGCAATCCGTTTTTCAATCTCTCTGCGAGATGCGTTAAGGTCGACCCTTCGCCCGCTTAACTTTTCAATTGCCGCGATCGCGAGGTCGGCGGCAACGTAATCCGATTTATGGCCAAGGTTTTTTACGACAACCAATATCGATCCGGCGATGTCTCTGGCGAGATGTCGGGCGTGTATTTCGGCCGAAACGATCTGGTCCGCATCACCGGTTATTATGATCGTTGGAGCCTTGATTGCGGGATACTGTCGCGAAGCGGTCCGCGCCCAGTCACTCAAGGCTGAAATTTCCCGCGCATTGTGTCTGAAGGCGTTTGGTCGGAGCGCGTTGAGCGCGCGTGTTCCCCTGATGTAGTTCGGAGGAGGTGTATTGGGCGCAAACACCCCGCGTATCGCCTGGTTTATGGCCAGAATGCCAAGTGGCGGTGCGACCACGGTGCTGAACATTGACCCAAAGACAGGAGCGCTGGCAGCCGAGTAATACCAAGCAATGCCACTGTCCCACGGATAAAGCGCCGGCGACAGGAAGAGGAGCCCCGACACCATTTCAGGATGACGGATAACAAGCGCTGCGGCGATGGCGCCTCCAAATGAGTGACCAACGATAATGGCACGCGAGATCCCGCGCTTGCGCATCAGTTCAGCGATTGCATCCGCCTGGCCATCCGGCCGAATTGCGTCTTGCCCACCCGCGTCGGAACCGCCATGACCGGGCCGGTCAACGAATAACAGCCGTGATCTGCCTTTCAGTTTTGAAAGAAACGCGAAGACCGGATCGTAAAGGCTGGTGCTGGCGCCATGAATAAAGACGATCGCGGGGAGATCGGCGCCGGGCCCTGGCTCGACCAGCAAACTGTTGAGCTTGTAGCCACCGACGTCGATCCGCACTGGTCGATCATCCCTGGTCTCCGAAGCCATGCCCACCCCATGCCAGACAGTAAGGACGATGCCCGTCATGAAAAGGGCAATGAACCTGCGAGGCCGGCGGGATAAATCTTCCATTGCCGCCGACCAAATCGTCATACCCGCCCCGAACACTCTTCACGAAATTCGACGATCGGAACCGGAGCTCCGACCATCTATCAGGAATACGGCGGCAAACCGGCAAAAGTTTCACCGCAGCCTTTCGTTTTCAGTTTCCCAGAATGCCGGGCAGGCGAAGACCCTGTTCTTTCGCGCAGTCGATCGCGATGTCGTAACCGGCATCGGCGTGGCGCATCACGCCGGTCGCCGGGTCGTTCCACAAAACCCGCTCGATGCGACGGGAAGCGTCATCGCTACCATCGCAGCAAATGACCATGCCAGAATGTTGCGAAAAGCCCATGCCGACACCGCCGCCGTGGTGCAACGATACCCAGGTGGCGCCGGATGCCGTGTTGAGCAGCGCATTCAGAAGCGGCCAGTCGGACACGGCATCTGATCCATCCTTCATGGCTTCCGTTTCGCGATTCGGGGACGCGACCGATCCACTGTCGAGGTGGTCACGACCGATGACGATCGGCGCTTTCAATTCACCATTCCTCACCATCTCATTGAAGGCGAGGCCGAGACGATGACGATCGCCGAGACCAACCCAGCAAATTCGCGCCGGAAGACCCTGGAAGGCGATGCGTTCGCGCGCCATGTCCAGCCAGTTGTGCAGGTGCTTGTTATCAGGCAACAGCTCCCTCACCTTCGCATCGGTCTTGTAGATATCCTCCGGGTCACCGGACAGGGCAGCCCAACGGAACGGGCCGATACCGCGGCAAAACAGCGGGCGGATATAGGCCGGAACAAAACCCGGAAAGGCAAAAGCATTTTCAAGGCCCTCGTCTTTGGCCACCTGACGAATGTTGTTGCCGTAGTCGAGGGTGGGAACGCCTGCGTTCCAGAAATCCACCATCGCCTGAACGTGCACCTTCATCGATGCGCGGGCGGCAGCTTCAACGGCCTTGGGATCGCTTTCCTGTTTGGCGCGCCACTCGGCAACGGTCCATCCGGCAGGCAGATAACCATGGATCGGATCGTGAGCTGAAGTCTGGTCGGTGACGATATCAGGGCGAATGCCCCGTCGGACGAGTTCAGGGAAGACGTCCGCCGCGTTACCGATCAGGCCAACGGACTTTGCCTCGCCGGCTTTCGTCCACTGGTCGATCAGCGCCAATGCTTCGTCCAGCGTGTGAGCCTTCGCATCGACGTAACGGGTGCGAAGCCGGAAGTCGACGCGGGTTTCGTCGCATTCTACGGCAAGGCAGCAGGCGCCGGCCATGACTGCAGCAAGTGGCTGCGCACCGCCCATGCCACCGAGACCGCCGGTCAAAATCCATTTGCCCTTGAGGTTGCCTTCATAATGTTGGCGTCCGGCTTCCACAAAGGTCTCGTAAGTTCCCTGCACGATGCCCTGCGTGCCGATGTAGATCCACGAACCGGCTGTCATCTGGCCGTACATGGCAAGACCCTTTTTATCCAGTTCGTTGAAATGGTCCCATGTCGCCCAGTGCGGTACGAGATTGGAATTGGCGATCAAAACACGCGGTGCATCCTTGTGAGTGCGGAACACACCGACCGGTTTGCCCGACTGCACCACCAGCGTCTCATCTTCGTTGAGGTCCTTCAGGGTCGCGACAATCCGATCAAAATCGTCCCATGTGCGCGCTGCGCGACCAATGCCGCCATAGACCACCAGTTCATGCGGACGCTCGGCGACATCGGGATCGAGATTGTTCATCAGCATGCGAAGCGGCGCTTCGGTCATCCAGCTTTTTGCGTTGAGTTCGGTGCCCTGCGGAGCGCGGACATCGCGGATATTGTGGCGCGGATTGTTCATGCTGTTTCCCCTTGTGGTTTCATCTCGGACGCAGCTTTTTCGATGCGCGTCAGAATGGCTTTCAGATGGGCACGAAGACGCCCGGCTTTCTGCTCGTCATAAGCAAAAGGCGGCTCTTGTTTTTGCAGATGTGTGGATTGGGCGAGCTCCATTTGAATGGCATGCGCTCCGGTTTCCGGTCTGCCATAATGGCGCGTCGTCCAGCCGCCTTTGAAACGGCCGTTCAGGATGCTGGTGTAACCTTCCGCCGTGTCTGTGACGTCAACAGCGATCTTCTCGATTGCGGGATCGCAGGTCTTGCCCATGTCCGTGCCGATATTGAAATCCGGCAGCTTGCCCTCGAACAGAAACGGAATATGCGAGCGGATCGAATGGCAATCGTAAAGGATGGCAACGCCATGCAGGGCTTTCACACGCTCAATCTCGGCAGCAAGTGCGGCATGATAGGGCAGGTGGAATGTCTCCAGCCGATAAGCGATATCGGTTTCATCCGGTTCTTCTCCCGAAGTCCAGATGGATTTCCCATCAAAATCCGTCTCAGGGATAAGGCCGGTGGTGTTCTGGCCGGGATAGAGGCTGGTACCGGACGGATCGCGGTTTGCGTCGATGACGTATCGGTGGAACGTTGCCCGAACCGTCGTCGCCTCCGGCAACAGACCCGCATAAAGCTCATGAATATGCCAATCAGTGTCCGCGAGGATGCGTCCATTGTCATTCAAGCGGTTCCAGATCGGCGCCGGCACGTCGTTACCGGTGTGGGGAAAAGCTAAAATGACCGGTGAATTGCCACGTTGCAGTTCAAAGACAGACATCTCAAACCTCCAGTTTTGGCAAGATGTTGGTCGAGATTGCTGAAACGAGCGCGCCCGTCGCAATCAATTCTGCCGCTGTCTTCAGCTCCGGTGCCATGAAGCGGTCGTCTTCCAAGGATGGAATTTCGGCGCGAAGCACGTCGATCGCCTTCTGCAGTTCGGGGCTCGTTTTCAGCGGGCCGCGCAGTTCGACACCCTGTACTGCCGACAGTGCCTCGATGCCGAGAATGGCAAAGAGGTTTTCGGTCATCGCCAGAAGGCGACGTGCGCCGTGGCAGGCCATGGAAACATGGTCTTCCTGGTTGGCGGAGGTTGGTGTCGAATCGACCGAGGCCGGATGAGACATCTGTTTGTTTTCGCTCATCAGCGCCGCGGATGTGACTTCCGCGATCATCAGGCCTGAGTTCAAACCGGGCTTTTTCGACAGGAAGGCCGGTAGGCCGTAAGACAGTGAGGGATCAACCAGAAGTGCGATGCGTCGTTGGGCGATTGCACCGATTTCGCAAATTGCCAACGCGATCTGGTCGGCGGCAAAGGCCACCGGCTCGGCATGGAAGTTTCCGCCTGAGACGACAGAATTGTCGGAGAGCACCAGCGGATTGTCCGTCACGGCATTGGCTTCGATCTCGAGCGTTCGGGCGACCTGACGCAGAAGGTCCAGGCAGGCGCCGTCGACCTGTGGTTGGCAGCGAATGCAGTAGGGGTCCTGTACACGCTCATCCCCTTCAATATGACTGACGCGAATTTCGGAGCCTTCAAGAAGCTGGCGCAGGGCAGCACCAGCATCGATCTGACCTTTATGGCCGCGCAGGGTGTGAATATCCGGATGGAAAGGCGCGGACGAACCCATGGCCGCGTCGGTGGAAAGCGCACCGGTGATCAACGCCGCCTGTGCTGCCCGATGCGCCCTGAAAAGGCCGGCAAGGGCGAGCGCCGTGGACGTCTGTGTGCCATTGATGAGGGCAAGACCTTCTTTTGCGGCGAGAACGACCGGTTGAAGCGCGGCTTTCGCCAGCGCCTCTGCTGCAGGCAAAAGTGCGCCCTGATAAAAGGCCTCGCCTTCCCCCATCATGACAGCTGCCATATGAGCAAGCGGCGCCAGATCGCCGGATGCGCCAACCGAACCTTTTTCCGGAATGGCGGGAATGACGCCCTTATCGAGCATCCCTTCAATCAGGCGGACAAGCTCCAGCCGCACGCCGGATGCGCCACGGCCGAGCGAAATGAGCTTCAAGGCCATGATCAGGCGAACGACGTTTTCCGGCAATGGCGCGCCGACGCCGCAGCAATGCGAGAGGATGAGATTGCGCTGCAGGGTGGCAACGTCGGCAGCATCGATCTTGATCGAAGCGAGTTTGCCGAAGCCGGTGTTGATCCCATAAACCGGGGCGTTGCCGGCTGCGATTTCGGCAATACGCCGCGCAGCCTTTTCAATGCCGGCATCAAACGAGCGGTCAAGTCTGGCGGCGCCGTTGTTCCAGTAGATGTTGGCGAGATCGGTAAGCGGCACCGCGCCTGGATGAAGTGTGATCGTCATGGGGAAACCGTCTCTCCCTTGAAAATGCGGCTATGAAGCGGGTTAAAACCGATGCGGTAAACAAGCTCGCTTGGGCGCTCGATGTCCCAGATTGCCAGGTCCGCAGACTTGCCAACCTCCAGCGTGCCGGTTTCCGAGGTGAGGCCGAGTGCTTTTGCGGCCGTGCGGGTCGTGGCGGTCAGGCATTCTTCCACGGTCAGACGGAAGAGTGTCGCGCCCATGTTCATCGTCAACAATAGAGAGGTCAGCGGTGAGGTGCCGGGATTGCAATCGGTGGCCAGCGCGATGTCGCAAACCGCATCACGCAATGCCTGAACAGGGGGCGCCTGTTTTTCACGCAATGCATAAAAGGCACCTGGAAGAAGAACGGCAACCGTTCCCGCCTCGGCCAGTGCGTTCGCGCCTTTCTCATCCAGATACTCCAGATGATCGGCGGAAAGAGCGCCAAAAGAAGCGGCCAGCTCGGAACCACCGAGATTGGAAAGCTGTTCGGCATGGAGTTTGACGGGCAGACCGAGCTGTTTTGCCTTGTCGAACACGCGGCGCATGTCTTCCACGGAGAAGGCGATGCCTTCGCAAAAACCGTCGACGGCATCGACCAGGCCTTCGGCATGGGCCTGTTCAAGCCCGGGCAGAACGACATCGTTGATGTAATCTGCGTTTCGACCCTTGTATTCTGTCGGCGTCGCGTGGGCGGCAAGATAGCTGGTAAGGATGCGGATCGGGCGAAGTGTCTGCAGTTTGCGCGCCACACGCAGCATTTTAAGTTCGGTCTCGATATTGAGGCCGTAACCCGACTTGATTTCGATGGTCGAAACGCCTTCGGAAAGCAACGTATCGAGACGGGGCAGGGCCTGCGCCACCAGTGCTTCTTCTGAAAGTGTGCGCGTATCCCGCACGGAAGAGACGATGCCGCCGCCCGCCTTGGCGATTTCCTCGTAGGTTGCGCCATTCAAACGCATCTCGAATTCCATGGCGCGATTGCCACCGAAGACCAGATGGGTGTGGCAGTCGATCAGTGCGGGAGTGATCCAGCGTCCCTGGCAATCGATCGTCTTATTTATGTCGGCGAGGTCGGCGGGCAAGGCGGCTTCCGCGCCGACAAAGACGATACGTCCGTTTCGAACGGCAATCGCTCCGTTTTCGATGATTCCCAGGCCGGTCAGTGATGGGTCGAGGGTCGCGAGCCGAGCGTTACGCCACACCTTTTCGGACAAAAGCGAGGTTGTTTCGTTCGAAGATTTGTTCCCGGGCATCTGTTTTCGCCTTTCTTTTATGATCTAAATGTATATACATAATAGTCGACTTGGCAAGCTGGAAAAATCCTCGTTATGGATCGCCCTGCTCTGCACGAACCGAGAGGG